>CAOJRT010000080.1 GCA_948442255.1 uncultured Caryophanales bacterium | reverse complement strand
TATTCATGTGTCTTTTTCAATGCATCTTTGTTGCACTTCAGATTTAAATTAACATGTTGATTTATAATTGACAAACCAAAGCATATTTACTATAATTGAAACACAAACGAAGAAAAAGAGGAGTATATTCATCCCTCTATCTTAGAGAGTCCTTGGTTGGTGGAAAAGGAAATAGATATGAATAGAAGAAACTTTGGAGTTGAATACTGTATACAAAGTATTCCGTTAATCGCGTTAAGATAATAAGAAAAAAATAAGGTGGTACCACGAGCTATTTCGTCCTTTGGGAGGAAATAGCTCTTTTTTAGAAAGGGTTGATAAAATGACTACCAAAGAATTAGCGAATTTAATATTTCCCGATATTACAAAAAGTATAGAGGATTATGAAAGAGAGTATCCAGAAAGGAATTTGCCCGAAGGAGCAAAAGTGACTCGTTTTGCACCATCTCCAACAGGATTCATGCATATAGGAAACTTTCTTTCTGCAACCATAGATTATGTTTTAGCAAAACAAAGCAAAGGCATCTTTTATCTCCGTAATGAAGATACAGATTCTTCCCGTGAAATAGAAGGAGCAGTAGAATATATAAGACATGTCCTAGAACACTATGATATGGTGCCTGAAGAATATGAATATCGTGATATCAACGAAATAAAAGGTATATATGGACCTTATATCCAATCAGAAAGAAAAACAATTTACCATACTTTTATTAAATATTTAGTAAGTGAAGGTAAAGCATATCCATGCTTTCTTACCCAAGAAGAGATGGATTCTATTAGAGAATCCCAAGCGAAAGATAAAAGAAGAATAGGAATATATGGACGTTATGCAAAATATAGAAACTTAACCCCAGATGAAGCAGCAGAACGTATAAAAAGTGGAGAAAAATATACCATTCGCTTAAAAAGTACTGGCGATTTTAATAAAAAGTTTAAGTTTAATGATTTAGCAAATGGCGAAATGGAATTTCCCGAAAACGATATTGATATTCCTATTATGAAGTCTTCTAATCTTTTACCAACTTACCATTTTGCGCACCTTGTTGATGACCATCTAATGCGTACAACTCATGTAGTTAGAGGACAAGAGTGGATAAGTTCTATCCCTGTTCATTATGAGCTTTTTAAGACTTTTGGATTTAAAATGCCTAAATATATCCATATTCCTTTAATTCAAAAAAAAGATGGTGAAAAGATTAGAAAAATATCCAAAAGATTAGACCAAGAAGCAAGAATGACCTATTATGAAGAAAAAGGATACCCTGCTTTAGCAGTTATCGAATACATTATGACAATTGCGAACTCTAATTATGAAGAATGGCGAGAAAAGAATCCAGAAGCACATTTTACGGATTTTGCGTTTTCACCTAAAAAAATGTCTTCATCAGGAGCTTTATTTGATTTAGAAAAATTAGATAATCTTTCTAAAAATTATTTATCAAAATTAAAAGCGGTAGAAGTATATGATTTACTAAGGAATTGGTCTGAAAAATATGATCAAGATTTTTGTACTTTAATAAAAGAATACAAAGATTATACAATCGATATATTAAATATTGAAAGAGAACAAAAAAAGCCTCGTAAAGATTATGCTACTTTATCGGAGATAAAAGGACAAATTTGGTACATGTATGAAGAACTATTTACAAATGTAAAGTATGAATTTGATGACCGATTTTTGAAAGAAGAAATAAAAAAAGTAGTCACAACTTATTTTACCAAATATTTTAAAACAGAAGATGATAAAGAAACTTGGTTTAACAAGATGAAGGAAGTAGCAACAGAACTAGGCTATTGTGCAGATATGAAAGCATACAAAGAAAATCCAGAAAACTACAAAGGAAATATTGCTGATATATCAAATATGATTCGCGTTGCTGTAACGTCTAAATCCCAAACACCCGATCTTTATATAATCTTAAAATTACTAGGAACAGATAGAATAAAAGAAAGAATAGAAAGAATTTGAATCGAAAGAAGGAGGAGACAAAGTTGTCTAGACTAAGTTTGAAACAGAATATCATAAAAGAAATAAAATGTCGCCGAAGATTCAACAAATATTCTTTGTGTGCATTAATATGTGGAGTAGGAATTAGTTCTATAAATCTTATAAATGGAATTTCTAGTTTTGAAGAGATTGCATACGAGATGGAATTAACAGAATTCGATGAATTTCATAGAAAAGAATTTTTAGAAGAACAGGAAAAAAATTCTGAAGGAAATCTTGTTTTTGAAAATAAAGAGTTAGAGACTTTGTTGAAGAAAAAATTTCTAACCGATAAACTCACTTTTGCGAATTTAAAATTACTTCACTCCCTAGAAATAAAAGAGTTAAAAGATACGAATCTTAGTGATTTAAAATATGTAACGAATTTAGAAAAATTGACTCTTACAGATATGAGTATAGATGGAAAAGATTTGGAATTTAACCAAAATTTAAAGACTTTAACGATAAAAGAAGGAACGTTAGAAAATGAAGTAGTCAAGAAAAAGTAGACACTAAAAGAATATTATTTAAACCCTAATT
>CAOJRT010000079.1 GCA_948442255.1 uncultured Caryophanales bacterium | reverse complement strand
ATCATTTACAAATCTTAGTGCTCAACTTCTGTGCACTTCATATTTTAAAATACATGTTTTTTAAAATTTTATAGGATGCTCATTTTTCTATTTCTTTTGTTGTATAAACTTCTATTTTATAGTAAAATAAGTAAGCAAGGAGAAAAACTTATGAAAAAAACATGTGCAAAAAGGATTAAAAGAGGGGTAGGGTTAGTTGGCCTGCTAATGAGTGTTGCAATTGCTTCTTTTGTTATTGGTGAAAAAAAAGAAGCGAAAGATACTAAGAATGCAAAATTTTTAGTTTCTACTTTTGTCGACCAAGATGGGGTTATCCTTTTACCAGAGAAGGAAGAGATAATTTCTAATAAGATGCAACAATGCTCTGGGGAAAAAGTTGCAAAAGAAATCTATGAGCAAGGAGTAAATTGCTTAATTATTGGGAATACTATTTTTACAGAAACGTCTAAATTAGTGTCTAAGGTAACTTTTCATGTTAGTAGAGAAGAAGCTATTGTGGCAGAGGAGATGCTTACCGAAAAAGGATATTATATCTTTTTGCCCAAAGAAGGATATACTTTACATGGAGCATATAATATTCGTTATGTCGATGATTATGTTACTTTGTATACAGATTTTGATCCCAATGGTGAATACAGTGATGTGAAAATTAGGAGATGCAAAATAATAGAAATTATGGATGTGGAGACAAGAAGAAGTCATCCATTTGAAGAATTATATGATTACAATTTTCTTTGGGAAGAAAGTGAAAATAAAGAAAATGGTTTTTCTTTTCAGCTTGTTCCAAAAGAAAGAAAAGAAGATTAATAGCACTATTATTTGCTAAAAAGGGCTTGTTTTCAAGCTTTTTTTTTGATACAATAGGAGCGGCTTTAAAAAGCAAAAAAACATGTTTTGTGGATTTGTTTCTCGAGTGCCAAAGAGGTGAGAAACAAAGTAGAAGCAGGCAGAAGTATAACGAAGGAGGGAATTTTTATGGCCGTAGTTTCATTAAGTTACTTATTAGAAGCTGGAGTTCATTTTGGACATCAAACCAAAAGATGGAATCCAAAAATGAAAGAGTATATTTATACTACAAGAGAAGATATTTATATTATCGACTTACAAAAAACATTAGCAAAGATTGAGGAAGCATATGCTGAATTAAGTAAAATTGCACAAAATGGAGGTACTTTCTTATTTGTTGGAACAAAAAAACAAGCACAAGAAGCTGCTAAAGAAAATGCCGAAAGAACAAATTCTTATTATGTTACTGAAAGATGGTTGGGGGGAACTTTAACTAATTTTAGAACAATAAGAAGCAGAGTAAAACGTTTAGAAGAAATTGAAAACATGGAAAAGAATGGTACTTTTGATGTTTTACCTAAAAAAGAAGTTATTAATTTAAAGAAAGAATATGAAAAATTAAATAAATTATTATGTGGTATTCGTGAAATGCATAAATTACCACAAGCTTTAATAATTGTTGACCCTAAAAAAGAATTAAATGCAATCAAAGAAGCTAGAAAATTGAATATTCCTATATTTGGAATTGTTGATACAAATTGTGATCCAGATGATGTGGATTATGTTATTCCTGGTAATGATGATGCTGTAAGAGCTGTTAAAGTAGTTCTTGGCGTTCTTGGAAATGCTATTGCCGAAGCAAATGGTGGAGAAATCATTGATTATATTACAGAAGAGGATAAAAAAGTTAAAAAAGAAGAAAAACCTGTTAAGAAAGAAGTAACAGAAGAAAATGTAGAACAAACTGAAGTTAAGAAAGAAGCTATAGTAGAAGAAGTTGTTGAAGAAACAACAAATGAAGAAAGTTTAGATTTAAGTGCTAAGACTTTAACTGAATTAAAAACAATCGCTAAAGAAGCAGGTATTAAAGGATATTCAGCAATGAAGAAGGATGAATTAATTGCATCTTTGAGTGAATAATTAATTATTTAGGAAAGAGGATACGCTATGATAAACGCAAGTTTAGTAAAAGAATTACGTGAAAAAACTGGTGCTGGTATGATGGATTGTAAAAAAGCACTAGCTGAAACAGATGGTAATATTGAAAAAGCCATTGATTGGCTTCGTGAAAAAGGAATTGCAAAAGCGGATAAAAAAGGTTCTCGTATTGCAGCAGAAGGGCTTGCTTCAATCTTTATTGATGGAAACAAAGCTGTTATGATTGAAGTTAATGCAGAGACTGATTTTGTTAGTAAAAATGAAGAATTTACTGATATGATTTCTACTATTGGAAATACAGTTTTAAAAAGTGATGTAAATACTTTAGAAGAAGCAATGGCGCTTTCTTGTGAAGAAGGAACAATTAAAGATCTAATTATTGCTAAGACGTCTAAAATTGGAGAAAAATTAGATTTCCGCCGTCTATATGTTGTTGAGAAAAAGGATGAAGAAAACTTTGGGTCATACTTACATATGGGAGGAAAAATTGCTGTTTTAACAGTTGTGAAAGGTGCAAATACTGATGTTGCTAAAGATGTTGCTATGCAAGCAGCAGCTATGGAACCAAAATATGTATTTAAAAGTGATGTTCCAACTGAGGAAGTAGCTCGTGAAAGAGAAGTATTAAAAGAGCAAGCTATGAATGAAGGAAAATCTGCTGAAATCGCAGAAAAGATGGTTGAAGGTAGATTGAATAAATTCTTTAAAGAAATATGTCTTGCAGAGCAAGCATTTATTAAAGATGGCGATATAGATGTAACCAAATACGTAACTAACAATGGAGGAGAATTAATTAGTGCTACACGTTTTAAAGTAGGCGAAGGAATTGAAAAAAGAGAAGAAAATTTTGCTGAAGAAGTAATGGCACAAATTAATGGTTAATAACTTTGAAAAGATATAGCAATATATCTTTTTCAGAGTGTTGACAAAGTCAATGCTCTTTTCTTTTTTTAAGTTTTATTAT
>CAOJRT010000078.1 GCA_948442255.1 uncultured Caryophanales bacterium | reverse complement strand
GTGAACTATATTTAAATTATTCTATTTGTTGCACTTGACTTTTTAATTTATAATTTCCAAAACTTTATGGATATTGTTTCCAAAGTGGGAAGATTTATAAAACAAAACCTCGCAAACAAATAAAAAAGTAAAAGCTAAAAAATATCTTTATAATTGATTTATTTGATAAACAATAGAAAGCCATTTTTTACAAAATAGAATTAGACTTTTAATAAAGAATTTACGAGTACTTTTAATAGAAATATAGATATTTTTACTTAGGAAGTAAAATTAACTTTTCTGTATTTGTTCTATTCATATTGTTCTGCCTTTGTAAGGGGTCTATAGTTATCCATAATATCTTGTTCTAGCAGCTCTAGTTCTTCCACTTTATGTTCATAGGCATTTATCAATTCCTCAATACATGAATAGAGCCCATAAGCTGTAAGTTCATATTCTGTCTTGGTTATTTCTCCTGCCTTATTTAAGATTGGCTTTAATATCTCAAATTTTTTTTCTAAAATTTTTTCTTGTTGTTGTTTGAATTCATAAATAGAATTATCTCCCCTATTTTTTAAAAGCCATTTTATTGTTTGCTCTTTTGATAAAGGAGTATCCTTTGCTCTATTTTCGTATTCTAAAATATAAGCACAATACCGTAATTCTTCTTCATTTTCATAGTTTGTTTCTATCAAACAAACATCATAATCTTTATCTTCTATAAGCTCAATCTTTTTTGTTTCTGTTGCATAAATAAATTTCTTATTATTCATAAACAATTTGATGCCCATATTTTTAACACTAGGGGCTAATGTAAATGTTTTAATTTTTAGAAATGTTCCATAATCATATTCAACATTTGGAATGCAAACATCTATTCTATTTTTAGAAATACCTAATGTTAGTAATTCATCTATTAAATATTCTGCAACAAAAAACTTTAAAGTAGGTCTAAGCTTAGCTAATTTTTTAATTGTATCCTTGTTCAAATAATTATTATGACAATGACTTATAAAAACCAATTGTAACTTTTGATAGAATGGTTGAATTTTTTTGAAAGAAACTCCTATATTTATAGCTACAATATCATTTACAATCACACAAATTCCATTACTACTAGAATTTATAATCTTATAATTCATTTAAATCAACGTCCTTATAATCAATATATTCTTTGTCTTAATTTTTGTATTAGCTATTTTTTTTATTTCTTGAATTTTAGGAAATATTACTTTTTGAATTTTATAATTTTTTATTTATTCTTAAAAAGTCTTTATGATGCTACTCTAAGAAAACATTTTAAAGAATATTGTTATCAATATATGATTTAATGATAGTCGAAAATAAAGAGTTCAAGCCAATAGCTACCTAATAAGTTATATCAGTATTACAACTGCCATTAACAAATACGACCATTTAATTAATGAATTTAGAAAGGAGATAGCAAAAACTACTGACAAATACTTTTAAAATACAAGTGAGAGTAATTTTTGAGAGTAACAAATGCAAAAGCCTAGATAAAATCTAGGCTTGTGTAGTCAATCTGGTGCCCTAAAGGAGGACGTTCAACAACTTTTTATTTTAAAGATTTACTAACTAAAGTCAATTCTTTGTCTACTGGTCTATTTTTTGATAAAAAATATAAATATTCATACAATCCATTAGATACTTTACTATCTGAAGTAAAAGAAAAACCTAAAGCTTTTTTACATTCATGACAAATAATAGTTTCCAATCTTTTTGTCAGTACATTTATTGATAGTTCTAAAGGACAATTTCTTAAAAATGAAGGATTTATTACTTCACGCATATTTTGATAATTATATACCCATCCTGTTAGTGGATTCGTTAAAGCGTCTTTTCTTTGACTAAATTCGTTACTATCTCTTCCTTGTTTCTCAAATGTTTCTTTCATAGAATCTTCATCTAGGTATGGAACTACTTTTAACAATAAAACCTTATTAGGATAGTCTCTACAAATTTGAAGATAAGATTCTTCATTTGATAAATCAATACATGGTATTTTCCCTTTAACCAAAGAATTGTCAATATCTACTTTTTTAAAAGCATAATGCTCTAGATTAAGACGGTTAATATATCTATAATTCATTTGGCAAATATCATTAAATGAAACATCACCTTTTATATCAAGTACATTTGTTTCATCAGCTCTAGATTTACGGGTAGTATATTTAGTTATAATTTCAATATTAGGATATTTAGTAAGTATCTCTCTAGAGATAAACGATTTTCCACTTCCTGTCTCCCCAACAATTACTATAATTAAATCACTCGAATTATTGTCCATATTTGATAAAACCTCCCATATTTTAATTGACTATGTCAATTTACAAGTGTGTTTACTAAATTGTCAAAATTCAGTAAAATTCATTGTACTACACCAAATAGTTTAGTATAATCTTCATAGGGAATATCATTTGTTGAGTGTCTACCGAATCTCACAAAAGAGAGGAGGTTTGATATAATGAAAACTAAGACTTTTGTTGTGAAAGTTCTTAAGCTCATTGCTATCATTTTATTTCTCCTTATCATTATGATAGTAGTTATAAAAAAATGGCACTTAATTCTATGAATTAAATGTCCATCTGATTTTTTGGGTAGACATTCAACTTGCGAAATTGAATATTCCCTTTTTTATTTTATGCAAGTTCCCTTGACATATTCATAATAACACAAAAACGGCTTTTTGACAAGTCGTTTTGCTATTTCAACTCGAAGTTCGAGTTTCCTATCAATCTGGTGCCGACTACCGGATTTGAACCAGTGACCTACGCGTTACGAGGGCGTTGCACTACCAGCTGTGCTAAGTCGGCATATATAAAAAATAGTTAGTGCTATAAAACACTAACTACATTGTAACACATTTATTATATTTGCAAAACTACATTTTCATATTTTGTTAAAATTATAGTAACTATTCAGACTTAAAGAGATAAGAAATCTCTTTTTTGTTGTGAGTAGAAA
>CAOJRT010000077.1 GCA_948442255.1 uncultured Caryophanales bacterium | reverse complement strand
TATTCATGTGTCTTTTTCAATGCATCTTTGTTGCACTTCAGATTTAAATTAACATCCTTTTTTTCTATTGTTTAAGAAAGAAAAAAAGGCTATAATAAAAAAAGAAAAGAGTGAAGAAAATGAATAAAAGTATACCAATCACCTTATTAACAGGTTATTTAGGTAGTGGAAAAACAACCTTATTGAACCATTTACTAACAAACCAAGAAGGCTATAAAATTGCTGTTATTGTAAATGATATAGGTGAAGTAAATATTGATGCATCCCTAATTGAAAAAGGGGGGATTGTAAGTGGAAAAGAGGAATCATTAGTTCCTTTACAAAATGGCTGTATTTGCTGTACTTTGAAAACAGATTTAATTGAGCAATTAAATGAAATTATCGATACAAAAAAATTTGATTATATTATTATAGAAGCTTCAGGTATTTGTGAGCCTATTCCTATTGCGCAAACCATTACTGCTATGGAAGATGCCTACTTAGAATACAAAATGCCTAAACTTTGTTATTTGGACTCTATCGTTTCTGTTGTCGATGCCAAAAGATTAAGTGATGAATTTGCAAGTGGACAAGATTTACTTAATGACCATATAGAGGAAGAAGATATTACCAATCTAATTATCCAGCAGATAGAATTTTGTGACACCATCATTTTAAATAAAATAGACGAAGTTACAAAAGAAGAACTATCTCTTGTTAAAAATGTTTTAAGGACATTACAACCTTCAGCAGATATAATAGACACCAACTATGCCAAAGTAGATTATAAAGATATTTTAGCAACTAAAAAGTTTAGTTTTGAAAAAGCCATTACAAGCGCAGGATGGTATCAAGAGTTAGAAGGAGAAAAAGAACACCATCATCATGAACATGAGCATGAAGAAGGAGAAGTAGAAGAATATGGTATTAATACCTTTGTTTATTATACAAGAGAGCCGTTGGATAGAAAGAAATTTTACGAGTACATAGAAAAACCATGGCCTAGAAAAATCATAAGAGCCAAAGGAATTACCTATTTTACAGATGATAAAAATATGTCTTATATGTTTGAACAAGCAGGAACGTTAAAAGATCTTGTAGAATCTGGTCCATGGCTAGCGACCGAATCGCCCAAAGTGATTGAAGAAGTACTAGAAAATAACCCTGATATAAAAAAGGACTGGGATCCTTTCTACGGAGATAAAATGACAAAAATTGTTTTTATTGGTCAAGGAATTGATAAAAATAAAATAACAAAAGAATTAGACGAACTAAGATAAGGTGATAATATGAAAAAACCCCTAGTATTATGTATATTAGATGGCTGTGGGCTAAGAGAAGAAGGCTATGGCAATGCTTTTAAAAATGCTAAGAAGCCAACCTTTGATTATTTATGGACTCATTATCCCCATACCACATTAGAAGCATCAGGCAAGTTAGTAGGACTTCCAAAAGGACAAATGGGGAACTCGGAAGTAGGACATATGAACATAGGCGCAGGAAGAATTGTCTTTCAACCTCAAGAATTAATTAACCATGCCATCGAAACAGGAGAACTATTTGCGAATAAAAATATCCTAGAGGTAATTCATCATACGAAAAAAAATAAGTCCAAACTACATATGATGGGGCTCATAAGTGATGGAGGAATCCATTCACGTATAGAACACTTACTCGCCTTAATCGATATGTGTGTTCAGGAAAATGTAAGTGAAATATATTTTCACTTATTTACAGATGGAAGAGATACAGATATCCGTAGTGCTCCTAAATTTATTAACATATTAGAAGAAAAAATAAAGGAAACAAAAAGAGGGACCATAGCGACTATATCTGGAAGATATTATGCGATGGATCGAGACAATAATTATAATCGAGTAAAACTTGCTTATGATGCCATTTGTTATGGTTTTGGAAAAAAATACAATACACCAAAACAATTGTTAGAAGAGTCTTACAAGCAAGAAATAACGGATGAATTCATTATCCCTTCTATCATTCAGGAAGGGAAAATCGAAAATAATGATGGCGTCATTGTCTTTAATTATCGTCCAGATCGTTTAAGAGAAATGTGCACCGCGCTTACAAATCCTGAAGAATCTCCCATGGAAACAAAAGTTTTGCAAAATATAAAATTTGTTTCTATGATGCCTATTACAGAGAACGTACATGGTTTAAGTGCTTTCCACCATCAAAAGTTAGCTAATACATTCGGATCCTACATTGCAAGCTTAGGACTAACACAACTGCGAATTGCAGAAACGGAAAAATACGCACATGTCACTTACTTTTTTGACGGCGGCGAAGAGCGAAATTTAAAGAATGCACACCGTATTCTAGTAAAATCTCCTAAAGTAGAAACCTATGATTTAACACCAGAGATGTCTGCTAAAGAGATAACGGACAGATTAATAGAAGAATTAGAAAAAGATTATTTAGATGTAGTAATACTAAATTTTGCTAATGGAGATATGGTCGGACATACAGGAAATTATGAAGCCGCCATAAAAGCAGTAGAATACTTAGATACTTGTTTAACTCGTATTTATAAAACAATCGAAGAAAAACAAGGAACCCTTATTATTACTGCAGATCATGGTAATTGTGATGTCATGCTAAATAGTGATGGAGCTCCTTGTACAACCCATACAACAAATAAAGTTCCTTTTATTGTCACAAAGAAGAATTTGACTTTAAAAGAAAATGGCAAACTATCTGATATAGCACCTACTATATTAAATCTTTTAAACGTTCCTATCCCTATTGAAATAGAAGGAGATTCATTAGTAAATTAATACATCTCTTTCCCTGTCTTCCCCCTCTTGACATCTCAAAAGAAGAATAGGTATAATATAAAAAATATGGAAGTGTTGTAAAAAGAGAAATAATTTAAGAATGAATGCAAGAAGAAAAATGGTCTTTTTTGCCATTGTTTGCCTACTTTTATTAATAGGAATTGGATATGCATATCTTTCTCAAAGTTTAAAAATTAATAATACAGCTACGATTGCCATGAATGCATGGAATGTAC
>CAOJRT010000076.1 GCA_948442255.1 uncultured Caryophanales bacterium | reverse complement strand
TGAACTATATTTAAATTATTCTATTTGTTGCACTTGACTTTTTAATTTATAATAAAAAAATGGAAAACTCCATTATTTTAAAAGATCTATAGCAATTTTATAGAGTTTCCCCATAGCTTCGTTATTGTTATTTTCTTCCATATTTTTTCGCATTTCTTCAATTATCTGGGGATGAAGAGCGATTTCTTTCATATATCGATGAAACATAAAGGCAGTTCTAAATCTTCTACCATAACCATTTTTTACAAAATATTTATAGTTTGCTACCTCTTGTCCTCCACTACAATTAATCATGATAACAGGCTTTTTAAAATATAAACTCTCTGTTGTTTGTGCTCCCCCTGGTTTAGAAACGACAAAGTCACATATTTGTAATAGCTCTGGAACATTATTAACAAAACCTACCGTTTTTATATTCGTCGCATGCGCCTCTTTAATCCAACGATCTACTTTTTCTTTTGCGGCTTGATTTTTCCCTGCAACATAGATAAAATCTATCGCTAAATGACTATTAATAATTTTTTTTATATAAGGAAGAGAATGAGTTCCTCCATTCCCACCTCCGCCGAAAAAGAGACAAATAGGTCTTTCTCCATTAAAGCCATATTTTTTTGTTGCTTTTAAAACATCAAAATCTATAGAAGTAATAGGATTAATTGGAATTCCAATTGGTTTGATAATACTACGATCAACTCCTTTTTTTACAAGATAGCCAACCTCATCCTTATCTCCCACAACAATAGCTTGTTCCTTTTTATAACCGCGTAACCATAAGGCATGGGCCTCATAATCTGTAACCACAGTAATTAGTTTACAATTCGTAATCCCTTTTCTATTATATAAATCAATTAAACTACTTCCAAAAAAGTGGGTAGAAATTGTCATATCGGGATTAAAATCAGTAATCATTTTTTTCATTTTTTTATTTTTAAAAAGCCCCATACTGGTCTGATTCGCAATAGAGCTTCTTATTTTTCCATCAAACAGACTATAAATCAATGACCATCCCAAAGGAAATTTTAACAGAAAAAAGTCGGTTACTTTTTGACTAATCCCTCCTAATATAGGAGTAGAATATTTAAGCAAATCAATAGATAATATTTCCAATTCTGGATCCTGACTTTTAAAATAGCTTTCTATATAATTGGCAATTGCACGATGTCCATTTCCATACATAGCATAAGTTAATAAGATTCTCTTTTTCATGTAATCTACCTCTTATTAAATTATACACTATAAAAATTTTTTTTGAAACAAAAAAAGCATTTCTCAATTACCAAAAGCCGCAATTCGTTCTTCTGTTTCAATAACTTCCATTCTTTCATTAAGAGCAATCACTCCCAAAATAAGTACAAGATAAAAACAAAGAATTCCTGCCAAATTAATCAATCTCTCTTTCTTCATAAAAATTACTCCTTTTCCCATTTTTATTATAACCAAAACATTTGTTTGCGTCAAGATAAAAAGATAAACATTTGTTTGACTTTGTGATATCCCTATGATATGATTTAAATGGAGGTAAAAATGGATAAGAAAATTACAAAAAGACAAGAAGATGTCCTTGGCTATATCAAAAAATATGTCGTAGATCATGGATTCCCACCTTCTACGCGCGAAATTGGTGCTGCTTTAGGCTTATCATCACCTGCTACTGTACACACCCATTTAAAAAAATTAGAAGAAGCGGGCTGCATTCGTAAAACAGATTCCAAATTTAGAACAATTGAAATAGTTGGAGAAAATGAATACGCACATCAAAGCGAAGAACTAGTAAGAGTTCCTTTACTTGGAAAAGTATCTTGCGGAAATCCAATAGAAGCTATTGAATCCCCTGATGAATGGTTTACACTTCCTGCTAATTTAATTCCTCGTAAAGAAGAAGTATTTACATTAAAAGCAAGTGGAGACTCTATGATAAATATTGGAATTTACGATGGTGATATTGTAATCGTTCAAAAACAAAACGTAGCACGTAATGGAGAATTAGTCGTAGCAATGACAGACGAAAACGAAGTGACGTTAAAACGATTTTTTAAAGAAAACGGTCATATCCGTTTACAACCAGAAAACGATACGATGAGTCCTATTTTTGTAGCAAACTGTGCAATTTTAGGAAAAGCAATTGGTTTATATAGAAATTTATAAAAGAGACATTATTTTTTCAATGTCTCTTTTGCTTGCGTAACAACTTCTAAAAAACCTTGTTCTCTAACACGAAGTAAAACTTGTTGAATTAGACGCAAGGAGTCCGATGCCTCTTCCCCTTTTGCTGCCACTTCATCTAATGCTTTTGAAAATTTCAAAAAAGCAGATGAAGAACCAAAAATAGAATTAAAACGTTCAGCAAAGGTAGAAACATCTTTGTCTTCGGAGAAGGACAAATCTAATGCTTGCGCTAGACTAGGACAAATACATAAGTCCCAAATTACCCTTGTTTCATAAGCATATATATCATAAGGATATGTTGAAGCTTCATGTTTAAAACGAGCAAGAAGCGGACTAATCGCTTGTAACTCTTTATTAGTTAAAAGAGAAATTTCTTTTACTAATGTTTGAACAGCGTTATTAGCAAATAGTTGTACAACTGCATTTTCAAACGTCATATGTTTTCTTCTTATTTCCATTTTATCCGTATCAATTATATCCACATTTATCCCATTTATTGTACGTACCTTTTCACCAACAATTTTAGATCCTCCTCTACGAATAAAATGGAGCAATTCACTACAAGTTCTTACAATCGCTTCGACAGAGTCTCTAAGTTGAGTAGAAAAAAGAAAGAAGGCTCCAACATACATTGTTTCCGTTTCTTCCTCATATGTATATTTACATACATACGCAGAACTAGCTTCTTTGTCTAATTGATGCTCTACTCTACCAAACGCATTAGCAAACAAAGTGCAAATGTTTTCTTTCCCTACAATAAATTCAGCATTTTCCAAAAAAATAGGAAGATAAACTTCAATTAAAGGTTCACTATATAAATAAAGTGCGTAGGCAGAAATAGCAAGAATTTCTAAAGCCTTCTCATCGAGTGTTCCTCGAACTTTTTCTTGTATCATCGTTCTAATTTGTAATAATTTCTCATTCATAAAAAGCCCCCTAAAAAAACAATACAAAGTATAGCATAAAAACCTAACAAAGGCAAAATTATCTTCTTAACTCTTAAAATCCCTTTTAATAGCAAAAAGATAAGTGTCTAAAACACTTATCTCAGATTGTTGACAAAGGGGTACCCCCTAAAAATGGGGAACCTCTTTTTT
>CAOJRT010000075.1 GCA_948442255.1 uncultured Caryophanales bacterium | reverse complement strand
CAAAGAAAAAAGCAAACACATTCTTTTTGTGTTCACTTTAATCTTACAACTTCAGTTGCTTAATAACTTCTTTTTTATTTACGTTTAATTAACATATAAAAACAAGGCAACAATATAATATTACCTTGTATTTTAAAACATTGTACATATTTTTAATTAAGAAATGTTTTCTTTAAATTCAACATCTTTAACAAGTCTTTTTCCTGGAACATTTTCTTGAGCATAGTCATTCATTTTTCGAAGTATAGCAGTTAACTCTTTTCTTTTTTGTTCTCTTAATTCTTGTTCCTGTATAGCTAACTGCTCCTCTTTTTCTCTTTTTGCAATCAATGAATCTATATCAGTTAGGTTCCTAAGCAACTCTGCATACTCGCTCATTAGCTTATATTCTTCATTATTTTTTGCTTTATGAACAATTACTCCTAAAATAGATTCCACTAGCATTTTAAAATCATCTCTACCATTTTTTAAAAGAGAAGAGTCATAAGATTTTATACTCTCAAATAATCGCATAGCAATTAAACGTATTTTATCTTCAGTAACCACAAAATGAGACCATTTAATAAAGTTTAAAATATCTCTCAACTTAATATAATATAATATCAATAAATCATTATTATCTCTAGCAGTTCCCCCGATTTGTAAATAGCATTCATCCGCATAAAGTTTTTCAATCGTTGATAAAGAATGTGTCTTTTTAAACAGATACCCTACCGTAGAAATAGTTTCACCAACCAAAAAGCTAGGAGCGACAGTACAATCCCAATAACATCTGTTAACATTCATGCCAAATTCTAAAAAATGATTAATGCTTGTGTACATTTCTTTGTTTATAAGAAATTCTGATAAAGCTCGAACAGATCCATTTCTATAAAAAGTATCAATAAGTTTTTGTTTCTTTTGAGGAAGTTTTTCTTGTTCCTCTTTTGTTAAATACTCTATTCTTTTTCCATTACCTTCTTCAAGAAACCAAAGTAAATTTCTTGAAATATTTTTCATCAAAATATCAAACATAGCAAATCGAATAGGAAAAGAAATATCAGAAACTAATAACTTATAAACAAATCCTGGATTTTTCGAAAGAAGCATCGTAAGTATATTAAATGGGTCAGTTTTTTTCAACAAACCATTTTTCATAATAAAATTTTGTGAAATGCCTTCTTTATAACAACCAAAAAAAGCAGCACAAGTTTCTTTACATTCATCAATATCCTGATACTTTTTTAATATACGATATAATTCATCAGATTTAAATTCTATAAATGCCTCTACATTTTTAGCAAAGAAAGGAACAGTAACTTCAGAATCTTCAAAATCATTTATTACTTTCTCAGTCAATGTCAAGATAGCTAAGTCGCAAAGAGGTGAGTCTTGCAACAACACCCCATACAAAGCTAACATATCATAAGTTGCTTCTTCATTCTTTCTAAAAATTCTAATTTCTTCTTGTAAACACTCTAGTGGTGTTTTATTTTCAACCTTTTCCATACATTTACACTCCCTACATTAATTAGAATATACAAACTTCCTATAATCGAAAAAATCTTTATAAGAAAAATGTTTAATAAAAGCAATCTATAAAAAATGAAATAATTATTGTCTTTCATTGTCCTTTCTTAGAATCAAATGCATTTGACTTCCAAGTTCGTTTTTTGGAAGATCTTGCATAAACCCTTTATACGTATCTCCAACTTCTCCTTCAGGATTTAAATAATATAATTGACAGCACTTCATATTTCTTTCAACTCGAATAGGTTTAAGAACTCTTATCCCAAGATGCCAATATCCCCGATATCCAATTGAGCCAAGTCCTGCCGAACAATGAACATGTATACCATTTCTGCCAAGCGAACTTCTTCCGCTTAACATAGGAATTATATTTTGAGTTTCTGTCCATTCATTTGTCCTTCCTACATAGATTTCATCAGGATAAAGAACAATTCCACCTTCTTCAATTTGTATTTCAATTGGATTTTTCTCTTTCATATCAAGAACTGGCTCTGTATAAACTCCCAAAGTATTATTTAAAGTTAGATTAACTGAATTAGGATTAAAAACTACTAAATCTTGTTTTTCAATTACTATATCTGGATTTTCACCTAACATTCTTCTTTTGATTTCATTTCCGCTTAACATACCACCAGCATACAAACCACAACTAGCTTTTTCATTTATTTGTCTTATACCAAGTGATTCATTTATACTTGGACAAAAAGTAAGATTCGCTATATCAATACCTGGATAAATTCTTGTTGGTTTAGTCGCAATGATACATAATAACAAATGCCCACTAAAATTGTTTGTTTTATACCCATTAGTTAGCTCAACACTTACTCCTAGTAAAGATAATCCCGTTTTTCCATACATGATAGGAACAAATCCATGCGTTTCTACAGACTCAATTGTTCTAGCCAAATAAACTTTATAAGGTTGTAATAAAGTACCACTTTCCTTAATTTTTTCTTTTCTTAATGCATTAAGATTCCCAGTTAATGCCTCTTGTAAATAACCTTTTCCATCTCTAACATCTAAAATATCATAGTCATAAGTATATAAACAATCGCCTAAGCGCACATCAAAACTATTTGGCTTCTGCAAAGGATTCGGTTTAGCATCTTTAATTACTATATTCCCAAGAGACATCTGTCTTTTTATTTCCTCATTTGTTAACAAAGCTCCCTTTTTTTCGTTAAAAGCATATTCTTCACATGATTGTGACTCTCCAAAACCACAAGTATCGTCACAAAACAAACTAGAACCATTTAAGTTCTTTTCAGGTTCTTTAACTACAATATTTCTAAGAGATTTTTGTCTTTCCATTTCATTATTTGTTGAGATTACTGTCTTTTCGGTGTTAGGAGTATATTCTTCGCTTAATCGTGACTCCCCGGCAGCCACCTGACAAAAATATTTCCCTCTATATTCTATACTAGGGTCTCCTATAAGCGGAAAATATTGCAATCTTCCAATTTCCATATTTGGATAAACTCTAATTGGATTCGTACACATAATTTCTAATGTCCAAGTTCCTTCAAAGCCATTATCTCCAAAACCTGCTGTAACATGTATCTCCATACCTAAAGCTGCTAAATCATCATTTTCTGATAAAAGTGGAACAAAGCCATAAGTTTTTGTATTTTCATTCGTTCTTCCCAAGTATAATACATTTGGTCTTAAAACATATCCGTCTTCTCCAATAATAATTTCTTTAGTTGGACTTGGTTTCGCCACATCAAGACTGGGTGTATTATATACTTTTAGAACATTTCCTAATGTTACCTTAATATATCCATTTTCAAGATTTTTTTCACTATCATCTACTACTATGCTACCCCTATTTAATTCCGCTTCTAATCCTTTGCGGCCTAACATACTACTACCTCTTTTCTTAAAATAGAATAACAAATATAAGTTACACAATCAAGAAAAATATTAAAACAGTAACTATTCAGACTTAGTTGCACTATAAATAAGAGCAATCAGAATTGTTGCTCT
>CAOJRT010000074.1 GCA_948442255.1 uncultured Caryophanales bacterium | reverse complement strand
TGAACTATATTTAAATTATTCTATTTGTTGCACTTGACTTTTTAATTTATAATATCTTTTATTAGAAAGTACTGGAATACAATCTTTTGTGGTATAATTTAGTAGTGAGGTGTTTTATGTATACATATGAAAATTTAAGAAACAATTATAAAGAATTTTATTATCGAAATTATAACATAGAAGAAAAGGAAAAACATTTACATATTACCTATACTTTTGAAATTCCTGGATTATCTGTTTTTACTCCTTCTTTAGATATTCCTATCGAAGGTGTAGATTTATCTTCAAAAGATACTTCTTTTATTGAATATTTGGTCTTTCATATTGGCCTTGTAGAACTTATTAGTTATTGGAAAAATGTTTGCCCCAGAAAAGTAATTATTGAATCTGGATATCTATCTGAAGACCAAATTCTTTGGTTTAAAAATCTCTATTTTAATGGTCTAGGCGAATTTTTTTATACAAACGAAATTTCTACAACAATAGAGGATTTTATGGAAATTGTTCCTTTAGGAAAGAAACAAAAGTTTCATCCAATATTTCAAGGAGAAGGGAATTTAATTCCTGTAGGTGGAGGAAAAGATTCTTGTGTTACACTATCCTTATTAGAAAGAGAAAAAGAACGTAATACCTGCTTTATTATCAATCCAAACGAAATCACATTAAGTTGTTGCCATGCTGCCTCTTATGAAGACCAAGATATTCTTTGTTTAAAAAGGACACTTGATAAACGAATGGTTTCTCTAAAAGACCAAGGATACTTAAACGGACACACTCCCTTTTCTTCTATGGTGGCATTTACTTCCTATTTAACAGCTTATCTACATAATAAAAAATATATTACTTTATCAAATGAAAGTAGTGCTAACGAAGCTAATGTATGCAACACCAATGTGAACCATCAATATTCTAAAAGTTATACTTTTGAAAAAGATTTTTACAATTATACAAAAAACTATTTTGGTCTTGATATTACCTATTTGTCATTATTAAGACCTTTATCCGAATATCAAATTGGCATGCTTTTTTCAAAGCTCAATCATTTCCTTCCTATATTTAAGAGTTGCAATGTTGGAAGCAAACACCAACCTTGGAAATGGTGCTGCCACTGTCCAAAATGTTTGTTTGTCTACACTATTTTAAGTCCTCATTTATATAAAGAAAAATTAATTTCTATCTTTGGAGAAGATATGTTCACTAATGAAAAATTACTCCCTACTTTTATTGATTTACTTGGATTTGGAAAAACAAAACCTTTTGAATGCGTAGGAACTTTTAAAGAAGTTAATTATGCTATATCTAAAACCATAAGCATGTTGAAATCAAAAAAGGAAAAGTTACCTTTTTTACTCCATTATTTTAAAGAGCATTATCGTCTTACTGATAAAGACTTCTGTTTAGAAGAAGAATATAATGATGAGCACAATCTACCAAAACATTTTGAGGAAATTGTTAAAGGAAGGTTATATCATGATAGATAAAATAATTGCAAAATTAAATCAAAAAAAAATTGCTATTCTAGGGTTTGGAAGGGAAGGAAAATCTACACTTTCATTCTTAGAAAGACATCACTCTACTGCCTCCATTACTTTACTTGACCTTCATCCTATAGAAAATACGAATTATCCAACAATAACAGGACCATCTTATTTAGATTCGTTAGAAGAATTTGACATTATCATCAAAACTCCTGGTATATCATTAAATGGTTTAAATTTAAAACAAGAAATAAAAAAGAAAATTACTTCTCAACTTGCTCTTCTTCTTGAAGTGAATAAAAAGAATTGTATAGGAATTACAGGTACTAAGGGTAAAAGTACTACTTCATCCCTACTTTATGAAGTCATAAAAAAGCAAAATAAGAATGTTTTATTTGCGGGAAATATAGGTGTTCCTTTATTTGATGTTATTGACAATTGTAAACCTACAACGTTATTTGTCATAGAAATGTCTTCACACCAATTAGAATACTTAACTATTTCCCCCCATATTGGTGTTATTCTTAATTTGTTTCAAGACCATTTAGATCATGCGAAAACAGTAGAACATTACTATGCTTGCAAGGCAAATATGTTCCAATATCAAACAACAGATGATTATATGTTATATAACGAAGATAATAATACATTAACAGATTTAATAAAGCAAAACAATTTTTTAGGGAAACCTTATTCTATTAGTTTTTCTGGCAAGGAAGAAGCGACAACAAAAAAGAAAGATACTTCTGTCTATTTTCAAGAAAAACTTATTTATGACACTAAAAATAAGCGCAATCTTTTAGGGAATCATAATATAGAAAATATTATGATAGTTCTTACTATAGCTAGCATTTTAGGTTTAGATATGGGAACTGTCCAAAGTTCCATTAACTTATTCAATGGGTTACCTTATCGTTTAGAAAATATCGGTTGTTATGAAGGTATTACTTATTTTCGCGATACTCTTGCTACTATCCCAGAAGCCACAATAGAAGCGTTAGAAGCTTTATCGAATGTCAATACTTTAATTTTTGGCGGAATGGATAGAGGGATTGATTATCAACCTCTTATTCAGTACTTAAATAAGCACTTTATCCCTCATTTGATTTGTATGCCTACTACAGGCTATAAAATTGCAGAGTTGTTAAAAAAACAAGAAGGACAAGAAATTTACAAAATAGAAACACTAGAAGAAGCCGTTGCATTAGCAAAACAAATTACAAACAAGCAGACGATTTGCTTGCTTTCTCCAGCTGCTTCAAGTTATGAGCAATTCAAGAATTATGCGGAAAAAGGGGATAAATTTTTAGCATATGTAAAAAAGAGTTAGAAAAAACTAACTCCTTTATTTTGTTATAATGTAAGGTGTCTCACCTGTCCCGTTTCCGTTTATATACAAAACTCTTGTTGGAAGAGAAATTACAGGACGAACTCCACCAGCAGATGACACATGAGTGAAACCTATGAAACCATTATCTCCCACGCGAATTACGGACATAAAGGAAGCTATACTAAAGGAGTTGGGTGAAAACGTCCAATACCATGAACCTGAGTATAAATAATAATTGGAATTTGTTCCTGGATTTTCTTCATTTATCCATCCTCTGCCTCCTGCCATAACCACTTCATCTGACGTAATGAGTCCCACTGGATACGTTAATGCTCCATTTCCTATCTCACTACTTACTGTAAAGATGTCTTCCTTGTTTGTTGCTCCTAATCGAATTGTTGTATTAGGTACTGTTTCTGCATAATTATCTTCTCTTTCTCCCCATATACGCAATCTTGAAGCACAAGCCATTGGGAATCCCATACCCGTTATACAATCTCTTTCATTATAAAATGGAGTATCTTCTAAATAATCTTGATAATCAAGCAAGTTAGTTGCAAACCATGTTTCTATTACGCTTTTTATTGTGGAGTCTACTGTATTATTATCATACATATATCCTATATATTTGGCATCATTTTGTTCTGTGTTAAAAGCACTTTTGCCTATCTCTGTTGTATCTCCTGTATTGTTACATACTCCATTACTTGGAGTTCCATTATAGATGAGTTTCA
>CAOJRT010000073.1 GCA_948442255.1 uncultured Caryophanales bacterium | reverse complement strand
ACTATTTATTATTAATACAATTATAAACATTTTAAAAAGACATGTCAATTGACAATTGGTAGACAGGACTTTGACTTTTTTGACAAAAAAAGGAGATTCTTCTCCTTATCTTTTATATTTTAATATTCTTGTTGTATTTAGTATGGCAAGTAGAGTTACTCCTGTATCGGCGAATACAGCTGCCATCATTCCTGTTATACCGAGAGCACATAATAGTAAAACAAGGACCTTTGTTCCCAAAGAGAATATTAAATCTTGCTTGATGATTTTATTTGTAAATTTCGATATTTTGATTGCATCAATTAATTTACTCAATTCGTCTTCTGCTATTACTACATCACTTGCCTTTATTGCAGAAGAAGAGCCAACATTTCCCATCGAAATTCCTATGTCCGCTAAACGAATAGAAGGAGCATCATTAATACCATCTCCTATAAAGGCTGTCTTTCCATTTTGATTGTGAATGATTTCTTCTTTTAAAAGATTGTACTTATCTTCTGGAAGAAGTTCATATTTCACTTCATCTATTCCTATTTCTGTTGCAACATTTCTAGCAATATGTTCTTCATCTCCTGTAAACATAATTGTTTTTATGCCTAACCTTTTTAATTCTTTTATAGTAGATGGAGCTTCTTTTTTGATAGAGTCCATCAACTCTATTTTTGCTACTATTTCCTTATCTATTTTTAAGTAGATACAACTATCTTTTTCTTTTACGCCAACAAAAGCATAATTTCCTATTTTTATTTTCTTTTTAGAAAGAGTGTATTCTATTCCTTTTCCTGTTATTTCTTTAAAATCTTTTATATCTTTTATTACTCCTTTTTTCCCATAATAATGAATGATAGATTTTGCTATTGGGTGATTACTTAAAGATTCTCCTTTTACATAATAATCTATAATTTCTTTTTCTTTGTAATTTTTATTTAAAATAGTTAATTTGCAATCAGAAGCTTCTCCTGTTGTTATCGTTCCTGTCTTATCAAAAATAATCTTTGTAATCAAACGTATATTATCTAAATAGTCACTTCCTTTAATTAAGATTCCTCTTTTAGAACAAGCTCCTATTCCAGTAAAGTAAGATAATGGAACCGATATTGCTATAGCACAAGGACAAGAGACAACGAGAAAAGATAAGGCTCTATAAATAGATTCATTTGTTGATAAAGAAGAAATACAGAAATTCATAATTAGAAAAGAAATAATAGCAAGTAAAAGAACTATTGGCGTATAAATTTTTGCTGCACGAGCAACGAAGTTTTCTCCTTTTGCTTTTCTCTCTGAGGCATTTTCTACTAAGTCTAATAATTTAGAAACAGTTGAATTTTCATAATCTTTGGTTACTTCTATTTCAATTAAGTTGCCTTCATTGATAGATCCTGATAAAACTTCATCATTGGTTCTTACTTCACGTAATTTTGATTCTCCTGTTAATGCTTTTGTATCTAATATGGTTTCTCCTTTTACAATAATTCCATCTAAAGGAATTTTTTCTCCTTTTTTAATAATGATACAATTTCCTATTAAAACTTCACTAGGATTGACTCTTTTTTCCCCTTCTTCTGTTTTCAAGTTAGCATATTCTGGCTTTATATCCATTAATTCAGCAATCGACTTTCTAGAATTATTAACAGCAAAAGTTTCTAGTAATTTCCCTATTTCATATAAGATAACAACCATTAACCCCTCCTGTATTTCTCCTAAAAGAAATGCTCCTATACAAGATATTGTAATTAATAAATTTTCATTTATTGTATGCTTCTTTATTAATAATTTTATAGCATTGATAAAGCAATTTATTAATAATACACAATAGGATACTATCATTAAAACTAACGAGATATTTTCTTTTTTTATTAATAAACTCAAAATGGCTAGTAGTATCCCTATTGCTAGCCTGGCTATTTTTAAATAAATTGTTTTTTTATGATTGCTTTCTTCCCCTAATTCTAAAATTTTTACTTCTGGTTCTGCTTCTTTCGCCTTTTTTTGGACATAATTTTTTACATTTTCTTCTAAGTCCGTTTCTAACGAAAGAGTTAATTTAGTAAAATTACAGGAAACTTCTTTTAAATGGACATCTTTATTTAAATGCTCTTCTATTTCTCTAGCGCAATTTGCACAATCTAAATCTCTTACTTTAAATTTATATTTCTTCAATATGTTCACATCCTATCTTAAATATTTTTTCTACATGATCATCTGCTAAACTATAAAATATAGCTTGGCCTTCTTTTCTATATTTTACAAGCTTTGCTTGTTTTAATAAGCGAAGTTGGTGAGAGACCGCTGATTGGGTGGCATTTATTCCTTCCGCAATTTCATTTACACATAATTCTTTATCAATTAAAATATTAATTATTTTTACACGAGTGGAATCGCCAAATAATTTATATAATTCAGCTAAGTCAATAATTTTATCATCATCTAATAATTTCATATTTTTTGTCCTTTCTTATATGAATATTTGTTCATATATAAATATATTATGCTAAAAAAAGAGATTAGTCAAGTAAAAAAGACTTTCTTTATCCTACCTTTTTATGGTATATTGATAATAGGTGAAGGTATATGTTGTATAAAACAAGTGAGCTTCCTAAGAAAAATGAAGAGTTTCTTTTTATCTCTACTCCTTATAATGAAGATATTGACTTATACACAATAGGAGCTTACCAAATTGAATTATTCGAAAATGGATATTTGCAAGAAGAACATGCAAAAGAATTATTAAATTATGCTATTTACTACGCTAGAAAGAATGTTATTAAAGATAAAGAATCTCCTTATTTTTCTTCTTTTCAAGGAAAGGGTTCTCCTTGTGCTTCTATTTTAGATTTGTTTTTTAAAAAATTAGGCCTTTCCTGTTTTCAATTTAACATTGGTCCTACTTTAGGGGAAGAGAATTGTCAACAACTTTGTTTCGTAGAAATCCCTATTCATAAAAACGATGAGATAGAGATAGTTTCATTTCTATTAGACCCTACTTTTAGACAATTTTGTTTAAAAGAAGAAAATCGTTTTGAAAGATTTTTTGAAGAGCCAAGAGGTCAAGTAAAGAAATCTTCTCCCCATCCTGGTTATTTTCTTTCTTTATCTGAAAAGGGAACGCAGTTTGCTAATGATTTGATTACTTATGGTTATTTTGAAGCTACAGATGAAAAGTTAAAAACCTATTGTGATGCTTTTGCTCTTTATTTTATGCCAAAAGATAAGTATGAAAATAAGTTTTTTATTGGGAAGATTTCTTCTACTTTTCATGATGGAGCTTATTACAAAGCAGCTATCTATAAAAATAAAAAATCCTATCATTTAAATTTAGTTGTTGAAACACCTATTGAGACTCTTTATCAAAATTTAAACAAGGGAATGAGTCGTTTTGACAAAGTGAATAAAATCTTATTAAAAAAATATCGTATTTTAATTGAAAAGATAAGAGTGAATGAAATGAATTCTTATTCTATAAATGAAAATGCTTAAAAAAGGTACTATATTGAACTGAACCCCAAAAGTTGGACAGTTTATAAATAGTTTCTAATTAGAGGATTG
>CAOJRT010000072.1 GCA_948442255.1 uncultured Caryophanales bacterium | reverse complement strand
TAGTCAAGTTATTACCCTTTATGGTGGGGTTAACATGTATTGTACATTATCAAAATTTAAAACAAAGGTAATAATGTACAACTGCAGTGGTAAGCTTAAAGTGGACAACCGAGAGGGTTTTGTAAACACTTATATTTCTATAAGGACATTTATTTATCTTTTGTAGTCAATTATGTTACTATGTACACAATGAAAGGATGTGTTTTTGTGTCTATTCCACAATATACTAATAGTTTTTAAAAAAAATTATGTGTAGATATTTGCATTAATGGCAATTCTACCATTAGAACTGCTGAAGCTTATTCTATTCCCCTTAAAACTTTGGAAAAATGGATTACTGCTTTTAATAAAGATCAACATTGCTTTGATTCTCTTGATTCGTCTGATTTTCACTTTGTTAATCCCCATAATCTTCTTCCTAATTATGATGAGATGTCTAATGAGGAACTTAAAAAACAATTACTTAAAAAGGATATTGAACTTGATAAATAAAAAAAAGGGAGAACCTTCTACCTATCACCTTGCTTTAATTGATGTCTTGCATAAAAAAGAAGAATATAAAGACCTCGATATGATTCTCCACTCCAACCAAAGTTCTGTATACTCTTCAAAGAAATTTAATCAATTTCTTCCTCTTTATAATATCATACATTCTATGTCTAAACCAGGAACGCCTACTGAAAACGGAGCTATGGAGGCCATTAATGGTTGAATTAAAGAAGAACTATTTATTGATTTTAATATTAATTCTTCTAATGATATTTTTAGAGAAATTGATAATTACATTTATTATTTTAATAATGAAAGGCCACAAGCGGCTTTAAATTATTTAACTCCTTCTCAATTTAAATCTTTAAATTATATTAAATAATTGTCTACTTTTAGTTGACTAATGCACATTTGAAAAATTTGTCTTAAATACACTTTCTAGTTGAGCAGCAATTGTTCCTTTATTTATAACATCTACATAAAATTCATAATACTCGTTTGGTTGTTTAAAAATAACGGAAAAAGTTACACTTGTCTTATGATCACTAATTAATGGTATAGTACCACTAATACTTCCACTACGAACAACAACATTTTCTAAATGCTCATCCCACCCCATTTTTTCTACGTTTGCTACCGCATTTAATTTTATACTTTGTGAAAGATAAGCATATCCATTACTCATAAACAACAAAAGTATTAAAATACTTAAGGTTAAAGTCTTCTTTCTAGAAGATGTTCCCCTCATATTACTCCTCATTTACAACACTCCTATATTATTATCTTTTTTATCATACCTCCTCTGCATTAAAAAAGCCAAAAAAACAACTCTATTTATTAGAATTGTTTAAATCGTATTCGTAGCCCAAATGTTGATATGCCTTTTCAGTAGCAACTCTTCCACGAGGCGTACGTTTTACAAAACCTTCTTGTAATAAATAAGGTTCTACCACATCTTCTATAGTTGTTACTTCTTCTCCAATACTAGTGGCAACTGTTTGTGCTCCTACTGGTCCCCCATTAAATTTTGTAATCAAAGCATCCAAATATTGAATATCCACTTGATCAAGTCCAGATTGATCCACTTTCAGACGTTCTAATGAGGTTTTTGTGATAGCATCATCAATTTCGGATTGCTCAAACACTAAAGCAAAATCACGCACTCTTTTAAATAATCGATTAGCAATACGTGGAGTTTTCCTACTACGATGTGCAAGTTCATGACAAGCACCATTACTAATAGGCATTTCCAATACTTTACTAGTACGCTTTATAATTTTTTCTAACTCTTCATCTGTATAATAAGATAATTTAGAAACAATACCAAAACGATCCCTTAATGGAGCCGAGATATCTCCAGCTCTTGTAGTTGCGCCTACCAAAGTAAATGGTGGTAAGTCAATTCGCAAATTACGAGAACTCCCATCACCATTTGTAATCACGATATCTAATACAAAATCCTCCATTGCAGGATATAAAATTTCTTCTATGTATCTAGGAATACGATGAATCTCATCAACAAACAAAACATCTCCTGGTTCTAAAGTTGATAAAATAGCAGCCAAATCTCCACTTTTCTCGATAGAAGGACCAGAAGCAGTTTTTATATTTGTCCCCATTTCGTTAGCAATAATATGTGCTAGCGTTGTTTTTCCTAAACCAGGAGGTCCATATAATAAAACATGATCTAATACTTCGTCTCTTATTTTACATGCTTTAATAAAAACACGTAAATTTTCTTTTATCTCTTCTTGTCCAACATATTCTTCTAGCGAAGAGGGTCTTATATTTTGGTCAAACTTATCAAATTCCTCTTTTTTTCCATCTACTATTCTTCCCATTTTTTCACTCCATTCACATAATCATATACTTCTTTCCAATAATGTACTCTTTTTTTATAATCTGTTTTTTGATTATATTTTGTAGTCATTAGTAAAGCGTCGATGTGATTCAACAAAGCATCATTTATATTCATTTCGGCATCATCTATTAATAAGTCCACTTTTTCATCTAAACAAATTTGCCCTTTATCGTGAGCATCCATGATGATTTTATGATATGGTATATTGTGTCTTTTTAGCCAATCTTTCGTAACCTTTTTAGTCAAAATCTCCGAATTCCTTTTGGTAATAAAAATAATCTTATGCCCTTCATTATATAGTTTATTTATATAAAAAGAAGCATCTTTTATTTCTTTTAAATTATTATATATGTTTTGATTTTTTAAGTAATAGGAGAAGAATCTTGTTACATCGTTCATATCCCAATATAACATATCAACAAATCGATACGCATCTTTATCTTTAAAACCTTTCCCCAAAACAAATTGTTTATCAAACGCTAATGCTTTTTTTATCAGTATTTTATTCGTTTCACAAATGGTGTCATCTATGTCAATTCCGATTCTCATATTTATCTCATTAATAACTTAAGAGCATCTTTAACTTGTTGTTCTACAGGGTTCGATGCATCCACCTGTGGAAGTATTTTCTTAATATCCCCTTTTTTATACCCCAAACTTTCTAGCACTTCCATCAATTCATCTAAGCCATCATTTGTAAACAAATCATCGTTACGAACTAATTTGCCTTTTAAATCTAATATAATCTGTCTTGCTACTTTTTCTCCTACTTTAGGAAATTTTGTTAAATATAAAATGTTTTCTCTTTCAATTGCATCATAAATAGCATCAACAGAACTTGCAAGAATCGGCAGTGCTAATTTTGGTCCTACCCCCTTTACGTTAATTAGCTTTAAAAACAAATCTCTTTCTTCAACTGATTTAAAGCCATATAAGGTTTGTTCTTCTTCTCTTATATGGTGGTAAATATAGACTTTATATTCTTCTTTTTCTTTATAGGCATAAGGATTAGAAACATAGACCATATACCCTATTCCATTATTTTCTAAGCTAATATAGTTTGGTCCATAAGATTCAATGATACCTTTTATATAATTATACATTGTAATCACACCTTTCTTTTTTATTATAGCATACATTTATTCGCGTGCAAATAAAAAGAATATATTTTATATTCTAATTGTAAAGAGTGTATTTTAAAATATGAAGTGCACAGAAGTTGAGCACTAAGATTTGTAAATGATA
>CAOJRT010000071.1 GCA_948442255.1 uncultured Caryophanales bacterium | reverse complement strand
ATCATTTACAAATCTTAGTGCTCAACTTCTGTGCACTTCATATTTTAAAATACATTTTTATGAAAATGAAAGAAAAAACGCCTTATTAAATTGCTATTTAGCGAGTTATTTGCTAAAATATACCATGTGGAGGAATGCGATATGGGATTTTTTAGAAAATTAATCGATTCAGAATATAAAGAATTAAAAAGGTTTGAAAAAATAGCAAATGAAATAGACGCTTTGAGTGACGAAATGGCTGCATTAAGTGATGAAGAGTTAAAAGGAAAGACACAAGAATTTAGAGATTTATTACAAAATGGAACAGAATTAGAAGAACTTGTGGTTCCTGCTTTTGCAGTAGCAAGAGAAGCAGCTTATAGAGCTTTAGGAGAAAAACCTTACTTTGTTCAAATTTTAGGTGGACTAGCTGTACACTATGGAAATATAGCAGAATTAAAAACTGGAGAAGGAAAAACTTTAACAACTGTTTTGCCCGCATATTTAAATGCTTTAGAGGGAAAAGGAGTACATGTTGTAACAACAAATGAATACCTATCTAGTCGTAATGCGGAATGGATGGGACCTATTTATGAAGCTCTTGGAATTACTGTAGGAGTAAACTTACGTGAGATGTCTCCTAAGGAGAAACAAGCTGCTTATAACTGCGATATTACTTATTCTACGAACAACGAAATTGGTTTTGACTACTTAAGAGATAACATGGTAGTTAGAGCTGGCGACAGAGTACAAAGACCTCTTAATTTTTGTATAGTAGATGAAGTGGATTCTATCTTAATAGATGAAGCGCGTACACCACTTATTATTTCTGGTGGAAAATTTGATTCAAAAGATTTATATACATCAGCAGATAAGGCAGTTAAAAGATTACAAGAAGAAGATTATACAGTAGATGAAAAAACAAAAAGTGTTTCTTTAACAGATGAAGGTGTAGAAAAGATTGAAAAAATATTTCATCTTGACAATTTGTATGATTTAGAAAACGCAGTATTGGTGCACCATTTAAATCAATCTTTAAAAGCAAATTACGGATTTAAAATAGATGTAGATTATGTAGTAGAAGATGGTTCTGTTATTATTGTAGACCAATTTACTGGACGTTTAATGCATGGTCGTCAATTTAGCGATGGACTTCACCAAGCAATTGAAGCTAAAGAAGGAGTTAAGATTAACGAAGAGACAAAAACCATGGCTACAATTACTTTCCAAAACTTGTTTAGAATGTATAACAAACTTTCTGGTATGACTGGAACAGCTAAAACAGAAGAAGAAGAGTTTAGAGATATCTATAACATGTATGTAATTCAAATACCTACTAATCAACCAGTAATAAGAGAGGATTATCCAGATTTAGTATATGCAACAGAAAAAGGCAAATTTAGAGCAATTGTAAATAAAATTAAAGAAATTCATGAGACAGGACAACCTATCTTAGTTGGTACAATTTCTGTTGAAAATAATGAAAAACTAAGTGCACTTCTTAAAAAAGAAGGACTTCATCATGAAGTATTAAATGCTAAAAATCATGAAAGAGAAGCAGAAATCATTGCGAAAGCAGGAGAAAAAGGTTCTATCACAATTGCAACAAACATGGCTGGTCGTGGGACAGATATTAAACTTGGCGAAGGTGTAAAAGAACTTGGAGGGCTTTGTGTAATCGGAACTGAAAGACACGAATCTCGTCGTATTGACAACCAATTACGTGGACGTTCTGGTCGTCAAGGAGATCCAGGTATGTCACAATTTTATGTTTCTTTTGATGACGACTTAATGAGAAGGTTTGGTACAGAGAAAATTCAAAGTATGCTTGTAAGTGTTGGTTTTACCGATGAACAAGCTATTCGTTCAAAAACATTTACGAAAAGTATAGAAACAGCCCAAAAAAAAGTAGAGGGAAACAACTACGATACTCGTAAATCTCTACTTGACTATGATAATGTTATGAATGAGCAAAGAGAAATTATCTACGCAAGAAGAAATGAGATTTTAGATCAAGAAGATATTAGTGAAAGAGTACAGGCTACATTTGATGTAAATATTGCTAATTTAGTAGATAGCCACATTGAACCAGAAGGATATCTGACGGAGAATGATAAAGAAGAAATTATTGAGTATTTAAATACAAACTTAATTAAAACAACAAAATTAGATGCAGAAGAAATACTTGATATGAAAGACGAAGCAGAAGTAAAATCTTATCTAACCGAAAAGGTAAGAGAAGATTATCAAACAAAAACAGCTTCTATTCCTAAAGAAATTACAACCGATTTTGAAAAAGCCATTTCTTTAAGAGTTATTGATGAAGCTTGGATTGACCATATTAGTAACATGGAGCATTTAAGAGAAGGCATCGGTCTTCGTGGTTATGCCCAAACAAACCCTCTACAAGCGTATACAACAGAGGGGTATGAATTGTTTGATGAGTTAATGGCAAATATTGAAGCTAAAATTTCAATTTATTTGTTAAAAGCTGAGGTAAGACAAAATACAGAACGAAAAGACCAAAGATCAAATACAATGGTTCATGATACCCATGCAAAGACAAAAGGAACTCCTATTAAAAAAGACAAAATAGGAAGAAACGACTCTTGTCCTTGTGGCTCTGGTAAGAAATACAAGCAATGCTGTGGTAAATAGTCTTAAAACCCTTTATTTACAAGGGGTTGAGAAGTAATAAAAATTTTAAAAAGACTATAAATCACATAAAAATTATAGAAAATACCTCATTTTGTCCTCGTTTTAAAAAAAATGAGGACAAGAACCTCAAAAATTCCTTTAAAATCAAGGGTTTATGAATGAGGACAAAATGAGGTATAAATTTATAGATGTCAACATTTCCTGATTGTTGGCATTTTTTGTCTTTATAAATAACTTTGTAAAAGATGTTGAAGTTATGGTAAAAGTACAGTAGCAATATTAAGTATTGAAGGAGAAGTAATTGAAATGCCTTTTGATATCAATCATGATGTCGAAGATTTAGAAAAGTTAGATACAAAATCACAAGAGCTTTCTAAAGAAGATTTAAAAATGCTGGTAGTCTAATTGCTTATGCAGGAATAGATTCTCCGCCATATCAATCTGGAAAGTATGAAGCAACAAATAGACATATTTCTAAACGTGGTAATAAGTATTTGAGAAAAACAGGATTTGAAGTTATGCAATCTATAAAATCATTTTGTAGAGTTGATTGTGAAGTTTATAATTATATAGTTAAAAAGGAAGCAGAAGACAAATGTAAGAAATCAGCCAAAATAGCAGGATTAAATAAGTTTTTAAGGCAATATTATGGTATACTAAAGAAGAAATATATTGAATTAGGTACTTGGTAGGTCTTAAGATTTAATGTGTCAAAAGAGACCTAGCTATAGGTCTGCGTTAGCATGTCTAAATTTTTAAATTAAAGAAAGTTATAAAAAGTACTTGATTTATATTAGCAAGTTTGTCGAACAGATAGGAGTGGTAAATATGTCAAAATGCTTTAAAGGACATAAAAAAACAATAGGATGGATAATAATCATAATAGGTATAGTTGTTGCTTGTGCAATAAATTTATTGTGGTAAATTACAAGTATACTTTAAGATGTAAATAATTTAATATTTATATCTTATTTTT
>CAOJRT010000070.1 GCA_948442255.1 uncultured Caryophanales bacterium | reverse complement strand
TCTTTATTTCTTACTTCCCTAGTCTTTATTTCTTACTTCCCTAGTCTTTATTTCTTACTTCCCTAGTCTTTATTTCTAAAAATCACTTTTTTTACTAGATATATTGATTTATCTAGTAAATTATTATAAACTTGTATTAATTTTTAATATATAAGGAGATTTAAACATGGCAATTAAAAAAAATTATATAATAAAAAAGAGAAATATATTGAACGAATTACGAGCTAATAATATGACTTTACAAGAACTTAGATTTTTTAGCATTTATCTTAGTAAAATTAATCCTGATAAATTAGAAACTCGTATGGTTCGATTCTCTTTAACAGATTTTCAAAAAATTATGGACTTTGGAAAGTTAAATATTAATCAATTAAAAAATACAACAAATAATCTTTTATCTAAAATTGTCAATATTCCAAATGAAAGAGGTGGATATTCTGCTTTTCAGCTTTTTAAAAAATGTAATGTAGATACAAATGAACATGGTGATTGGTATGTTGAAATAGATGCTCATGATGAAGCCTTACCTCTTATGTTTGAATTTAAAAATAAATTCTTTTCCTATCAACTATGGAATGCTTTACGTTTAAAGAGTACTAATCATCTACGAATGTATGAAATTTTAAAACAATATGAAAAAATTGGTGAAAGAATTCTTTTGGTAGAAGAACTTAGAGAACTTCTAGGTATTGATAAAAAAGAATATCTAAGATTTGATAACTTTAAAGTTTTTGTATTAAATAGTTGTCAGGAAGCCTTAGAAAAATATACAGATATAAAATTTACTTATGAGCCATATGGCAAAAAAGGGCGTGGTGGTAAAATATTAACTCTAAAATTCACTATACAACACAATGAAAATTACGAGAATCCAATTTCTTTAGAACAATTTATAAATTTAGATGAACAACCTCAAGAAATCAATCTGGTGGAACAACAATTTCACCGAAAACTTGAATTTTTATGTCAAGCTTGCAATAATGAATTTTCTATCCCTCAAATAAAAATTATTTATGACTTACTTCTTAAAATTCTTCCTTACAGATTATTAGAACAAGATACAGAAGTTTATGATTATATAAAGCGAAAGTATGATGAATTGAATTGGAGAGCTAGTTATACGACAATTACATATCGTTTTGGTTATTTAAAAAAAATTTTAGAAGCAGAAATTATTGAATAATATTTATTAAAATCTTGGATATATTGTCAAAAATCTAGCTTCATAAATAGTTAAATTACTTTTACTGAAAAAAACTTATAAGAGGGAGTCCAGCGGGAACGGCTGGCAAGTTTCCAACAACTGTGTAGCAGTTTTGGTATAACTTGCTATACCAATTGACTTTTGATATTTTTTAGGCTACACTGTAGCTAAAATTTATCATTAGGAATTTGGTATGAAAGGAGTCTAGCTTAATGGCTCATGTTGCAAAATATACTAGAGGAGCAGTCGGTCACTTATTTAAACATTTTGAACGAGCAAAAGATGAAAAGGGCGATTACATAAAGTTTAGCAATCAGGATATTGATACCAGTAAATCAAACTTGAATTATAATCTTGCTCCTTATCACAATCAACTAAAATATGTTCATGAAAGAATAGGAGAAGTACAATGTTTAAAGAGAAAGGATGTAAATGTGATATGTAGCTGGGTAATCACTATACCAAAAGAACTTCCAGAAAAGTATCAAGAAGATTTTTTTAAACTTTGCTATGAGTTTTTAAAAAATCGATATGATCCACAAGAAAAAAATGTTATATCTTCGTATGTTCATCTTGATGAAATTAGTCCTCATCTACATTATGCTTTTATTCCCGTAGTTTTTGACGAAAAGAAGAAAAAGGAGAAAGTTTCAGCAAAGGAGTTAATTACTAAAAAGGATTTACAAACATTTCATACAGATTTGCAAAAATTTATAGAGAAAAAATTATTAAAACCTCATGAGTATACCTTTGAATGTAATATTTTAAATGGGGCAACAGAAAACGGAAATTTTACTATACAAGGATTAAAAGCCAAAACATTAGAAGAACAAAATAGAAACGAATTAGAACGAATGCAAGAATTACTTTCTCAAAGTAATAAAAAGGCAAAAGAATTTCAAAAAATAGAACAAGAATATCAGAATACATTTCAAGAATTAGAGAAAACGCTTAAAACGCTCCAAAATGACGTTAAAATGCTTTCGGTGGATAAAAGTACCATGCTAGTAGAAAAAAACGCTTTAAAGGGCAAAATAAACGCTTTAAAGGGCAAGTTATTATCTTTGGAAGAGGTCAACAAAATTAATTTTAAAAAAACTATTACTGGAGGCATTAAAGGAATTAGCTATGAAGATATTATAAATCTTAAAGCGACTGCACAAAAAGTAAATGAGATTAGTAAAATGATGAATGAAAGCCAAGAAAAGTTAAAACAAGCAGAACAAGCGGAAAAGAGAGCAGAAAAACTCTTAAATGAAGCCCAAAAAATGCCTATGAAACAACAAATAGAGCATATTCAATTGATAAAAGAAAATGAGAGTTTAAAGAGAAAGATAAAGGAAATTAATGAAATATTGGATGAACTCCCAGATTTAAACAATCAAATTCAACAAAAAACTCAAAAAAATAAGCAATTTGATTATGATATGAATAGATAAAAACCCCTTGAATTTTTTTATTGGATTCAAGGGATTTTTTATCTTAGTAATTTATGCTTTGATAAACTAATAAGTTTAAGATACCAAGCAAAATTAGTAAATTCTTTTTCTTCTTGATACCATTATTTAGTCCTTTATAAATGCCATAATTGAATAGCTAATAAAAAACCTATTTTTAAACCAAGTTCTAAATAAATATCTTCTGATTTTCCATAATCAATAATTAACTGTTCAGATAATTCATCAATTATTGTTTGAGATAATTCTTTCTGCTGAAAAATAGAATTGGCAAACTCTGTAATATCCTTACCACATTTTTTTTCATAATCACTAATACGTTTTAATAAATTACTCTTTAGCATTGTTTCTTCTTCATCTTCATTTTCTGCTCCATATACAATAAAACTTAGAACATTTTTCCAATTTAGTCGATCTAAATAGTTATTCAAACACATTTTATTTCCTCCTTAATGTAAAATAATTTTATTACGTTTTATAACGTATATTATATGCTTTAAAACGTAATAAGTCAATATATAAGTGAATTTTATTATCATTATATGTATTCTTGTATTTTGACTTAATCCTTTTTTTAACGTATATTATCCATATTGGAGGTGACTATAATTATGTCTATGGCTAAAAAAATAAGAATTTTACTTATTGAACGAGATATGACAATGACAGATTTAGCAAAAAAGTTAGAAACATCAAAATCAAATCTTAGTGATAAGATGAAAAGAGATAATTTTTCAGAAAAGGAATTAATCGAAATTGCTGATGTTTTAAATAGTGATTTTAAGGGAAGTTTTATTATGAGAGATACTGGGAAAGAAATTTTATAGATAGTTCTTAGGGGATTGCGTTCCCCCTTTGGGGGCGGAGGGGGAGGGAAGAAAGTGTAAAATTGTAATTTGTTAATGGAACGGTTTTGTTGCTATAATGAAATGAAATGAAAGAGAGAGCTATCGAATACGATAGTTCTCTTTTTCATGCAATGAAATGACAGCAACAAAATAAATCAAATACAAGGGCGACCGTAGGGAGTGTATTTTACCCTTGTATTTGATTTAAGTGGAATGGATCTTAGTCTATAAATTTCATAAATGAAATTAGTTTTTTTGGCATTTTTTCTCCTTGTTTGTTAGTTTGTTTTTAATACTTGTTTTTAATACTTATTTTTAATACTTGTTTTCGGTGTCCGCAAACCCTTTATTTATGCGACTTTCAGAATTTACTTCCCTAGTCTTTATTTCTTACTTCCCTAGTCTTTATTTCTTACTTCCCTA
>CAOJRT010000069.1 GCA_948442255.1 uncultured Caryophanales bacterium | reverse complement strand
TTCATGTGTCTTTTTCAATGCATCTTTGTTGCACTTCAGATTTAAATTAACAGTTGTTGCATTAATTTACTAATTAGCAAGATACGTGTTATAATAAATTACTGGAAGTGATACTATGAATTTACCAAATATGAAGGAAGCAAGGAAAAGAACAGATAAAGAAGTAGAACATATTTTTTTACATCAACAATATAATAAAAACTTTCAAGGTCAAAAATATTTTTTAAAAACCTATGGATGTCAGATGAATGTACATGATGGTGAAGAAATTGCTTCTAGGTTAGAAACACTTGGCTTTGAAGCAACAGATAAAATAGAAACAGCCGATATTGTTATTTTAAACACTTGTGCAATTCGCGAAAATGCTCATGATAAATTATATGGTTTTTTAGGAAGGTGCAAACACGAAAAAGAAAAACATAACCAAGATTTAATCATCGGTATTTGTGGATGTATGGCACAAGAGGAAAATGTAGTAGAGGAACTAATGGAAAGACATCCTTATGTAGATATCGTCTTTGGAACACATAACATTCACGAACTACAGGAACTTATTTTAAAAAGAACAAAAAAACAAGAAATAAAGGTTTACTCTTGTGAAGGAAATGTCTATGAAAATATTTCTTATAAAAGAGACTCCAATATAAAAGCTTGGGTTAATATTCAATATGGTTGTGATAAATTCTGTACATATTGCATAGTTCCTTATACAAGAGGAAAACAACGCTCAAGAAAAAGTGAAGAAATAATAAAAGAAATAAAAAGTTTGAAAGAACAAGGATATCAAGAAGTAACCTTATTAGGACAAAATGTAAATGCTTATGGAAAAGATATAAAAGATATAAGCTTTGCAGAGCTTTTAGAATGCGTGAGTAAAATAGGAATTCCTCGTATACGCTTTGTTACCTCTCACCCTTGGGATTTTACAGAAGATATGATAAACGTGATTGCTAAATATGAAAATATCATGCCTTATATACATCTTCCATTGCAAGCAGGCTCTTCTAGAATATTAAAATTAATGGGAAGACGATACACCAAGGAAGAATATATAAATTTATTTAATAAAATAAAAAAAGAAATCCCTAACTGTGCTATAACAACCGATATTATAGTCGGATTTCCTAATGAAACAGAAGAAGATTTTGCAGAAACCTTAAATGTTGTGAATGTATGCCAGTTTGATGGTGCTTTTACCTTTATCTATAGCCCTCGAGAAGGAACTCCAGCCTCTAAAATGGAAGATTGTATTACGCTAAAAGAAAAAGAAAAACGACTATACAAATTAAATGAAATCGTAAATAAATATAGTTTAGAAGCAAATAAAAAATATGTGGGAAGAACAGAAAAAGTATTAATTGAAGGAATTAGTGAAAAAGATAAAGAAAAAGTTTTTGGTTATACAGAGACTATGAAATTAGTAAATGTATTACACGCAAAAGATAAAATTGGCACGATTATAGAAGTAGAAATTACTGAAGCAAAAAGTTTCAGTCTTGATGGTGTTTCAAAATAAGAAAAGAGCTTTTTCTTTTTTGTGAAAAAATTTTAATTACAAGAACATTGAAAAAATGCTAGTATATTACTAAAATGCAAAACTTCTCTAGTAAATATTAAGATAATAGAGGGTTTAATAGAAAGATATACATCAAGAGTTAAAAGTATAAAACTCATATCATAGTGCTCACTAGCCTTAGTTAAGTCTATTCCTTCTTCTTTTAAGAAATCTTTTCGTTTTTTATAGACAGAACTGCAAAAAAAGTTATATAATAAATACATCATAGGGATACTAGGAGAAGTTTATATGAAAAGAAGCAGTAGAATCGGACTTATAATTTTAATCATAGCGTTTTGTTTACTTTTTTCGAAAGAACGAGTAAATGCTGTGGCAACAACATTGAGTTGGAGTGGAATTAACGAAGTAAATTTAAATACTACATTTACAGAAGATGTAATAATTTCTGGAATTGATGAGAACTTAACTAAAATTGAAGGAAAAATTCTAAGTGCGGATTCTTCCTGTGTCGAATTGTTATCTATTACAAAAGTAGATGAAAACTTGCATGTGGAAGGAGAAAGGTTCTCTTATACAACAGCAAACGGAACAAACGAATCTTTTACGATTTTAAGAGCCACTTTTAAATCGATAACAAATATTTGTGAAACAACAATAGAAATAGGAGAGCCATCAATTTCTTTTATAGATGGTAGTAATATACAACTAGAGAAAATGCAGAAAAAAATAGTAGTGAAAGAAGCAAACCAACCTAAAAGTAGTGATGCAACATTAAAAAAAATAACTCCTGATAAAGGAATTTTGTCACCCACGTTTTCTAGCGGGGTAACAGATTATACAATAGAAGTTCCAGAAGATACAGAAATGATAAATTTTGAGTTGGAAACAAACGACGACCAAGCAAAGATACATTCGGGATATGTTTGTTCTCTAACAAGCAACGAAACGATATGTAAAATAGTTGTCTGTGCAGAAGATGAATCAATCAAAAACTATCAAATAATAGTAAGAAAATTTGATGTGCAAGACAAAGATGATTCTAACGATAGTAATCCTGATGGAGGAAACAAAAATGAGGGGAACGACAATAATTTTATTCCAAATGAGAATAATGATGCGACATTAAAAGCGTTAGATATATCAGGTTTCTCTTTAAATCCTATTTTTAAAAGCAATGTAACAAATTACTCTATTTCTGTACCTCACACTATAAATGGATTAGAAGTAAAAGCCATTGCAAGTGATGCAAAAGCAGTCGTAAAAATAGAAGGTAATTCAGGCTGGAAAGATGGAATAAATCCAATTACTATCATAGTTACTGCAATAGATGGAACACAAAAAATATACACTATCAGCGCAAACAGAAAAACATTAGATGAGTCTATAGACGATTTAGAAGCACCTGATTTAAATGATAACTTTTTAAAAAGTCTCGTTCTTTCAAATGGAAATTTAAAACCGAATTTTGATAAAGAAATAAGTAATTACACTCTTACAGTTTCGAAAGAGGTTTCTAGCTTAAAAGTGGAGGCTATTCCAAACAATGAAAAAGCAACAGTAAAAGTGGAAGGAAATCAATATTTAAAAATTGGAAATAATACAATAGTTATTACTGTAACTGCGGTGGATGGGAGTAATAGAACTTATACAATTTCTATTTATAGAAGTAGCCAAGAAGGAAACAATTTACTTGAAGGTTTAAGTGTTGATGGTTACACAATAACTCCTACTTTTGACCCAGAACAAATTGAATATGAACTAAATGTTGAAAATGTAGAGGAAATTAAAATAAGAGCAACAGCTCAAAATAAAAATGCTGAAATAGAAATCATTGGAAATAAAAATCTTAAAGAAGGTAGAACACTAGTACAAATAAAAGTAACTGATGAAAATGGATTTACTAAGACTTATTTTTTAAATGTAAATAAAACATCGAAAAAAATTTTCTTAGGATTAACACCTGGACAGTGGTTAATGATTTTAGGAAGTATAGCACTAGTAGGTATATTACTATTTTCTACTTTCTTACTATTAAAGAAAAAGAAGAAACAAGAGACTAAACAAACACAAGATGTTGATTTAAAGCCAGTATTTAACTTTGGAGCTAAGTACATAAATGAAGAGAAAGGAGCAATTGAAGAGATAAATCGATATGCTGAAGTAACCTCGCCACAAAATAATAATCGAGTTACAAAAGACGATTTATTTGATGCCATCCAAGAAGCGAGAAAAACAAAAGATTCATCTAAATTAAAAATGTTATATGAACAAGAGTTATTAAATAGAAAAAGGGCAGAATTAAAAGCAAGAGAAGAAAATTAGACTGATTAAGCCAATATATGGAAGGTAAAATGTGAAAATATATTGGCGAAAGTCTTCTTTTTTTATTCCTTTAAATAGTTCTTCTTTAATCCGACCATTAATGTCCTCCATAGCTCCGTTTTCAGTAGGTATTCCTGGTTTAGACATAGAATGTATGATATTAAAAAGAGGAAGAAATTGATTAAATTTCTTTGAAGAGTATACAGAACCTTGGTTGGAGTGGAGAATCATATCGAGGTCTTTATATTCTTCTTTTTTATGCAAG
>CAOJRT010000068.1 GCA_948442255.1 uncultured Caryophanales bacterium | reverse complement strand
GAACTATATTTAAATTATTCTATTTGTTGCACTTGACTTTTTAATTTATAAATAAATAAAAAACTAATCTAGTTTATTTAGAATAAAATTTTCCTATATTTTTAACAACATATGCATCAGTTACATCTTGATAATTAAATTTTTGTAAAGAAACGACTTTATCCATTTTACCTACTTCTGCAACTAACATGCTTTTGTTTACCTTATCATTGTTCAAGACCAAAACAGTTTTGGACTCTTCGTTCTTCTTTTTTAAAATCAAAGCATCCCCCGAAGAAACAGAAGCCTTATCATCACTAGAAACAGGAGAAGCGACTCCCAAATCAACATAATGTTTACCATCTATAGAAGAACCCTTGTTTTTAAACCACTCAGGAACTAATTCGGAATGAACTTCCCCAGATCTATTAGAATATTTCCCTACATCAGGGTAAATATTTTCATATTTAGTAACCAAAGATTCATATCCACCTAAAGAAAAATCAGTATTAAGTTCATCATGAAAAGGAATAGTAGAATAATTCGCAACGACCATTCCATCACTCGCATTTCTCTCCCTCGCAAGAGAAGCAGCAATTTCAGGATCAGTTTCTTCATTTCCTCTTACACTCCACACATATGCATCCATTTCTTTTTCGATGGAAGGGGTTAAAACAACATCCGTTGGTTGCTCATCAATCCCTAAACCATATTCTCCACCATCGTAAGAAGAAATTGAAATCTGGTCTAAATCCTCTATAAAAGCTCTATAATTATCTGCAAATTGATAATTTACTTTCTTAAATTGTGCATAATAAGGTTTTATTTCGTCCAATGAAGCTTGTGCACTCTTTTTTGCAAGCCCCATAGAAGAAGAAATTCCTCGCTTTTCTCCATTTAAAGAAGAAACTTTATTTGCGTCTAAAAGAGGATCTAAATCAGTCAATTCTTCATCAATTTCTTCAGTTCTTGCCTTTAACTTAGAATAACGTTCTGCTTCTTTCTTAGCACTTTTCCATTTTTCAAAATTTTCTATTTGGCATTGTAGTTGTAAAAGTGCCTTATTTAGCTGATCCGTTAATACATTTCGGGCATCTCCTGACCAAATAGACGAAAAAGTGTCATCGGATATAGTTATTCCATTTGGAAATGTCATAGTACCCTCCCTTTCTACTCTCTAGAAGCTGTTTCAACAACATTATGAAACATATCGCTTAAGCTATACATTTTTTCATGAATAAGACGAATTTCTTTTATTTTCTCGTCAAACATTTCAATAAAAGCTGTAGCAGAATCCCCTTTCCACTCTTCATCTAATTCTTGTAGAAGATGACTCACATTGCTAATCGTATCCATAGCTGAATTATCAATTAGTTCCATCTCAGCTCTCCACTCTCCAAGCGTTCGTACATTAATAAGTACACTCTCTTTCATACAAACACCTATCCTTTCTGATAAGCACTCTCTATATTAGCGGCTTCTATTCCTTTCGCCTGTAAATAAGAGTTCATAGCTTCCATCTGTAAAGCAAACTTTTTATAAGAATCTATATAAGTTTGAGCAGAAGAAGAAAAAGCTTCTTTTACAGTTAAATCTTGCCAATCATTCGAATTCATAATCGTATCCACCAACTTTTCAAAATCAGTAATTCTATCCTTATATTGTTGTATATTAGTCTTTAATCTAGAAACAATTGATTCATTACTAATAGAATCATATCGATATCTTTCTGCCATAAATTCATCTCCTAGAAAAAAATCTTTTTATCTTATAAAAGATAAAAAGTAGTTTTATTCTTCTGCCATCGTATTAGCAGTATTTATAATATTTTCCGCGAATTGATCAATCTGTACATGGAAGTTAGCAAATTCTTGACTATACTCTTCTAACTCTGCACTAAGCTCACTAGGCTTTTTGCCTCCATAATACAAATTCATTGATTCGTCATTAATTTCACTCATTTTATTTTTAACATTTTGAAGCAATGTTTCAATTGAAGTAGCTATCTCTTCCATTTGTTTTGCTCTTTCAATTGCTTCATTTTTGTTAATTTTTACAATTCCATCTGCCATTTAAATTCCTCCCCTATAAAACACTATTATTTTCATAATTGCTTACTAATCTTTGTTCATCTTCATCAATAGAAACAGAAGTATGTTCAATTAAATCAGCGCATTCTCTTAATGTTTCAGACAAACTTGCAAAACGGCTTTCTTTACTTAAAACAGATTCTTCAAAATTATCAGCTAATCCACCAGTAAACTCTGTTCCTACAAAATTACGTACTAAGTTAAACAATGAACCTATCTCACGATCAAAATCTTCTGAATATTTGTTCATTGTATCTGACCATACACGCATTTCTTCTGTATTATGTCCTATAATATTTCCCATCAAAATTCCTCCTATAGTATCTTCATTATATCATTAGACTAACTAATTAACATATGTTTTTGTAAAAAATCGACACTTACTTTACATAGCTGTTTCCATATCTATTTCCATCTGGTGTAATTAAATTGTCACTATATGAACCTCCATTCCAACGAAAACTTAAATAAGTGTGATTTCTTACTCCCATTAACGCATCGCTTACTGCTTTTACAACCGCTTCAGGCGGATTATCCATATATTCCAAATATTTCCCAGTTTGATAAACCACAAATTGTTCTGGCTTTGTAGCATGTTCTATCGGATTAGTTATATTATAAGTTTTAGTGTCACAACGATTTAAAAGAGCAGAAGCTACAGCTAAAGCATCATCAGCAGAATGATCCGATTCAGCTGTTACAATAGCACACAATAATTGAAAATCGGATTGACTAACTTCATAAGTTGGATTTCCTACTGTAACAACAAATCCTTTCTCCAATCTATTATGATAAGAACTCAAATCCAAACCTGGAACAGCGCTTGCTAGCTCTGGAAAAAAGGCAGGGCTAAATGCATCCCACCATCCTGTTTCTGCTGTCGTAAGATTCGTCTCTGGTAATGGCACATTTCCTAAACTTAAATCATTAACAGGAGGTATCATCTCCTCATTTGCCACTAAATTATCTTGTACTACAGGAGTCTCTGTTGGCGTCTCTATAGTTGGTGTAATTAATGGTTCAGCTAATGAAGGTTCCACTACTGGTGGCACTCCAGATTCTACTAGTCCAACCTCTGGAAGTGGACTTGCAACTATTTCACTTGGCATAAGAGGGGCTTCTAAAACAGGAGGCACCACATCTACCACTGGAATTGCCTCAGGAATTGGACCAACAGCAACATCATTCGAAACAACAGGAGTCTCTATGATTGGAGTGCTCACTTCTTTTTCAACAGGTTCTTTTATACTAACTTCTAAACCACTTGGAGTCTCTTTTACTTCTTCACTTGTCAAAACATCTCCATGTAAATCAAAATAATTTCCCAAATTATCTATTCTTGTTATATTCTGTCGCCATTCTGGATGACAACTACCTGTTCCAGGATTCGTGTGAAAAGCATGCTCTGCATTTCCATACCACATATCTTTATCAACAACAAACTCTACTACACATTGTCCATTTAAATGTCCCCATTCATTGCAATCGTCATCTTTTTGATTCTTATTATATCCTATAATACAATGGATAATAGAGCCATCTTCTTGGACAACATCTATATAATCTCCAATTTTACCAATCGTAGATGTAACAGATACAACATAACGACCGTCAATAATACCGAACCCTTCAGAATCAAAGTTCATTCCAGCCGCTTCTCTTAATCTATATTGTGGGGTTCCTTCTTTTTTAACAATCTGCCATCCCATATAAGTATGAACTTTACCTAATCCATCTGGAATTGCAATAGAAGAAATAGGAGTCATAGAATCTAAAGATAACGGATCAAATCCACTAGCAACAACAAAATCATCTCTATCAAAAGTATTTATTTGTGTAGCATAGGAAGTCATATTTTCAGTCACAGTTTGCACATCTTTTAAAGCATTATCTAAATTGACACGCAACATTCCCGCTTTGCCTGCAAGATTTATATCATCAACATTTCCTACACGATTAAGTTCAGTTTTTATCTCTTCTACATAAGAAGATAAAGTATTGACCTTATCTTCTAAATGAGAACATTCTTCTAATAAAGTTTCCTTATTTGTTATATTTATAACGGACATACAGCCACCTTCTATCTTAGTAATTATACCAAAAAAAAGAGAATTCTGTCTATAAGAAACACAATTCTATTAGGGCAACCGCATAAAAATAGTCAATAAAAATTTAAAAAAGAGTGAAAATAAG
>CAOJRT010000067.1 GCA_948442255.1 uncultured Caryophanales bacterium | reverse complement strand
TGGTATAATATTTTTATAAATTTAGTATTGACAAAACTTAGATAGTCAATTTATCGAGTAGATCATATTTAAAGTTTACTCTTTTTTGATATAATTAAAGAGAAAAAAGGTGGCTTAACTAGCCATTGCTATAAATAATTATAGATAATAAAATAGTTCTTGAAAGGAGAAGTATTTTATGCAAGATAAAAAAAATTTTGGTAAGTATATTGTCGAAAAACGAAAAGAGAAAGGTTTTACTCAAGAAGAATTAGCAAATAAATTATATGTGATTCCCACAACAATATCAAAATGGGAACGAGGAGTATCTTATCCAGATATAACAGTTATAACTAATTTATGTAAGGAATTAAATATATCAGAACACGAATTTTTTAATGCCTGTGATGATGAAGTTATGACTAAAGAAAAAAGAGAAGTGAGGAAATATAGAACTATTAAAAAATGGTTATTTAATTTAACAAACTTTGGTTATTTAATAGGAATTATGACTTGTTTAATTTGCAACTTAGTAATAAATCATAAACTTTCTTGGTCTTTAATAGTATTTTTAGGAATCCTTATTTCATTTTCTATAACAAGTTTGCCATATTATTTAAAAAAAAATAAATACAGATTTAGTAAAGTTTCTGTCATTGTTACAATACTAGTATATTTGTTATTATTTACTATAAATTTTGTTTTTAATGGAGATTGGTTGTTAAGTGGTTTCCTAATTGCATCATTTGTTTTCGTATTTTTATGGCTTATTATTTTAGTATGTACTTTTACTAAAATTGCTTTTAACTATAAAATTTCTATCATTTTATTAATTTTATCCTTTATCACAGTTTTTACGAATCAATTTTGCGCAAGAGTGTTAAATTATCCAAATGATGAAAGTAATATTCCTAATCTTATTTGTGCAGCAATAATGCTTGTGATTGCATCATATTTGACAATAAAGCAAATTTCTAATAAAAAGGATTAAAAGTATGAAAAATATCTTAATACATGGCTTAGGACAAAATAATCAAAGTTGGGATAAGATTAAAAATTATTTAAAAGATAAAGGACTAGATTCTGTATGCCTTAATTTAATACAATTGACGAATACGATTATTCTGTTCCTGAAATAGAGATAGAGGGAGAGCATTATATTAACGAAAATTTATTAAAACTTAAAGAATTAGAAACTATTGGATTTTTAAAAAGTGATCTTTTTGATTTTGTTGCATCTAATAAGCGAGTAATTACAAGAACGAATGAATTTCATGGAGAAAGTTTAAACTATTCTAAAAAAAGATTATTTCTTTCCGAAGATAATTTTAACATAGCTTTTATGTCATTTGAAATAGAAAATATAACAAATAAAATTATAGCAATAAAAATACCAAAGGAATATATTGTAACAAAAAAAGAAATATTAGCAAGCTATATTAATTACTTAAATCTAAATAGTGAAGATTGGGTTTATGAGAAAGATTCTATAACTTCTAAAAACAAAAAAATTAAAATAGAGAACATAAATAACTTTATTTCAATTTTTATTGTTCCATATTCATCATTATAGGTACAATATAGATACAATAATTTTATATAATACCACCAGAATTAGGTGGTTTTTATAGCCAAAATTAAAAAACGCCATTAAAAAAACAATACAAAATCATATTATTAGTATTATTTATTTTAGCAATTATTACACAACTATTTCTAGAATCGAAATGCAAAGAGAAATAAATGCTAAAACAAGTAAAAAAAGTAAAAATGAATTACAAATCACATAAACTTCAGCATTTCCAGATAATGTTTATGGAATTCCTGTTTATACGGAATTAATTGACAAAGGTATTGCAGACCTAAGACAAAAAGATTAGTAAAATATATAGATTTTCATGAGCCTGATAATTTTATTAATGGAGTAGGTGCGAAGAATCATGTTACTTATTTGAAAGATAATAATGTAAGGTCAAGATTATGGCATTATACTATTGATCCTCGTGAAATATATCATCATCTACCAGATAATGAAATTGCTCATCATGCTGGTAATGAAGAAGGAAACACTTATGGAATTGGAATAGAATTATGTTTCAATAAAGATGGTAACTTTGACAAAATATTTGATAATAGTGCTAAATTAGTAGCATATTTACTTAAATTTTATAACATAGATATAACAGCGATAAAAACTCATCATGACTTTACAGGAAAAGATTGCCCTAACAACATTTAAAAAAATAAGAGATTAGATGAAGTTAAAAATAAATTAAATTTGGTTTTGCTGAAAAATTAAAATATTTAAGGAAGATAGATTTAATAAATGCTTCTTTAGAATCTAGTAGTGATAGATTATTACAACTTATGAATAAAGGCTTTACTATAAAAATGCTTTGGAAGTTTTATAATGAAATTAATTCTATTAGTAGGAAGAAATTTTATTTGAACATTATATCTGGATTTCTTACTGAAATAATATATAATTATTTAGAAACTATTAAGGTTCTAAAACAAGTAAGACCAAAGTGGTTAATATAAATACTTTTTTAGATTCATCTCATGTACCATCACATCAATTAGAGCAACTAAATGAAGAAGAGGTACAAGAACATATAAAAGTATATACGAAAGAATTGCGAAAAAGTTTTATAAAACATAATGCCGTAGAATTATATATGAAGATGTTAGGTGCAAGTAATTTGGGAAACTTCCTCTTATATTATACAGCCATCCAAGCTGCAATACGTGAGAATGTAAACAAATAGTCTGTAATAGTGGATTGCTTGTTACTGATTAAAAAAGCAATAACTAAATCATAACTGAATATACTATAAATGTATACTAATTGCCATTTTTAGAAAAATATAATATATTTATATTGCTACTTTAAAAGTGGTGAAACGAGAAAAATGTGATATGAGAAAAGTTCAAATTTGTAAAAAAAATATTACCTTATTAGAAATTCCAAATTCGTTTGCAAAATCGTATGAAAATATTAAAGAACTCATTTTATTAAGTTGCGGGCAAAAAATTGAACAATTAGAATTGTTTTAAAAAATATAAATAATTGCTAACACAATAAATTTATATTATAATGATAAAAGAATAAAGGGTGATTATCATGTTAAAAGCAATTTGTTTAGGAAGAATTTGTTACGATATTAATTTGATAGTTGATAAAATGCCTGAGGAAGGTTCTACTACAGAGTTTTTTGAAAAACAAGCATGTGGCGGGGGTGCTGCTGCCAATATTGGCTACAGTTTAGCTAAGTGGGGAATTAATACAGCTGTTTCTGGAGTTATTGGAAACGACTTAAATGGGAGCAGAATTCGTAAAGAATTTGAAACCATGCATATTGATACCCGTTATATTGAACCTTCTTATGATAATGATACAGCAATTTCTACAATCGTTATTAATAAAAGCACAAAAACACACACTATTTATAATATATCCGATAAGTATATAGGCTTAAAAAAATGTGATTTTGATTTTTCTCCCGATTTAATTTGTGTTGATGGCTATGATGTTGTACAAGCAAAAGCTTTGCTAGAAAGATTTCCAAGTTGTTTGTCCGTTTTAGATGCTAGTATAATCACAAGTTCTGTAGCAAGTTTACTTAGAAAAGTGAAATATGCCGTTTGTACTAAAGAATTTGCTGAAAGTGCGACTGGAACTAAAATTGATTTCCAGGAACCATCTTCTTTAGTTGATGTTTATCAAAAATTAAAGAAAAAAGCAGGAAGTACTGAATTTGTCATCACATTAGGAGATAGAGGGGCACTTTATTGTATTAATAATCAAATTAAAATAAGCCCTTCTTTGAAAGTGGAGACCATTGATACTCACGGAAGTGGAACTATTTTTAGAGCCGCTTTCGCTTACACACTAGCTAATGGTGGGGACGTAGAAAAAGCAGTTAAAATGGGAAATATTGCGGCTGGACTTTCGACAACTAAGTATGGCGCTCGAACTTCTATACCTACATTAGAGGAAATAAAAAATATTTATGAGCAGAATTATTAGAAATCCTTTTACTTATCACCTTCCTCATTTGGATTTGCATGGGGAATTTTCTTCTACTTGTAAAGTTTTGATTGAAACATTTATTCAAGATAATGTTTTACTCAAAAATAAAGAAATTGTTATTGTGCATGGAAAAGGATATGGTGTTTTAAAAAAGACTACTCATTTATTGCTGAAAAGCAATAAACATGTTGTACATTTTTATTTAGACCCTTTTAATGAAGGACAGACAATTGTAAAACTTAAGATATAGTAATATTTGCTATGTCTTTTTGTTATAGCAAAATGCGTTACTATTCACAGCCTAAAAATAAGCAAGCCAAAAAGAGCGACTATTCGCT
>CAOJRT010000066.1 GCA_948442255.1 uncultured Caryophanales bacterium | reverse complement strand
GTACAACCAACACAGGAGGAGTGAAACTCATCTATAATGGAACTCCAAGTAATGGTGTATGTAACAATACAGGAGATGCAGCAGAGATAGGGAAAAGCGTTTATAATCAAAATGAAATAGAGGCAAAGTATGTTGGCTATATGTATGATAATAATACAGTAGACTCAACAATAAAAGGAGCAATAGATGAGTGGTTTGCTACCAACTTAATAGATTATCAAACTTACTTAGAAGATACTCCATACTATAATGAAAGAGATTATGTAGAAGGAGTGGGCTTTCCAATTAGTTATGCCCTAAGACAACGTATCTGGGGGATTAGAACAGATACCTATCCCGAAACAGTTCCTAAAACCACAATAAAACTAGGAGCAACAAACAAAGAAGATATCTTTACAGTAAGTAGTGAGATAGGAAATGGAGCATTAACGTATCCAGTGGGACTTATTACGTCAGATGAAGTGGTTATGGCAGGGGGAAGAGGATATATAGATTCAAAAAATAATGGCGAAAATTCTAATTACTATCTATATACAGGTTCATGGTATTGGACAATATCTTCTCATTCCTTCCATTCGGATTCTATTGCATACATGATTCGAGTGGGTAGTGAAGGACGTGTCCATAGCGTTCATGCATCCAATAACGGCGGATTAAGACCTGTCATAGCCCTTCAACCAAGTACAGCATATATTGGAGGAAGTGGCACAGCTAATTCACCATACTACATTACAAATTAAGAAGAACAAAGCGTACTTCTTTTTTTATAAAGAAATACAAAAATAAAAAAGAATATGATATACTATATAATAGGTGAAGAATATGAATAGGGGAAATATTGTAATAGAAAACGTTTCTAAACTGAGTACATTTATTGAAATGAGCAAAGCAAATGAATATTTACAAATTTATGCAGAAAAAATAATGAATAATAAAAGTAAATCAATGAAATATATTGCGGACTTTAACTTTACAGCTTTGGATTTATTATATACTTCTTTGCAAATCATGCATAACAGAGATAAATTATCTTCAAAGGAAATTAATAAATTAGATAAAAAAGAATTAACTTTCTATTTTGATAAAAGAAAATGTATACCATCTTTTAAAGAACAAGTTCCTACTTTAAAGAGTGAAGCACAAGTAATAGATTATTTGATAAAAGCCCTAGGAAGTGGTAGTTATGCTTGTAGCAGTAATAATAAAGTAAAGTTTAATAATGGTCTCGTTATAGAGTCGGACTGGTTAACATCGTTTACAGCCTTCTTAGTATCTTCATTAAATTGCAATCAAGACTTATCTTTAGATCGAAAAAACTATTCTTTTAAAACAGTAGAAATTCCAGAAATAGAAGAGGGAGATAAAAAATATTTTTTTAAAAACATAAAGTTATATGAATATAATGTAGCGAAAAAAAATAACCAAGACTTATCTTCTCAAGACGTGAAATATTTAATAGACGTTTTATCTCCCATAGAAAATTATGATTTTAAACAATTACAAGAAATAAATAGTGCTTTAGCAAAAGAAAAGTTTTCTTTGTCGATTAATAAAGGAACTGCAATCTTTACAAAAGAGCAAAAAGTTACAATAGAAAAATTATTAATGGAAGACCACCACAATAAAAAAATGGTTAATGAATATATTAAGGATTGTTTGCAATGTTATAATACAGAGTCTCGTAATAATAAGAAAGAGTTAATTGGAACCTTTGAATTACTTAAAAGTTTAGCACATGCATATAAAGGAAATTATAGCATAGAAGAATGTCGTAAATTATTTTCTTTAGATAAGAACAAAATAACAAATGCTTTTGCCATAGCGTCTTTCTATATTAATTATATCTATGATGAAGAATCTTTAGAAAAATATTTTAATTATGAACTTTTACATATAGAGGAAATAAAACCTACTATAATAGATTATGAAACCATAGAATATAAAAATATTTTAAATACTTTATCCATTTTAAATAAAAAGGTAATTAATGAAAATCGAACCATCAATCGTTTATTAATAAATGGACGTAAAATAGTGAAAAAAAATAAAGCTTTAATAAGAGAAAATAGTGCAAAATTAATGAATAGTTGTCAAGCATTAGAACAACTTGTTAAAGAAGTAAAAATGAAACAAAGAGATTTAGATAATATAAAAGAAGTGAACAGAAATAAAGCAAACATGAATAAAACAAAAATAAATCATATAAAGGAAGCAATTATGTCAGGAAGATATTCTTTTGATGAAAAAAACAAAATGTTAATATTTGATAACTATAGCGAAAAAGATTTTCATCAAACATTCCATTTAGAATTAACTTTAGATTCTTTTCTTTCTCATATACTTGCCGACTATAATCGTAATTTAAGAATTAATTTTTACCAATTATAAAAGAAGATTAGTGTATAACCTTCTTTTTTTGTAGGAAGAAAAGAAACGGAACTAGAAGAAAGATGATAAAATAGTAATAAGATTTATTGTTTTCATTTATTTCTTCTTCTTTTTCTTTTTCTAATTTTACATATTTTCCTACAAAAGGAACTTCTTCTAAATAAAATTCAATTTTTCCATCATAGGAGTTAAAGCCTAATAACATTTGATTTTGATAAAAAGCAATATCTTCTATTTCTCCTATAGTAGCAGATGTAATGAAGTCTTCTAGTTTATGTCCCTCTAAATCATAAACCATAATATCATTTGTTCCATTGCCTCCAAGACGAATCCATGACCAATTAGCATACCATATGAGTTCGTTATAATAACACCATCCCTGACGACCAACTTTCTCATTCATATTCATTCCCATAACAAAAGGAGTTACTTGCGTTTTTTGAAAAGAGGAATTAAGTAAATAACCATTCGTAACTAAACGTACAGCATACAAATCTTTTTCTTCTATATAAGTTATACTTCGAATTGGAAGTCCTATAGAAAAAGAAGAAAGAATTTGATAGGTATCTCCATCTATGATAGAAATCTGATCACTTCCACCTGCATGAGCAATATATATATTATTTTCTTTTGGATTATAAGTTGTATCATTTGCATGGCCTACGCTTCGGTTAAATGCAGAATAGATTTCTTCATAATTTCGTAAGTCATATACCTTAAATAAGGAAGTATTATCATTATCCCCAACTAATACAATAAATAAATTATCATTGACTACAGTAAAACTCTGTAATCCATATCCTTCTGGTGCTATAAAAGAAATAATTTTATTCTCGATTACTATTTCTTTAGCATGGGTAATTATAGGAATAAAAAAAATAATTAAAATATAACAAATAAACTTTTTCATAGTATCACTATTTAAATTATATAATAGAAATAATTTAAGTTCTATATTTTCTTTGTATTATGATATAATAATAAAATAAAGGAGTGCTAGTATGGCAAAAAAATATGATGAATTTGGACTAGAAATAGAAGACTCTTCTAAAAAAACAATAGTATTTTTTATTATTGTGACTTGTATCATAATCTTTTTACTTATCTTTCTTGTTCTAAAAATAGCTGCCCCCAAACATGATGGGTTAAGGGAAGAAACACCTAATACAAACAAAATAGAAGAACAACCAGCTATGGATTCTCGTTCTGAATTTAATGAAGAAGCTAATTTAGTTATTCCCTCTTTTGCTAATGGAACAATTTATGAGGAATATGATTTGAAGATAATCATGTCTAATTTACAAGCAGATAAATCTGGTTATACGTTTACTATTGTAGGAAGCGAATTGGGAGAGGATAATTATATAATAAACTGCAATAAGATTTCCATAGATTCCTTTGAAACAAGTGCCAATTTTACTCTTTATGTAAATGCTTATTCTTCAGATGAAGTGGTTGTAAGAATTCCAATAGAAGAATTAAATATTTTAGAGATAAATGATTTTAATAAACTTACTTTCTTTTTCGATATACAAGAATCAGGAAGTACAAAATCTTTCATAAGGGATGTTGTAATGTCGCAAAACATTCCTATCATAAATACGAAAAAAGGTTTACTTAAAATAGATGAAAAAAATGATTTGTTAATTAATTATTATAAAAAAATAGAAGATGATACGAATACTTATTTATATTTTGAGATAGAAAATAACAAAGAAAGTAATCAAGTAATTAAAATAAAAAAACTTTTATTAAATGATAACTTATATGAAGTAAATGATTTTTCTCAAAATTCACATGCTTTAACAAAAAATATATTTTATTTAAAAATTCCTAAAAAAGAAATAAATAATATTGAAAAACTTCGTATATCTTTCTTTATTTTTGATACGATTATAGACGGAAAAGCGACTTATATAACAAATGAAAAAGAATTAACGTTAAAGTAAAAGGATAAAGTAATACTAAAAAAGAAGCCGAAAGAAGTTAATAAAAAACTTCTTTTTTCTGTGTTTTAAAAATTTGACAATTGTCAAGACATAATTACAAAAAAGAATAAAGCAAAAAAGATTTTAG
>CAOJRT010000065.1 GCA_948442255.1 uncultured Caryophanales bacterium | reverse complement strand
ATTTTTGACAAAAAGAAAAGACTGTTGTTTTTTCTTTGTCAACAGTCTGAGATAACAATTAAGTTATCTTATTATTAGTGCTACTCGTCTGCTCCGTGACCTCGCAATACAGCCCTAAACGTTCCAAAAAATATCTTTATGTCCATCCATACACTGCAATGTGTGGAATAATAACTTTCTAGTTCTAGGCGCTTTTCAAAAGACGAAAATTCTTTGCTTGCTGTTTGCCAATATCCAGTTACACCTGGTTTCGTTTTTACTATTTCTTTGTAATACTCGCCCATATCTTCTTTTTCTCTTGGCAAATAAGGACGATTTCCAATTAAAGACATATCTCCTTTTAATACATTTAACATTTGTGGTAATTCATCGATTGATGTTTTGCGTAAAATTTTTCCAACTTTCGTTATTCTAGGGTCATTTTTTAATTTCTTATTTTTTTTATATTCCTTTGCCGCTTCATTGTTTTCCGCTAATAATTCAAACAATATTTCATCGGCATTAGGAACCATCGAACGAAATTTATAAAATTTAAATTCTTTGCCATTCAAACCAATTCTATTTTGAGTAAAGAAAATTGACTCTTTATCTCCTGTACAAAGTGTTGCAATTTTTACGATTATTATAATCGGAATCAACATAATAAGACCAATTATACCTACTACGATATCAAAAAGTCTTTTTATAAACAAATAAATAATATTTGGCTTTTGTTTCGTATTCATCGAGTCTGCACCTTTCTTCATCTCAAACACACCCCTAGATTTTTTAGTCCATATTTTCGTTGTTAATAATCTTATCAAAATTATTATATAACAAATCTTCAACCAGATTATCTTTTTTTACACACTTTTTAATTTTCTTGTATATTTTATTTCCATAAAGTTCTTCGATGTGATGGATATCACTACCAAGCACTGATATAATACCTTCTTTTAACAGCTTTTGCAAGTTTTTCTGTGGTGATTTTCCATATTTTCCAAATAGACTCAAGTAATTTCCTTGAAATAAAACTCCCATTTCTTTTAATTCTTTAAAATAGTCTATATTTTTTTCTAAATATTCATATCTTTCTGGATGAGCAACAATAGGGATGTAGCCACTCAACAAAATATTGTGAAGTATTGATTTTGCGTTGGGGTCCTTTCTACTCAAGGGGAACTCCACAAGAATATATCTTGAATTATTAAGTGTCATTATTTGCTTTTTTTTAATTAACTCTACCATATTATCGCAAAGATAAACTTCATTGCCAAGATATAAGTTTATTTTGATATTTTCCTTTTTGCAAAGATTTTCTAGTTCCTTTAGGATTTCTTTTTTCTTTTTATTATCAGCGTTATATTTGCTACTTATTATATAATGTGGTGTTACCACTACATCTGTTACACCTGCTTCTTCTAGTATATGAAGAAGTTCTTTACTTTGTTCTTTTGTATGTGCCCCATCATCTATGCCATAACCTATATGGGAATGTAAATCTTTCATTACTCTGTCTCAGTGGAATAGTAGTCGTTTGTATAATAACTTTGGTAACTACTTCCCTTCACTTTTGCTTTATTAATGACTACCCCAGATATTTTACTATTTGCATTTTCAAATGTCTTTTTCACTTTTCCAAGTAATTCCATACTTGTTTTTCCACTTGATACTACTACCATATTTGCATCCGAAAATTTTGTTAATACTGGTGTATCACTCATTCCTATTACTGGTGGGCAGTCAAGAATAATAATATCATAAAAATTTCTTAATTCAGCGATTAATTCTTCGTTATTTTTTGAAGAGAGTAACTCTAATGGATTAGGAGGGGTAGGTCCTATAGGAATTAAATCTACATTTTTCACCTCTGTTTTGATGATATATCTACTTAATTTAACTTCTTCTTTATAATTTAATATGAGATTTGAATACCCTTCTGTTGTTGTATTCATCACATTGAATATTTCATGTTGTCTTCCACGACGGAGGTCGCAATCAATTATAAGCACTTTTTTTCCCTCTTGCCCATAAGCTACAGCTAAATTTGCTGAAATAAAACTTTTTCCATCTCCTGGTTCAGGTGACGTATTTAATATTACCTTTAACTCTTTATCTACTGAGGAAAATTGTAAATTAGTACGAATATTTTTTATAGATTCGCTAAATATTGATTTTGGATTTATATTGATAAGTAAGTCAGATTGTGTATTTACTACCATTTCATTTTTATTATTCATCTCATCACCTACTTTTCTTTACGTTTTACTTTAGGAACTACCCCAAAGATTGGTAATCCTAATTTTTCTTCAATGTCATCGGCTGATTTAATTGAAGTATCAAAGTAATACATAATAAATATGATAGCTAAAGCCACAACTACTCCGCCAGCAATTAAAATTAGCATATCTTTTATAATATTTACATTATAAGGTTTTGTCGAAACGACGGCAGTGTCTTGTACCTGAATGTTTTGCATGCTTGTTTTGCTTTTTATTTCTTGTGTAAATACTTTTACTAATTCATTTGTTATATCCGCTGCCAACTCTTTATCTTTGTAAGAAACACTGATTTGAATCATTAATGAATCGGATAAAGCATTGACTGTAATTCCATTTTTCAAACTATTTACACTTTCATTTAATGATAAATTGTTAATAACTTTTTCTATTACAGTTCTACTTGTTGCGATTTCTTTATAAGTCCCTAATAAACTTTTATTTAAGGTAACATCATTTGAAGTTATTTTATCACTTGCAAGTAGAATTGTTGAATTGCTTTGATATAGAGGTGTTTTTAAAAAGATTGAATAAAAACATCCAATTACAATTATACTAAATACAATTGTTAAAAATAAAGTTAGTTTTTCTTTAAAGTAATCAAAAAGTTCCTTTAAATTTATTTCTTCCATTTGAAAATTCCTTTCTTAATCTTAGTGTATTTCTTGCTGTTTTATTTTTCCATAAAAAAGATGTGAAATCTTATTATAGTACTATTTTAACACTAATTATATTAAAATCAAACAAAAATAGAGTCTTTTTATCTAAAAAAGATAACTTTCGCAAGTTATCTTGGTAATCTAATTATTTCAAACATAAATAGTAAATATATTCCAATATATAAAGAAGCTTTAAATCGTAACATTTCGTATGTACTTACTATTTTATCTATTACAGAAACTAGCCATGTTTCTTTATATTTAGGCAAATTTAGAGTGCATGGAAACATATGCTTTGTAATAATATCTTGTTGCATTGCATTTAAAGCATAATACTCTAAGCTATTCTGTAAAGCCATGTTTGGATGCGTTCCTAATTTTTTTATACCTCTTTGTCCTTCTAAATCTTTGTCTATATAAAAATCATGTAAGAGTGCTGCTCTAGTCGTTTCTTCTTTTTTCTTCATATGTAAACATTTTGCTACTAAATATGTCCACTTTGCAACTCGCAAAGAATGATCAAATCGACTAATTCCATGATGAATTTCTTTATTTAATTTATTAAACTTTTGATTATTTGTTATATCTTCCACTAAGGAGTAAAATTCATCTTTGCTTTTTTTTGTCATCTTTTTTCACCTCAGACTTTAAAAGTATACCATACATGAAGTAATTATGCAAATTCTATCCTTTAGCTCCTATTCTATCCTATGCATAAAAAAAGAGAATAATTAGTTACTCTTTCTTAATTTTTTTCTTAATTCTTTTTTTTCTTCTGCTTTTAAACGATTTATATTTATTCTTTTTTGATTTTGTAATAAGGCTATTCCTAAAAAAGTAAATATTAAAGATATTTTGGCATTAAAAATATCCCTTTCTCTTGGCTTTTCTTCTTGCCTATACCCGATATTTTCATTCCATGTAGAAAGCTCTATTACCTCATTTATAATAGTACCTTCTAATTCGAAACTTCCTTTTCCAAAATAACAAAATGTTTTTTCAGCTATTTCTTCGGAAAACAAATAATATATCAAAGAATCTTCTTTTCCATTTTTTAGATAATAAGCAGACGATTCATTTGATTTATAACAATCTATTTTTTCTGTGGAAAAAGGCACACGTGAATATACAACAGCAGAGTTATCTAAAAAAGTTGTATCAATCTGCCTTTTTTCTCCATTTATTAAAACTTCATTCCATGTATGATCTTCACTGAAAAGTTGATAATTAGAAAGCCCCATACGATTTGCTAAACTAGAAAATATACAAGCATAATTTATACAAATTACTTCTTCCTGGCTTAAAGCATAATATAAAGGTTTTTGATTATACTCCTGAGCCCATTCATCATCAAAATCGATGTCATATTCATATTTTCTTAAGGTATAAAGAGTTATTGTACAAACTTTTTCTTCATCGGTCATCCCTTCATCTAATAAAGTATTGGCAATTATATCAAGTTGCTTTCCTTCGCTGATATATTGAAGGCCTTTCGCTTCTACTCCATTGGCATATATTTTTTCTAATGTTGTTGTGGGGATGCTAATGGGGGAGTAATCATCTAAATCTATTTTTGCTTGGTCTATAAATAATTCAAGTAAATCGGCATTTTTTATGTTAGGCGTATGATAGATATTCATCTTTTTTAGGTTAGAACAATCTTTTAGCCATTCTAAATCGAATAGTGAGAATGTTCTCATGATTATTTCCTTTAAATTTTGCGGATTTTTCAGATGCAAATTATTAAAATAAGTTCTTAGAAGAAATAATTTCTCTACTTGATAAGGAACCATAAATTCTTCATCTATTACTCTACTATCATCTAATTCTAAATACGTAATTGTATTAGGAAGAAAGAATGTATTTTCTAACGTGAAGTTGTAAGATTAAAGTGAACACAAAAAGAATGTGTTTGCTTTTTTCTTTGA
>CAOJRT010000064.1 GCA_948442255.1 uncultured Caryophanales bacterium | reverse complement strand
TCATAAAGTAACTAACTTTATGATAAAAAAAGGAGTGCTAGAATGGCAGGAAAAAGAGAAGAATATGCTACATGGGATGAATTTTTTATGGGACTAGCATTGCTTGCAACTACAAGAAGTAAAGATCCAAGAACTCAAGTAGGGGCATGTATTGTAAATGAGGAAAAACACAAAGTTATATCTATAGGATATAATGGGTTAACAAAAGGAATGAATGACGATGATTTTCATTGGGATTCTGAAGGTGAAATAACAGGCGATAAAACAAAAGTGAATGATCCTTATATTGTTCATGCAGAGCGTAATGCGATTTATAGCTATGGTGGTTCTATACGTGAGTTTGAAGGAAGTACAATGTATGTAACTTTTTTCTCATGTTCTGAGCGTGCAAAAACAATTGCGCAAGTAGGAATAAAGAAGGTAATCTATCGTCGCATGTATTCAAATGAAGAATCTAATCGTGTTGCAAAAGAAATTTTTGAGAATGCTGGTATTATATATGAAGCTTATTCAGAAGATGTACAAAATGTAACAAAAGAAACATATCAAGCAGAGACAAGCGAAGTTTTAAAAATGGTAAAAAAATATGGAAACCCTCAAAGTAATCAACAATCGAGTTGATTTTTTTTGAAAGAACACATTTTCTTTCCAATTTCATCTATTTATTATATAATAAAGATAATAAGAAGGATTAGGGTATGATGATGACAAACGAAGAAATTGAAGAATTAGTAGGACTAAAAGAGACTGATAAGAATTTCCTTAAAGCAAGAAAAAATGGTCTACTTTTAACAGATAAACAAGTATCTACACTAGAAAGATATAATATTGATGTAGAAAATTGCCAAAGTATGAGTGAACTGATTTATAAAATAGAACAAGCTAATGAGGGAACTTATGAAGACGAATACAGTGAACTAGATTATTTGGCTGAGCAATTAGCAGAAAGAAACTATTACGAAAATACACGAAAATAAAAGGGTGATTATAATGAGTGAAAGACAAACATTTAAAGTACAGATAGAAAATGGAGAGATACAAGATGCACAAGTTCTTGCTGTAGTAACAATAGATAATAAAGATTATGCTATCTATACGATTAATAAAAAGAATGGGAAATCTGATGTTTTAGCTTCTTGTGTAGAACAAGATGCAGAAGGATACGATGTGCTTAAAGATATTGAAAAAGAAGAAGATAAATACAAAATCACACAATATATAAAAGGACTTTTAAAGTAGGAGGAGTACTATGGAACTAGAAGAAATTAGAAATAAAATTATAGATGCGGCTATAAAAGACTATAATAATTCAATGTATAATGTACTTAACCAAGAATTATTAGAAAATGTTTTATTTGTACTAAAACATTCTAAAGGAAATGCCTTGTATTCCAAAGAACAAGCACAAGAAATTTGTAAAGAGATAGAAAAATGGCTAGAGTTAAGAGAAGATTTGTTAAGTAAAATTAGAATAGTAAAAGAGCAAAGCGAAACGCACGAACTGGCATTAGAAGATGTTAAAGAAATGAATAGATCAAAAAATCATTTGCTAGAAGTTACCTCTTCAAGTATAGAAGATTTTTATATTAGCAATTCTTATATAGAAGAAGTGGTATGGCTGAAAAGCCAAGAAACTGTCTCTTGGTCAAATATCGATGTAGATAGAGTTTTAAATCAAATAGAAAAAGTTTTTTTTAAATGGCAAAAAGAAGAAAGCCATTGGAAGCGTTTTATTACGATAGTTGAGGAATTAATAAACGGCAAAATACGTCCTAATAAAGCAAAAATGCAAATAAATGATGTGCTACATAAATACTATGCAAAAATATACAATGAAATACTAAAAGAATTACACGATTTATTAGAAGAAGCTACTAATCTAATCAAGAAAGACAATAAAAATGAATTTTTAAGAACGAATTCATTAATTAAAACAAAAAAAGAAGACTTAGACACGTTAACTGTATCAATTAAACAAATCGAGCCCAACTTTAAGACATCTGATTTATTTAAATATATGAATGAAAATAAGTATATAAGGTGGTATAAAGAACAACAAGACATTTCTGATGAAAAGATTATCCAAGCTCATTTAGCAAGTACAAAAGCAGATGCCAGTTTAGAGGAAAAAATATATATTTATATGCTAGAAAAAACAAATGAAAGAACAAACAAAGTTATCAGTAATTTAGAAAAAAGAACAAACCAAAAGGTAGAAAATAATAGAGAAAAAGAAGTTACTATTCCAACAGATAAAGAGTTTGAAAGTCGTTGTCAAGATTATACTAATATGCTTGAAGAAATAAATCAAGCAAATGAGAGATTAGAAAACAACTACATTAGTCTATTAAGTTTAGAGCAAAAATTAATAGAAGAGATAGAAAGTGGCAAAATTTTGGATAATCAAAACCCAGTAAAAAGTCCAACATTACTTTTCTTTGACTTTAATGGATTTTATACAGATATGAAGCGAGATGAAGAAAAAATTATTTCTTTAAGAAATTCTATGGATAATTTGGAAATCGAGATGTATGAAAATTATGGGATTTTTCCATTTAACGTTTTAGCTGGAATAGAAAAGAAATCTAGTAAGGGACCTATTGATATTGACATTACTTTACAAAAAAAAAAAGAAACTATAGAAAAATTAAAATCGATATATGATAAAAGTAATAATAATCTAGAAAGAGAAATAATAAAAAGAGTAATAGTAATGGAACAAGGAATTATGGTAAGTGAAATTACCCGTAGACAAAAAAATGATCCAACGTTTGATGGGCCTTTTTATCTAAGAAAATATCGCTCCTCTATTTCTTTTGAAGAAAAGGAAGAAATACAAACGATTTCCAATGAAGTAACAGAGCAAGTTCCAAATTCATCAGAAGTAATAGTAAAAGAGTTAAGATTGAATTTCAAAAGTGTCCAAGCAGTTGGACCAAACGCATTAGCCTTACAAGATGAAGAACTAATAAAAATTAGTATTGCCGAACATAAATTAACTATTGCTTTTAGCAAAGAATTAAGAAGAAAATTAAAAGAAGCTATGTACCAATTAAATCCTTTCCAAAGACAAAATAAAGGAACAGAAAAAATTACTAGAGAAATAGAAGAAAAAGATAACACAGAAATGTGGAGTTATGATCTTAAAGATATTCAGACAGACAAATTTTACTTTTCCATCATTTTGAAGAACTTAGTTGATTCTAAAAAGAATATAAAGTATAGTTTAATAAAAAAAGGTGTTCTTAGTGAACATTTAAAAAATGGAGAAGTGGAAAGAATAGTACTAACACGATAAGTGTTAGTACTTTAGCTTGAAAAACAAAACAAGAAATAGTATATTTTATATAGTAGAGGAATAAAAAGAAGAATAGAAAGGTGGTATAAAATGAATAAAGAGAAAAATATTAAAAAGAATATGCCACCAGAAGCCCAAGAAATAAAAACAACTATCACTCCAACACTATTGGATGCAGAGGAAATGACAAAGACAGAGAAAAGAAAAGATTTGTCTGCCATAATTCCTGAAGGAAGTAGTAAAGAAGAAGGAATAGTTCTTACTAGCAAAGAAGTAGAACTAAAAACAGATGGAGCAGTTGTATTAGGAACGTTTATAAATGAAGACCAAATTGAGATTGCAGAGGATTTAGTACTTCCTTCTTCCATTGATATTGCCAAAAGAAAAGAAGAGTTGTTAAAAAATAAAAATAGCAAAAAACAAAAAAAAGAAAAGAAAAATCCCGAAGAGGGAAAGAAGAACCAAAAAAGACAAAATATAACAAGTATAGTAGCCCTTTGTATCATACTTTTTTTAGGAGTTTTTTTCTATTATTACAAAACACATCCAAAAGAAGAAGATTTTCTACCTTTAGAAGTACATGTAGAACTAGGGGACAAGTTGCCAATTAGGAAGAGTGCTTATGTAAAACCAGGAGTAGGAGAATTAACAAATGAATTAAGTTATAATGTAGATACTTCTTCCGTTATTATCGATGTTATTGGTGAATACCAATTTTCTGTATGGCACAAAGGAACAACAAAATATGGAAAAGTTATTGTAGAAGATACAACTGCTCCTACATTAGAAGTACGTGATGTGACGATTACTGAAGGAACTACATATGAAGCAGAAACTTTTGTGTCTGAGTGCCATGATATGACAGGATGCAATTACTCTTTTGAAGATGCCGATACGAAAAAGAAATATACAGAACCTGGAATGTATACAGTATTCATTATTGCTAAAGATGCTTATGAAAATAAAACAATAAAGCAGGCAAAATTGACGATAGAGGCTATAGGAATGGTAAAATATTTTTATAAAACAGAACCTTTTGATTTTACAAATGGTTATACAATAACCACAGCCTATGATTTACATTTTACTGACTTTTTAGATAGTGCAATTATATTAAATGGAACAAAATTAACAATATACGAGTACCAAGACGAAAGCAAATATCAAGCAGAAAAGCAAAAGCAAAATGGACTTATTGGTTATACATTCGATGACTCGCAAAAAAGAATTACATATAAAGAAACAGCAAATGTAGTAGGAAATAACTATAGTAAGTTACAAGAAGTGACAAATTATTTAATAAATAATGGTTATCAAGAAAGATAATCATTTTTTTTAATACATTTTTACTATATGCTTTTTTTCGAAGCGAATAAATTATAATAGGGAGGGAAAAAATGAATAATAATAATTTATTAGATGAAGCAAGAAGAAAAGTAAATCATTTTAATAAACACCATCCATCTTCAGGATGTTGTTGTGGTGTTCGTGTGCCCACTCCTACTGGACCAACAGGCATAACAGGGCCAACAGGACCACAAGGACCAACAGGACCAATTGGACCAACGGGACCACAAGGAGTTCAAGGAATTCAAGGAATTCAAGGAGTTCCAGGGCCAACAGGACCAACAGGGCCACAAGGAATCCAAGGAATTCAAGGTGCGCAAGGACCAACAGGACCACAAGGAATACCAGGTGCAGCAGGAGCACAGGGACCAACAGGACCACAAGGAGCAACGGGAGCAACAGGAGCACAAGGACCAACAG
>CAOJRT010000063.1 GCA_948442255.1 uncultured Caryophanales bacterium | reverse complement strand
CAAGATTATTTAGAAGATACTCCATTTTATAATGAAAGAGATTGTATAACGGGTAGGGGATTCCAAGAATTTATTCACCAAAATTACGTATATGGGGGGATGGAACCGATGATAACAATGAAACTGTGCCTAAAACGACAATAAAACTAGGAGCAACTAATAAAGAGGATGTATTTATGGTGAATAATGAAAAAGGAAATGGAGCATTAACGTATCCAGTGGGACTCATTACGTCAGATGAAGTGGTTATGGCAGGAGGCAGAGGATGGATAAATGAAGAAAATCCAGGAACAAATTCCAATTATTATTTATACTCAGGTTCATGGTATTGGACGTTTTCACCCAACTCCTTTAGTATAGCTTCCTTTATGTCCGTAATTCGCGTGGGAGATAATGGTTTCATAGGTTTCACTCATGTGTCATCTGCTGGTGGAGTTCGCCCTGTTATAAGTTTGCCATCATATACTAAATTTATAAATGGAACTGGTACATCTAGTGCACCTTATATTATTGTGACAAATGAAAAAAGTTAAAGAGTTTTTCTTTAACTTTTTAATATGTTATTTTTGCCCAGCTGTGTATTTATTTTCTGTCTTTGTTTTACCAGTAAATTCCCAACCTTCAATAGAAATACTTGTACTCCATTGATATTGATAAGAAACACTTGTAGTAGTAGCTGTATTAGCAGGTTTTTCATCTGCCTTTTTAATACATTTATTACCATTTAATGTATAAGAACTATCAGGACAAGTATAAGTAATATTTTCCACTTTTTGCGCATCTTTCATTAATTCACAAGTTTTACCATTTAAAGTATAACCAGAAGGACAAGTGTAAGTAACATCATCAGATTTAACTGTTGCGTCAATTGTAATAGTACATTTATTACCATTTAGCGTTCCCCCATTAGGACAGCTATATGTTCCAGTTCCTTTGTTTTCTACTCTATCATAGCTATAAGTACATACTGATGAGTTTCCGCCACCACTATATCCAGAAGGACAAATATAAGTTGTAGTAGGGGTACCAGCAATTGTTATTCTACATTTATTTTCTTCTAAAGTGCCATTAGGACAAGTATAATTTGTAATAGTATTCGTCTGAGTAAGGTAAGGCTTTGTATCTGTCACTGTTGTATAACATGTAGCTGTCTTACCTCCACCTGTATACCCAGCAGGACAAGTATATGTAGTATTAACTGTTCTTGTATAATAAGAATATTCATACCAAACACCTTTATTTCCACAAGGATCACCACATAAAGCACCAGAAACAGCACCATTAAGAACTAATTTTTCAGTCTCAGTTGTCTTTGCTTGATTAGCTACGCTAGAATAAGTTGATTTCTTCAATGTCCATTTTCCATATGTTTTTTTAGGCACTCCATTATTAACTGGTACTTGCGTCACCTTTATACAATTTGCACCATTAGGAGAATAACCAGCAGGACACTTATCAGAAGTAGTAGTAGAAGTAGAAGTGGATTGTTGCGCAGGCACATAAGTATAACAACTATTTCCATTTTGCGTATACCCATTTGGACAAGTATAATTTATTTGTGGAGTACCTGTTACAGTAATAACACATTGTGTACCATTTAGCGTTCCCCCATTAGGGCATGTATAAGTGGTAGCTCCTGCAACATAAGTAGCATCATAAGTTTGGATACAACTTTTTCCACTTAAAGTATATCCATTAGGACATTCATAGGAAGTATTTCCAACGACTTCTATTGCATTAGTATATTTAATACAATAAGAACCATTTAAAGTGTACCCATCAGGACAAGTATAAGATGAATTCCCTTTTACAGGAGTTGCATCAATAACTATATCTGTCAATCTCTTACATTTGGTTCCATCTAAAATATATCCATCATCATAACAAAAGTAATCTGTTTTTGTTGTATAAGATGGTTTTCTATGTTGATAGTAAGTAACTTTTACTATTCCTTCAAATTTTGAATCAGTAGAATCATCTGGATTAGATGGAGTAGTATCGTTGTTGTTATTATCTCCATTATTACTATCATCAGGAATAACTGTACCTACACAATTAGATCCTTCACACACATCATTACACCCGATTGTTTCTAAAATATAATCTTTTTGTTCTCCACAATGTAACTGCACTCTTAAAACATACTTATCAGATGCAGTTTTAGTTACTTCTACTTTACTTGAAGTTTCATCACAATAATTATTATCTTTATCTGTGAAGCGAATTAACATTTTATTATCAAACATTTGCTTTAATGTCATAGATGTAGATTCCCCAACACTTTGAGGAAGTCTATCTTTCGTATAATAAGCCTTTGCAGCTTCTTTCATAGAATTAACATTATTGATATAAACAGAATCATTTATAGCTCCTAAATCTGCTTTAGGGAATAACCAAATAAGTAATAGGATAAACAAGATAACTAAGGCTATCTTAATTATTATATCTTTCCAGTTAATTCTCATTTTATAATCTCCGTTATCTTCATACATACAAAACCCTCCTTAAATATGTATTATTGTTGTGGTGTATAGGTCAATGAATGACCCCTAGAAGCAAGCTGTTCATATCCATATGCTTTTAAATTAGCTTGAAGTCTTTCTCCCCAAGAATTTTGGTAACCATCAAGACTAATAGAGTTACTTTCATCTTCCAAAATATTTATTTCACAATCAGGATTTAAGTATTCAAACATTTCATCTATGCTAACGTGAGTAATTCTTTCGTTTGGATCAGCAGATACAAAGTTTGCTTCTACTGCAAATACTTCTTGTGTATCCTTATTTCTAAAAGCCTCAAAATTATGTAGCCAAAATGTAACTAAGCTTGCAACATTAACATTACTACCAGTTGATAAAGAAGTTTGATTTACTGTATAAACATTATTGTCTAAAACAAACATTGCGTCATTACCTTGCATAATCTCAGCAAAACTTTGCCATACTTCATTATAAATTTGATTACTTGCAATTTTATCAGTAGTATAAATAAGTTTAAAATATTGATTCTGTAACCATTGAGCATATTCCATACCATATGATTTCTCAAAACAGGTTGCTTGAACGATATCAAGATAAATTGGATTTCTAGCATTTTCTTCAATAATAGGTTTAAAGGACTCTTCTCCTCCTACATAATTGGCATAATATAAAAATGCATCTGTATTCACTGGTGAAGCAAGAAATTCTATATATTTTGTGTACATATTGTGAATATCCTGTTCGCTTTCAGGTACATAAGCACCGTTCATAAATAAAATCAAATTCTTAAGTTCTTCTATTTCGTAAGGAAGACCAGTACCTATATTAATAATCTTCGCAGAATTAAAAGCATTTAATAATTGTTGAGCTTTATTCGTCACATCTTCATTATTCGTAATTGAACCAAAAGATAAATTTGAACCTACGTTAATAGAATCCTGAGTATTATTAACTTTGTTTTCAGTACTAGAATCAGTATTATTAGTCCCATCATTAACTGGTTGATCAGGATTTACCATATCAGGAGAATCCTGAAGTATATTATCAACTTCGTTTTCAGCACTAGAATTAGTATTATTAGTCTCTTCACTAGTTGGTTGATTAGGAGCAACTGTTTCTGAAGGAGTAATATTTTCAACATTCTTTTTAAAGAAATCAATAATACTTTTTATTGGTGAAAACGTAAGATTTTGAACAGTTTCTTGAAGTATATTGTTTCTCTCGTCTATGTTTTCTTCACTAGGAGATGGTGTAGAAGTCACCTCGTCAATATCATTTGCGTATTCACTAGAAGATAAATCAGTCATGTATTCATTATTTGGTTTAGTTTCTGTCGTGGAAATAACTTGATTAGAATTTTCTGATTCTTTACCATTTTGTCTTTTTCCAATTCCAATACCAATAGCCAAAGTACCAATAATAAGAGCTCCTGTTAAAATACTAAGAGCGACCTTTTTAATACGCTGCTTTCCGTTATTAATAGTATCCTCTGGAGCTTCTTCAATAGAACTAACTCTTTTCTTAGAACTAAATCTAGCTCTAGCTCTATCATAAGCAATTCTATAGTTATTTAAAACAGTATAGGCTTCCTGTGTTTTATCATTCGCAATGTCTTTTTCTAATTTTATCATTTCTAGCCTTATTTCTTCTAAAGAAATTTTATAGCCTTCTCTGTTTTCTTCTTTTAATGGTTGATAGAGTATCGAACCTTTATCATCAACTTCGAAAAGCGGTGTACCAGTTTTATCATAAACTATCTCTCCATTTTCTCTTTTAAGAACAGGTTCAGTATTATGATTTAGCATATCTTCTATATTCTCGATAGTATTTTTTAAATTATCAAGGTTGTCTAGTTTTTCAACATAAACTTGGTACTTAGCTCGATAAGCCCTATCTATTTCTTCAGCACTAGCATCTTCGCTTATTCCTAAGATTTTATAATAATCTTCATTTTCATTAAAATCATTTTTCATAATAAATTTCCCCCTTTTGAGAATAATCTTCTCTTTGAATGGCTCCTACATTAACATAAACATTTATAAAAGTCAACTTGAACTATCCTTTTGGCAAAAACTTTTTATTATTATTTTTCTTTTTTGTGGTATAATCTATTTGTATGGGGCAGATATGGCTTCGACAGAGTAAGTTTGCATATGACTGCAAGTGGTAGGAATACCTAAAATTCAAACTTAAAATTAAATGACGAAACTTCTTATAGTTTCGCTCCTGCTTTCGCAGCAGCCTAATATAAGGTATAGGAGCACTCTTACAAGTATTTATCTATAGTATTTGATAGGGGTTTATATATATAGGTTATATTATTGTATTTCCTAGGTTACAATAACGAATTTTACTAGGATAGTTAAAATAGTAGGTACGTTATAGCCAGCTTTTTAATGAATTTACAAATCTAACTAAACTTGTAGATGTTATATAGTAAATTATTTTGGACACGGGTTCAATTCCCGTCTGCTCCACCATTGGGAAATTTGTTCGAACTATTCGAACTTAATATAATAAATGCCAGTTAATGATGCTGGCATTTTTCTTACCAACAGGTAATACTGATACTTGTGTCAAAATACCTAGAAAGTTGAATATTTTGTCAAAATAAAATATAAAAAGCTAGAGGTATATATGTTAAAAGAAGATAAAAATTGCTTTTTGTTTGATTTTGATACACGAATGCCAAAAATAAAACGTAAAATCACCTCATGCAGTTATGTGTTTTTTTAAGAAGTTGTAGAAAATATAGTATATTGGAAAATACCAAGTTAATTATGGAATCATATCATGATATTATTTCTTAAAAATTGCATTTAGATAATAAGTTAGTAGTATTTGCAACAGGAGCAGAAGATATAAAAGAAAAAGGAGAAAAAGATTGTCTCACACTAGTAGAAGTTTATAATCCAGAAGAAGCAGAATGTTTATTAAAATCTATACCAATAAAAGAATTAACGGAAAATCTCCCTAAAGATACTCTTTACTATAAAGCGGAAAGTGACAATACAATAAAAGATTTTGATATTAAAGAATTACCTGCATTATTAGTGTTTAAAAATGGAGACTTACTAGGGAAAATAGAAGGTTATTATACTATGGAAGAAAAAGAAGAAATTATTTCAAAATTAAATGATATTATAGCAAGTAGCAAATAAAAAAATTTCACAACAATAAAATATTTTATAATTTGTAACTATTCAGACTTAGTTGCACTATAAATAAGAGCAATCAGAATTGTTGCTCT
>CAOJRT010000062.1 GCA_948442255.1 uncultured Caryophanales bacterium | reverse complement strand
AATTAGGGTTTAAATAATATTCTTTTAGTGTCTACTTTTTCTTGACTACTTCATAATTGTTCCTTATTCTTTTTTATTTATATTTGGGACTCAAAGTAGGTTGAAAGTCAACTACACTCATCCAAAAATCATCTTTTATTACAACAAGACTTCCTTCCTTATCATATTGTAAATCTTTTACATAAGACCATTTAAATTGAACAAAATAAGCTTCTACTTCTGTATCATTCATTTTATAGCTTCCTTTTTCACAAGAAACCTCTTCAATAGAACTCACTTCAGGCAATTCTTGCTTACGATTTCCATATGTATTATCCTGCATAGTATTATATAATGTATCCATAACTTTTGTCTCAAACATCGTTTTCTTACTTCTATGATAAAATTCTGTTCCTCCAACATCATATTTATTAATTTTAGTATTCAAGGTAAATAAATCAATAACAAATAATTTAGATGTCTGCTTAGCATATTCTTCTTCATTAATATCTTGTTTTTTCAACAAGTCTTTTAATTTGGTAAACTCCTGTTTATATAATTTAGAGTCTTGATCACTAAGAACATAATCATAGTTTTCTACAGTATCAAGTATCTTCACTTCTACCTTATTTTTAGTTCCCCATTTAGAAAAAACAAACTTATAAGACAAAAGCCCAAAAATCAAAAGTACAACAATACAAAAAGCGATAATACAAATCTTTCTTTTTCTTTTTTTTCTCTTCACTTGTTCTGTTTCAACGACTCTAGCCACTAAAATCATCTCCTTCTAAAGTACTACTTCCATCATCAATATTATTTCCTTCTTTAATAATCAAATCATGTACAATAATATCATTAGAAACATCAAGTATCTTTTCCATATATTGTTTCAAGTTGTTTATATAATCATTTGAAATATCAACATTCATCAATTGTCCCTTATTATCGACTTGTCTTAAGATACGATAACTATCAGATGTGTTATTATAATAAACTTTATTTGTAATAAAATTCCCTGTTGGAAAGACAACTACATTGTCTTCCCCAATAGAGAAAATATCATGCCCTAAAGCAAATTTATTTTCAAACCCCATCATATTTCCTAATGTTGGCATAATATCATACATACCAATGACATTATGATTAACAGTCTTTATTTTTTTTGCTACTTCTCGATTCTTTGTCCAAATAATAAGAGGTGTATTCTTATTTAATTCATGTGCTATATTATCATAATTATAAAAATTAGCATTTCCTTCTTCATAAAGAGTTCCTGTTTCCACATCATAATTGTAATAATATTCATACTCTGACTTATCTAATTTAGCATCATGATCTCCATAAAGTACAAATACAGTATTATTATAATATTCGCTATTATTTACATAATCAATAAATGTTCCCAAAGCCATATCAGCATAATGAGCAGTTATAAGGTAATTCCCCAATTTTGTATCTTTTAAATAATCTTCTTGTACAACCTCTGTCTCCCCAGTTTTACTATCTATTCTTGTATAAGTATTTGTTAAATCTAGCTTTCCAAAATAATCATAAATCTCAGGATTGACATCCGTAGCAGCGAATGGAGAATGATTAGATAATTGTAATAATGTTCCCATATAATGCTCGTGTTCTGATTCAATTTTCTCTAATTTAGATTGTAGCTGTAAAAAGAAATCTACATCGTTTAATCCTAGACCAACACTATTCTCTTTTGTAACACCAAACTGGTCTTTAAAAATCATTTCATCATACCCTAAATTAGGATGCATAGCAGACCTGTTCCACATGGAAGCACCATTCGCATGAGAACTAAAGGTATAATATCCTTTTTCTTTTAATAACTTAGGAATCGAAACATAATTCCGTTTATAATAGCTTACAAACACAGTACCACTATTAGCAGGCATTAAAGAAGTATTTAAGGTAAACTCTGTATCACTACTTGTTCCTACACTAATTTGTGGATAAAAATTATCAAAATACATACCTTCCTTAGATAATTTATTGATAGTAGGAGTCATTTCTACACCATTAACTTTCATATCGACTAAAAAAGCTTGTATACTTTCCATATGAATAAAAATAACATTCATGTCTTCTAAAACATTTGTATATTGGTTCTCTTTCTTATTTTTATTCTCTTTAAAAAGTGCAGTATAAAATTCTTTAAAGGTTCGAGCTGCCTCATCATACCCAAACAAGGAATTAATCTTAGGAGTTAAGCTTTGTACTAAATCATTCCCTTGATATAAAATAATTCCAAAACGCATCACAAGATATTCTCTATTCCATTGTTTTACTAATCGACTTGCATCAGTGTACGTTATATTAACTAAAGTAAAAGCCAGTAAAATAACTCCAACCAATATAGTAGAAACAAAACACTTTTTACTTTTTTCTACTTTGCTTACAAAATGATAATAACTCCCTTTTTTCAACTTGGTATGCAGTATATAATACAATACTAATGGTATAAGATAAACAAAATCAATAAGTCGTAACTTTTCTAACAAAGAATCTCCTACATCTCCAACTAATCCTAACTCTGCAATTAAACTAAAAGAGGCATAAGATGTATAGAATACATAATATATAGAATTTATAATACACATAAGTGAGAAAATAAATAACCATATAAAATAATAATTAAATTGTTTCTTAGGTTTTACAAAATAGCCAAAAGAACCTATGATGACTATCAAAGCTAAATCACAAATAAGAGGTTTATAATCTAAAGTATTATGTATAGTAAAAAATCGCAATAAAACAGTATTCAATAATGAAAAGATTATAAAAGTTAAAAATAATCTATTAGTAGATAGATATCTTGATAGGTTCTTTCTAACTCTTTTTAAAAGAGTGACAAATTTATTTATAACATTAACAAATTTTTTCTTCATATCTTTTTCCTTCTTACATAAAATATTATAACATAGTTTTTATTTTATTTCCACCTCACGAAATTACAATTAACACTTGAAATTACACTAAAATAATGTTATTATCATTTATATGCAGGTGTAGTACAATGGTTAGTATACAACCTTGCCAAGGTCGAGATGGGAGTTCGATTCTCCTCACTTGCTCCAATTGAAAACAACTTACGGACTATTGAGTGTTCGTGAGTTTTTTGTTTTTTTAAAGGCTTTAGCTCTCTTTCTAGGAAGGAGGACTTTTTTGATGTTGGAATTTGAAACTATGGAGACTTTAAAGACAAATAACGAAATCTTGGAGGTTATCAAAGATTACACTTACAAAATTAAGAAAGGAACAATTAAAAACTTATTACATACTAATTTACAAGTTATAGAACCTACAGAGTATCTAATTACATATCCTACTACTCTTACAATACTAGAGTATAAAATTAACGAAATATCTAACAAACCATTTTATATTAAAGAGCATAATCAAAAATATTCATTATCAGAAATTACACAAATTTTAAAGAAATTAAAATTTTAGACTTTACTTTTTCTGTTTTTGTGAGGAAACAGATGAGAGGACTAATTTTTCAAATTAGACTTCGTAAAAGCCCTTTTTAATGAGGAAACTAATGAAAAAAGTGTAAAAAATGCGTAAAATTTTAACTTTTTTCATAATTGATGTCTGTTTTTTTGCTTTTGAGTGAGGAAACAAGTGAGGAGATGATTATTTTATGAGATGTGCAGTATATGTGAGAGTTAGTACCGACGACCAAAGAGATAATGGTTATTCTATTGATTCACAACTTCGTATGATTAAAGAATATTGTGAGAAAAACGATTATAGTATTGTTGATGTTTATAATGACGCAGGCCATTCTGGAAAGGATTTAATGCGACCAGAAATGCAAAGATTACTTGCTGATATTAAATCTAAAAAGATTGATAAGTTGATCGCTATTAAAGTAGATAGACTTACAAGAAATAACTATGATGGATTTTGGCTTTTAAATTATTGTGAAGAACACGATGTTAAAATAGAACTTATTTTAGAGCCTTATGATGTATCTACTGCTAATGGTGAAATGATATTTGGTATGAATTTAGTATTTGGTCAAAGAGAAAGAAAAGAAATCGGTGCAAGAACAAAGAGAGCAATGGAAGAAATGGCACTAGAGAAAGTTCACCCTAGTAAAGCGCCTTTCGGCTATGCTAGAAATAAACATACAGGACATTTAGAAATAGAACCTATCGAAGCCCAAGTTGTAAAAGAAATATTTAAACTATGCCAAGAGGGAAACTCTACTAGAGGTATTGCTACAATTATGAAAGATAATAATGCTTATTTAAAAATTGGTAAATGGAGAGCAGATAGAGTTTATAAAATACTTACTAATTCTATTTATATCGGTATATTTGAATATGGAAAGTATAAGCGAAAACAACAAGATATTTTAAGAGTAAAAGACTATTGTGAGCCGATTATTGATGAAACAACTTGGAATGCGACTAGAAATGTATTAGTAAAAAATAAGCACTCAAACTATGGAGAGTTTATTCATTTATTTTCAGGATTAGTAAAATGTCCGATATGTGGCGAGATTATGGCTTCATCAGAATCTTTTAAATATCCAAATGGAAAACAAAAAGTTTATTATCATTTAAGATGTAAAAATCATAATTGCAGTGGCTATGGACTTCATTATAATACCGAGAAAATAGAAGTTAAATTAAGGCGAGTTTTAGAAGAATTAACTATCTTTATGATGGGAACAAATAACGAAATTATTACTTGTAATTCTACAAAAAGTAATGATGTAAAAGAAATTGAAAAAGCGATTGAAAAGTTGAAATTACAAGAAAAAAGACTAGTTGATTTATATTTAAGTTCTACCCTAGATGTTGAAACGATTAACCATAAAAATGATATTATCAAAAGGGAAATTGAGAAACTAAACAAAAAGAAAATTACTCTTGATCCAGATAACGAATCAAAAGAATATACAACAGAACTACTAAAAAAATTAGACTGTAAAAAGGAAAATGACAAATTAGTATTCAAGAATACTAAGATGATGAACTTCACTTTTTTCTACAATTTACTATCAAGAGAAGCCAAACGAGATATGATTCATAGGCTTATATCTGGCATAGAAATCACAAGAGATGATAATTACAACATTGATATTAAATATATAAAATTTACTGATGAATTTATCACAAAAAGTAGTACAGAATTTATTAAATACTTATATATTGTTCTAAAAAATGATACTGTTGGCATTAAATATCTAAATGGAATAACTGAAGAAGAATTAGAAATCAAGAAAAAAGATTATGATGTTTTATCCATTTTAAAAATGACAAATAATGAATATCCGAGTGAATTTGTTGATAATTTTTTTGCTAAAGCACATAGTCATTTCTATGTAGATGGTATAATTGGCAGTCCCTATTTTGAGGGGAATGTTTCTAAAGATTTTCTATTATTAGTACCTAAAAAAAGAAGTAGTCAAAGCAACCTAAAAGTGAAAGGAGTTAGCAATGAAACAATTAACAAAAGAAAATATTTTAAAGAATCAAGTAGATACCATAGAGCAATTTAAAGTTCTTGATTATCTAAAAAAGCAATTATCTATTCTTGAATTTGATTTATATTTAATAGATAGATTTACTATTAAAGTTATAGATAAAAACAATGAACAAGGTTATTTTAAATACAATAGCAAAACGAAATCGGTAGATTTTTACGAAAAAAATATTAAAAATAAAGAAATGGAGAGATAAAAAAATGGAATTAAATTATGCAAAAGTTGGCGATTATTTATTACCAAATTTAACAATAGAAAAACAAAATAATGA
>CAOJRT010000061.1 GCA_948442255.1 uncultured Caryophanales bacterium | reverse complement strand
AATAGAAAGGGATCAATCAAATAGATTAATATTTCTATAAGATTGATTATACGAGAAATAAAAATGAGAATATTAGTAACTGGTGGAACAGGATTTATCGGAAGTCACACTATATGTGAATTATTAGCAAGAGGCTACGAAGTAGTAGTTATAGATAATTTATTAAATTCTTCTATTTCTTGTTTAGAAAAAATAAAAGAAATAACTGGCAAGGAAGTCAAATTCTATAAAGGAAATGTACAGAATAAAGAATTACTAACTTCTATATTTAAGGAAAACAAAATAGAAGGAGTAATTCATTTTGCTGGACTAAAAGCGGTAGGAGAAAGTGTAAAAAAACCAATACTTTATTATGATAACAACTTATCTTCTACCTTAACTTTAATTGAAGTAATGAGTGAATTTAATTGTAAAAATTTAGTTTTCTCTTCTTCTGCTACTGTATATGGTAATCCAGAAAAATTGCCATTAACAGAGGATTGCCGTATAGGTGGAACAACTAATCCATATGGAACTACAAAATTAATGATTGAGCAAATATTACAGGATGTATACGTATCTGACCCAGAATGGAGTATTGCTATTTTAAGATATTTTAATCCAATCGGTGCTCATCCATCTGGTTTAATCGGCGAAAATCCGAATGGAATACCTAATAATTTAATGCCTTATATTGTAAAAGTTGCTACAGGAGAATTGCCAAAATTACAAATTTTTGGCAATGATTATAATACAAAAGATGGTACTGGAGTAAGAGATTATATCCATGTGGTTGATTTAGCTAAAGGACACATTAAGGCGATAGAAAAAATAAACAATAAAACAGGAATCGACTGCTATAACTTGGGTACTGGAATTGGCTATAGTGTTTTAGATTTAGTAAGAACTTTTCAAGAAGTAAACCAAATAGAAATTCCCTACGAAATAGTAAAAAGGCGTCCTGGAGATGTAGAGGCAATCTATGCGAATCCTGACTATGCTAAAAAAGAACTAGGATGGAGTGCGAAAAAAAGCATTGAGGAAATGTGCCGAGATAGTTACAATTACATCTTAAAAACGAAAAAATAATAATTGCATTAGAAAGAGTATAATGAAAAAGAAACAACTTTATAAATTCTCTTTTTTTTGATAAGATTATATATAATAAAGAGGTGTCCATATGAAATGTCCCAAATGTCATAAAACAATTAGCAAAAAGGCAACAAAATGTCGTTATTGTACCACCCTTTTAGTAAAAGAAGAAATTGAAATTTTAGAGGAACTACCTCTTCCCAAAATAGCGAAAGAAATTCCTTTAGTAGTAAAAAAGGGAAAAGCTAAAATAAAAATAAAAGAATTTATAGTCAAAAAAATAAACGATTTAAAAAAGCAAGCGAAAAAAAGAATTCCTAATAAAAAAGAATGGCAAACGCGAATAGAAGAATTTAAATTTTCTCTTCAAATCATTATGATAATCATGTTACTTGTTATCTCTACTGTTTTAATAAAAAATATTAAAGGAGAGTTAAAAAATCAAAAGCAAGAAGAAGCACAAGTTAGTCAAAAAGATAGCATTTCTCTTTTAGAAAATAGTTGGAAAACAAAAGAGGGGGATAGATTCAATTTTAATGAGGACTTAACCTTCAAATGGAATCGCTCAGGGAATACAGAATTAAATAACTATTATGAAGGTACTTATACTTATAATAGAGGGACACAAGCTTTAGATGATATGGGATTAAGTTTGCAAGAATTAGAATTAGAACTAAATAAAAAAATAGATTTAGACAATATTTATTCAATGATTCTTTCGCCTAAAAAAGCAATAATTAATAATTTAAACAAATCAGATGATTTAATTATTGCAGATGAAACTTGGTGGTATATATTGATTCTACAAGATGAAGAAAACGCCATCGCTCTTAATAAAACACTAGATAAAAGATATATCTTAAACAGAAAGTAATAAGAATAGCATAAAAAGAAAAAAGATAGAATATAAAAGATTAGGAGAAACTATGAAAGAACCAATACTCTATAAAATCGTAAGACCTATAATAAGAATAGGAATGCGTATTTTATTTAGACCCACCTATATAGGCTTAGAAAATATTCCCAAAGAAGGAAGATTTGTCTTAGGAGGAAATCATACAAATAACTTTGACTGCTTACTTCTTATGAGTTCTACGAAAAGGGTTATCCATTTCTTAGCAAAAGATTCTCTTACGAAAGGATTTAAAAAAATTATTTTTAATAAGTTGGGAATTATTCCTGTAAATAGGAGTATCCATGACAAAGCAGCTTTAAATAGAGCAATAAGATACTTAGAAGAAGAAAAAGGCATAGGAATTTTTCCTGAAGGAACAATCAATCGAGGGGAAAAGCCAACCCTCCCATTTAAAATAGGATGTGTAAAAATGGCTAGAGAAACAGAAGCTCCTATTATACCTTTCATTATTAAAGGAAAATATAAGATATTTCATAATTGTTTAACAATCAAGTTTTTAAAGCCATTTAAAGTAAAACAAGATTTAACGACAGAAAATGTCTTATTCATGCAAACTATTACAGAAGAATTAATAGAAAAGAGGAGATAAATTGAGTATATTAGATATGAAGTTCTTAAATCTTATTGGTTTGAAAAAAAAACAAAATGCCCCATGGCAAAAATATTACCAAAAAAAACATATGAATATAGAACTTTCTAATGAATCCATATACCAATATTTAAAAAGACATGCTTTAAAATATAAAAAGAATATTGCTATCGAATATTTTGGGACTAATATAACGTATAATGAATTTTTGCATAAGATAAATGCTTGTGCTAAAGCTTTTAAAAATCAAGGAATTAGAAAAGGCGATGTTGTCTCTATTCTCTCTGCTAATATTCCAGAAGCATTAATAGCTTTTTATGCTTTAAATAAAATTGGTGCTGTTGCCAATATGTTGCATCCCCTGCTATCTGAAAATGAAATAAAAGAAGCCTTAATAACTTATCAAACAGTCATGGTAGTTGCTATGGATTTATGCTATAGTAAATTGAAAAATATTGTAAATGATACAGAAGTATATAAAGTCATTATAATCTCTCCTAAAGATGCAATGCCCTACTTTACTAAAATTGGCTATGAATTAACTAAAGGAAGAAAAATAGAAAAACCTCACAAGGATGACACCTATATATTGTGGAAAGATTTTATCGCCTTAGGAAAAAATAGTACCAAAAAAGTTCCTGATGAACCCGTAAAAAAAGATACACCAGCAGTTATATTACAAAGTGGAGGGACAACGGGAAATCCTAAAGGAATTGTTTTATCAAATGGAAATTTTAATGCCGCTACCATACAAGCTAAAATCGCTCTCCCAGATTTGGATGACAAAGACATCGTTTTAGGTATCATGCCCATTTTTCATGGCTTTGGATTAGAAGTAAGTATCAACGATGCTTTCAATGTTGGAGCCAAAGTTGTTTTAATTCCATCATTTAAAGCAAGTGAATTTGATAAACTTCTAACGAAACATAAACCAACAGTCTTAATAGGAGTTCCAACCCTTTTTGAGGCTTTAATGACCAATGAACGTATGACAAACGTCTCTCTTTCCGATTTAAAATATGTAATAACAGGAGGAGACACTTTAAAAAAAGAAAAAGTAAATAAAATCAACCAGTTTTTACATAGTCATGGAGCAAAAACCAATTTTACCCAAGGATATGGAATGACAGAAGCAGTAGCGGCCATCTCATTTGATTTAAAATATGCATCTCATCCAGGAACAATTGGTATTCCGTGGCCAGGAACTTACGTACAAATTGTAAAGCCAGGAACAGATGAAGAAGTAAAGCCTGGAGAGGATGGCGAAATCTGTATTTCAGGACCAACAGTCATGTTAGGCTATTATAACAATGAAAAAGAAACAAATGATGCTCTCCATATCCATAAAGATGGCAATTTATGGTTACATTCTGGTGATATCGGTTCGATGGATAAAGATGGATTTATCACATATAAGCAACGTATAAAAAGAATGATAATTACCTCAGGCTATAATGTCTATCCATCTCAGATCGAAGAAGTGTTAGAAACGCACGAAGCTGTTTTAGATTCTACTGTTATTGGTATTCCACATCCCTATAAAGTAGAAGTAGCAAAAGCTTATATTGTCTTAAAAAAAGGCTATAAAGAAACTCCAAAGCTAAAAAGAGAATTAGAAAACCTTTGTAAAAAGAATTTGGCCCATTATGCAATACCTAAAGAATTTGAATTTAGAAATAGTTTACCTAAAACAATTGTAGGAAAAGTAGACTTTAGAAAATTACAGCAAGAAAATATAGAAAAGAGAGCAAAAGAAAAAAATGAAAAAAAAGAAGTTTAAAAAAGAATTTTGGTACAAAATACTAACTCCTATCATGCGTATTCTTTTTCGCCTTTATTATAATCCTAAAATAATAAACAAAAAAATTATACCAAAAGAAGGCCCCATTCTAATTGTCGGAAATCATAAACATATATTTGATCAATGTCTTACAATTATGGCTACTAAAAGACCAATTCATTATTTGGCTAAAAAAGAATATTTTGATGGAAAGATGTCATGGTTTTTTAAACTAGTGGGATGTATACCAGTAAATAGAAGCATAAAAGACCAAGAGGCGAAAAACCAAGCGCTAGAGATTTTAGAAGAAAAAGGTGCAATTGGTTTATTCCCAGAAGGAACGAGAAATAAAACAAAAGATAAATTATTGTTAGATTTTAAATATGGAGCTGTCTCTATGGCAAAAAAAACAAAGGCAAGCATTATTCCTTTTGCCATTACAGGAGATTATTGCTTTCGTTCTAAAAATTTAAGAATTACTTATGGAAAACCAATGCAAGTAACTGAGGATTTAACTAGTGCAAATGAAGCATTATATCAAGAAATTGAAGCATTACTAAAACAAAATTTAAAGAAAACAAATCGTTCTATAGAAGAAGAACTAAATAGTCATATAAAAGAAAAATAGAAAAGAGTAGTAAAAATGCAAGAAAAAAAGAAGAAAATAATAGTTATCGTTCTAATTAGCATTATCATCCTTTTATTAATGCTTATAAGTCTTCTTATTTTTAAAGTAGTAGATTATTATAAAAGCGAAGATAATAAAGAAATAACGAGTGGAATATATTCAGAAACAACGAGTGGAATATATACAGAAACAATAAATAGTATTCCCTTAGAAGTTACTTATAATGAAGAAAAATACGTAATAGAAGGATTACCAAAAGAAGTAAATATTACCTTTGGAGGAAAAAAGAAAACTGTGAAAGAAATAGCAAAAGAAGACCACAAAATAAAGCTGGATTTATCAGAGTATGAAGCAAGTGAAGATTGGATTAAAATAAAACTGGACTATAATATAAAAGAAAATGTAGATTATAAAATAGAACCAAGTACAATAAAAATTAAAATAGAAAACAAAGAATCTTTAATTAAAAAAGTGGATCTGGAAAATAAAGAATTCCTAAATAGTATAGAGGAGATTGTAGATGAATTTTTAGTAGTCCAGTCCATAAAAACTGACCGAGAGAATATTATAATAAAAGGAAGTGCTTCTTCTTTAAAAAAGGTGGAAACAATTATAGTAAAATTTGCTGCTAAGGATTTTAAAATTAAGGAAGCTGGACAATATACATTTGAAAATATACCTTTAATTGCTCTTGATAAAAAAGGGAACCCCATATCAAATATAGAAATAGTTTCCAAAGAACTAAGCATTAATTTAGTAATAACAGAACAATATAACATATTAAGTAAAACAATCAAAAAAAATATTGTCATGAAAAATTTAAATCAAAATTTACAAGCCAACTTACTATCTACTTTGGATACAGAAATAGAGATAAAAGTAAAAGGAACAGAAGAAGCATTAAATTCTTTAAAAGAAGAAAATATTGATGCCTATGTTGATTTAAAAGATTTAAAAGTCGGAGAATATGAACTTCCAGTAAAAGTAGAATGGCGTGATAAAAATGTAAAATGTGAAGGAAAGAAAACAATAAAAATAAAACTAACAGAAAAGGAAAAATAATCCTTTTTTTCTATTATAAATTAAAAAGTCAAGTGCAACAAATAGAATAATTTAAATATAGTTCAC
>CAOJRT010000060.1 GCA_948442255.1 uncultured Caryophanales bacterium | reverse complement strand
CAATGTTATTTCTTCTGAATATTAATTTTTATTATTTTTATGCGGTTGCCCTATTCTATAAATTATCATTTAAAATATAATTATCTCAGTAAACCTATACTACTAGTTAATTTGTTCACTTGTTTTTTACTTCCATATATTGCAATTCCAAAATAATTTATATCTTTAGAATCAATTCTACATATTTATATGGTGTGATCCCTTTTTCTTTTGTAAAAAGTCTTATTAAATGATATTTACTTATACATCCAATTTTAGAAAGTTCATCTAATGTTATATCATCACTATAACTTTTTTCTATATAATCACATATTTCTTTTGTCTTTAATGTTGATTCTTCTAATATTGTCTTAAAATCGGCATATTTTTCCAATAATTCTTTCAATATAATATAAAATAATTCCTCTTTTTCTAATGTTTTAGTATTACTCAATAAAAGATTATTTAATTCTTCAATACTATCCAACAAAAATTTATCATAAATTACATTTTTATTGAATATAACAGTTTTCTCTGATTTAAAGATTTCTATCACTAGATTACTCATTACATCTTGCGTTAGGTGATGTTTTATTTTGAATTCTGGAGAATATTCTATTGAAATCATATTTCCATCTTTAAAAGACTGTTTCAATTTCTAATTTATCATAACCCATAATTGCACTCCTAATCGATAATTTACTTTTCTGATACTATCTCTATTTTAGTTGTACCAATTTGGGCTGGATAACTTTCCTTAATACCTCCAACATAAGTTATTTTCACATTAGTACCAACTTTATAAATTGTATTATTATTTTTCAATTCTATATGAAATTTATCTGAACTTTTTCTCTCTTCTTCCTTTTCATTTGGTTCAACAATAATATAAGATGAAGATACTTCAAGTATTTTTCCATAAAAGGAATGCTCATTATGACTTACTATGTCATTAGAACCATTTGTGTCAGTTTTAAAATCAAATGTTTCTCTATCGGTAACATCTTTTTCGATGATTTTATATACAACACCTGCTCCTATGCCTAATACTAAAACAATTATTATAATTGTTCCTATTGTCTATTTCATAATCATTCCTCCATTTCAGCAAATTAAAAATTTACTTAATAATAGATAATAATAAATCAATTAGTTCTTGTTCTGTTATTTTAGAAGTTTCAATATCAAAATTGATACCTTCATAATTAAACTCCGTAAAATATAATTCATTGTATTTATATATTTTTAATTCAATATTATTTATTTTAGACATTTTACTTCCTTCTTCCGAAAAATAATAATCTCTAATAGGTTTATTATCTTTAGAAAATGAAACTATTATATTTCTATTATTCTCTGTATTTGAATAGATAACCACGTAATTTTGCAATACATTGTATTCTTGACTATCCCAATCAGGTTTAACATATATTTCATGTGCTTCTTTATTATTAAAATCGATTGGAATTTTTATACCAACTATTTCTTTAAAATATGAAATATTTTCAATAGTTGTTATTTTAACATCTGCATCGCTACTTAATACTCCTTGAGTCATTTTACTTACATCATTAATATATAAATTAACATTATCTTTTGTTTCTATATTTGGTTTATATATATCAGGATTTAATTCTTTGTTATCATTAATCAACAATATGCCACTTATTATAGCTATTAAACAAATTGGCACTAAAGTCCATTTCCACATATTATTATTTTTTTTCTTCATTGTTTTTTCTCCTCTTTCTATCTTATTGATTATTTCTTTATAACAATCTTTTGAGTTAATATCTTGTTCTATTGCCTTTTTTAGTTTTTCTTTATTTGTCATTATAGTTACCCCCATTTCCAAAATTATCTTGTAATTCATGAAGTGTTCTATAAATTAAATTCTTTATATATGATTCACTCGATTTTAAAAGTTTTGAAATATCTTTGATGCTTAGTTCTAACTTATAATGTAAATAAAAAACTTTGGGAATATCTTGATTTTTTTTATTCTTAATATATTTCCAAATTGTGTTCCAATTCTCTTCTTTAATAAGAATATCATTAATATTTACTTTATCTTTTATTGTATCGATTAATTCTATATCTTTATCATTCGTATCAAATAAAGACACTGTTTTTAATCTTTGCAACAATGTATAATGTTTTTTTATTTTATTATTTGCAATACCTATAAGATAACTTTTAATATTAATATTTGATAATTCCTTTTTATTTAAAATATTCCATAACTCCAAATATATTTCTTGCATAATATCGTTTGTGTCATTAATATTATGACATTTAATAACTACATATTTAAGTAAATCTAAATGTGTTTTATCATATATATCATTAAATTTATATAGGTTCAATTCGCTAGCCATATTCATCACCTACAATATAAATATCCCTATTTTTAAGAAAAAAGTTTCAAAAAAAAGGCAAATCTTCTGTTTTTATTGATCTGCCCTATAGATTGTAATTTATCTAATTCATAAATGGCTCAATATATTTTTGTATAAAATCTACTGAACTAATTAGTACACCAATTACTATCCAAGTAATAAATGTTGATATGAAGACTATTATTTCCAAATCTTTTGCAAAAAGTAGAAATAAAAAATTAAATATTCCTACTATAATTCCTGCTATAATCCTAACACACTCCTAAATTGACTTGTAATTTGTATTTTACTTTATTTTGCCACCAAAATCCTTCTAACGATGGAACTACATATTCAAAATAACCATCAATTTTATATGGTCCTTTGTAACTCATTTTTATTGTAAAAGCAATTGCGTATTAAAGTCCAATTGAATTTTTATAGTCTCCATTTTCATCATTTGGAATACCTTGCCCTCTAACTGCAATATAATTCATTTTAGGAATTTCAACAATACTAGGTTTGTTTTTTGGCATATAAAATTCCTTATATTCTTTTTTATAATCAAAAGCCATATTTACATCTCCTCTACATATTGCTATTTATCAACTACTTTGCTTTTTATTTTTCATCTTCTTAATAATTATACAATCATAAACAAAAGTACTTGTGCTTTTAAAATTCTAACTATTTATAGCAATAGTACCCATTGAATACTTTTAATCCTGCAAGTACAATATCCTAATATCATTACAATTAAAGAAATAAGATTTATCTCGCCATTTATAAATGTCATAATTTAAATAATATAGCAACTATCAGATTTGCTTTTAAAAAATTATTTTAAAGAATTCCCAACATAGCATCTTTAACCCATCCATTTCATTTTTTATAGAATTAGATTATTTTAGTATTCTTTTCTCTTATATACAGTCTCTGCTATTTTATAAGAAATATATAACATTACAACTATAATCACAGGAATAATCATCATTATATAGTTTTCTAAAAATGCTAATCCTTGTATAATGGATTCAAAATCAATATATTTTGATAAAACACCACCAATTAAAGCAAATCCAAATACAGCTATAAATATTGCAATTCTTGCTTTTTCTACACCATACTTATAAATAGCAGGATACATAATGCTCTGTAATAAAGTGGTAGCAAAAATTGCTCCAAATATTGATTCTACGATACTTTCTAAATTTACTGCATTAGTACGATAATAATCAATTATTACCGTTAAAATTGTTGTTATTAACAAGGTTACAAAAATAAGTAATAATGTTGCTATGTACTTTGCTCTTACACTATTCTTTCTTCCATCTGGTAAAGAACAAACATAAGCGTCCCATTTATTATAACTATCATAACTAAATGTTGAAAGCATTGTTACAACACACATAAATGGAAGTAAAAAAGAAAGATTCGTTGTTTCTTGAAAGGCCATAACTATATATACAAATAATAAAATTAACCAAGTTTTAAAATTTCCTTTTAACATTAAGAAATCCTTTTTAATTAAACCTAACATTATTTTTCTCCTTTCACCATTAAGACCATTAAATCTTCTAATGATATTTTATCTATGGTATTTATATTATATTTTTTCTTAAATTCATTTTTATTTTCAACTAATAACTCACATTCATATTTTGTTTTCTTATACTTAATATAGTCTTGCTTATCTATTTTATTAAATTCAGATTCAGTACATTTTACAATTCCATATTGTTCTATTAGTTCATCTTTCGTTTTTGAGAGTATAATTTCTCCATCATTGATAAAAGTTATATAATCAGCAATATGTTCTAAATCACTTGTAATATGACTTGATAATAATACTCCACATTCTTCATTTTGAATAAAATCTCTAAAAATATCTATTACTTCATTTCTTGCAATCGGATCTAACCCACTTGTTGGCTCATCAAGGATTAAAAGTTTTGGGTGATGGGAAAGTGAGGTTGCTATTTCTAACTTTTTTCGCATTCCTTTTGAATAAGTTTTTATTTGCTTGTCTTTTGGTAAATTAAAATCCATTAAGTATTTAAAATATAAATCAGAGTCCCAATTTTTATATACATCTTTCATAATGTTATTTATATCTTTTGGCAAAAGTATTTCTGGAAAGAACATATCATCTAAAACTACACCTATATCTTCCTTTATTTCTCTTTCATTCTTTTTATTATCAAGACCAAATACTTTTACTTCTCCTTTGTAATTTCCAATTATATTTAAAATAGATTTAATAGTTGTCGTTTTTCCTGCTCCATTTTCTCCAATAAATCCCATAATCATACCTTTTGGCAATTCAAAACTAACATCCTTTAATTCAAATTCTGGATATTTTTTAGATAAATTTTTTACTTCTAAAATATTTTCCATTTATTTTTCCTCCTCATATAAAATATCTAATATTTCTGTTATCGTCTTTTTTTCAATATTATTTGTTTTTGCAAGTGTTACTGCTGTATCTAGCAAATTTTCAATTTTATTTAACTGTTCTTCTCTTGCAACATCAAGATTTACTTCTGCTACATAAAACCCTTTAGAGGGAATCGTTATGACATACCCATCACGTACTAATTCCTCATAAGCATTTTTTGTTGTTATTACACTACATCTTAAATCTTTTGCAAGTGTTCTTATGGATGGCAATAATTCTCCAGATTTAAGTTCGTTAGATACTATTTTTGCTTTTATTTGCTCTTTAATTTGCTCATATATAGGAACACCACTTGAATTACTGATTATGATCTCCATAACTCACCTCGGTCGTATATGTGCATTATATACAGATTATACACAGTTGTCAATATTAAAAAGAGAAATTATAAAAATAATCTCTCTTTGCTTTTTATTTTAATTAAAGTTTGGTATAATAAAACTTCCACTTCATAATGATATGATAATGCTAAAAACCATAAATATATTTATATATTCATCTGTACTATTTGTTACTTTGAGTATAATATAACAAACAAAACTACCTACTAATATTCCTAATACTATCCAAAATAGATAAGCGATATATTTACTTGATATTATTTGTTTTTTTGTTACTGGTAAAGTTATTGCAAATTGCGTCCATTTATTTTTCTTATCCGATATTATTGTACTTGATACAATCATACTAAGTGGTATTGCAACAAGTATGATGACTACTGATGGGGATATTACAATAGATAGTCCAATAGCCATTACTATGCACGAAAGAAATGCTGCTAAAATATTCGCTTTTGTCGTATAAAAATCTTTTAAAAGTAAACCTTTCAAATTACTCACACCCCTTTACATACATTAACATTACATCTTCTATTTTTATATTGTCCATAATAACATTTGGGTATTTTTTCTCTAGTTCTTTTTTGTTTTTTATCAATATTTCATAACCATAATCCATTTTTCTGTACCTTATTATATCTTTTTTCTCAATATCATTAAATTCTTTTAATTTACATTTCATAATTCCATAATTGTATATAAGGTTATCTTTTGTTTCTTCAAAAATCACTTTACCTTTATGAATAAAAACAATGTAATCTGCAATTTTTTCTAAATCACTTGTAATATGGCTAGACATTAAAATTGAATTATTTTCTTCTTGAACAAAGTCTAATAATATATCTAAAATATCATCTCTAACAACAGGATCAAGCCTACTTATTGCTTCATCTAATTTAGTAATTGTGCTTTATGCGATAATGCAACATTTATAGATAATTTCATTTTCATTCCTTTAGAAAACTTTTTAATCTTTTTATTTTTTGGTAAAGAAAAATTTTCTAATAATTCATAAAATTTCTTTTCCTCCCAATTATTGTAAATTGCTTTTAATACATTATTCAATTTTTTTGGTGTTAAATCTTCTGGAAAGTTATTACCATCAAAAACAACCCCGATTTTTTCTCTTGTAGCATTACTTATTTTATTCTTTTCACTATCAAGAATAAATACATCTCCAGAATCTCTTTCGATTATATTAAGGATTGAATTAAGTGTTGTACTTTTTCCTCCTCATAAAATATATTTAAGAGTTCAATAAGTTTACTTAAACAAATACCATTTTCTTTGCTTAATTCTATTTCTCTTTGTTTTTCTTCTTGAATATACTCTTTATTATCAGCACGAAC
>CAOJRT010000059.1 GCA_948442255.1 uncultured Caryophanales bacterium | reverse complement strand
TGAACTATATTTAAATTATTCTATTTGTTGCACTTGACTTTTTAATTTATAATTAATGCAACAACAAAAAAGGCTTGATGCCTTTTCCATTTTTAATCAATAGTTCCCCCACAATTTGGGCAGACAGCTACATAAGAATTAATTAGTTCACCACAATTCTCGCAAAAGCGAATAGAAATTTTTTCTTCTTCTTTTGTTATTATATCTTGGGCAATTTGTATTTTTTCTGTTACGTCGTTTTCTTTTTCTTCTAAAGAAGAATTGAGAAATTCTTCTGATTTTTCTGTTTCAAAAACATTTTCTTCGTCCTCATCAATTATTACTAATTGTGGTTCTTCTTCGTGTATAATGGGGAAGGTAATTTCTTCTTCAATCTTAGGCAATTCTAATGTTTTTTCTTTTTCTAGTTGAGGAACACTTTCCTCTATCGGTAAAATTTTTTTTGTTTCTTCTATAATAGGTGAAATTTCTTCTCTTTGTTCTGGTAGAATTGGATTTATTTCTTGAACAGATATATTTTCTGTTTCTTGTAGTGGATTTTCTACGACTTGGTTTTCCATGGAAGAAAGAGAAACTTCGCTTACAGGGATTTCTTCTGGCATAGTATCTGCAAATAAGTTTTCTTCTTGATTAGTTGGTTTCCCTTCTATTTCTTGCTTTTCCTCTGTTAAAAGAGGGGCAGCAGCTAGATTGGGTTCTACTAGTATATTTTTTACAAAAGGATTGTCTCCTATTGTTGGACTAATTTCTTCTACTTGGCTTATTTCTGGTATCGAAGGCACGGCATTAGGTAGTTGATCTGCGAGATTTTCGACCAATGGATTTTCTTCTGTCCTTGTTGGAGTGATTTCTTCTACTTGGTTTGCTTCTCTTACAGAAGGTTCTGTATTAGGGATTTGTTCTAGAGAAGAATTTTCCACAAAAGGGTTGTCTCCTTCTATAGTTGGAGCGATTTCCATTATATTTTCTTCTTTTGTTTGCACTTCCTGAAATGGATTATCAATTGCTAATGGCGGGATTTCTTCTACCGCTTGAGTCGGCGTTACTTGATTTGATACAATTTGAGTGATTTCATCCTCTTTTGTCATACCACCTTCAAAAACATCATTCAAGTCCACTTTTAAACCAGCTTGTTCATTTAATACTGGCTGTGGATTTTCTACAATCGCATTTGTTGATAAAATGGTTTGTTCTGCCATATTGGTTTCCTTTGAAACCTCTTCTGTTAATGATTCTGTATTTATCACGGTTTGAGGAGTCTGGGTTTGCTCTGTAGGAACGTTATTTTCTTCTTTTTTTGTAAAAATATCAAATAGGCCCATATGGGATCACATCCATTCTTCTAATACCCCTATCATACTTTAATCATTATATCATAAAAAAAGAAAATAGGTAAAAAACTTACTTTCCTCTTCAACTTGGTGTTGCTTTTGCATTCATTTCTCTGTTATATGTCTATTTCCATTTTGTATGGACAAGAATCTGAACTAAATTGAGCTTTTAAATACTCTCCTGTTTATTTGTCTCTATAATATTTTTGACACAAAAATATAATCAATTCGCCATCCCATATTTCTTTCTCTCGCATGAAATCCGTTTGGTCACCAGGAAAAAATCTCAACTTCTTTAACGAGAGTTCTAAAACTATCAACAAGACCTATACTTGTAATTTGTAATTACCTAATAAATTCTTTTATCTCTTTTAGCAAATAACTTATCTTATATAAACCAACTGAAATCATTAGTAAAAAATTTACAATCAAAACTAGGGCTAAATCTTTTACAAAATTCCAAATAACCCAAAACGGAACAGCTATAACTGCTGGTAACAAAATTAATAATAAAGGCACAATTAAGTGTCTTATAATATCTATTATATATAATTTCTTTGTTTTATTTTTATTCTTCCATTTCCTAATGGTTACAATAGGATATATAGCAATTGTAGTAATAACTAAATATATAGCATCTAATAATAAATGATTTTTCAAATAAAGATGATTTGGAACATTTGGTTTTTCTTCTCCTAAAATAGGCTTTACTATATCCTCCAGTAAGTTATTAGTAACTAAATAATCATTCATATTAACTAAAACAACAATTCCTATGTTATCTTCTGGAATTATAAACATTTTAGAAGTATAGTTTTCTACAAGTCCAGAATGTGTCAGAACTTTTTTACTATAATACTTTGTATATACCCATCCCATTCCATAATAATCTCTATCCATATCATCTTGAGGTATATTGTCATAAAACATTTTATTAACACTATCTTCTGTAATAATGTTTAATCCTTGGTTTAAATACATTTGTAAATACTTACCCATATCACTAGCACTTGAACTAATAAAACCAGCTGGAACTTGTATCCATGAGTTATCATCAGTAGGATAATTTGGATCTTCTGCAATTGGAATACCAAAATAGTTTTGATAACCTTTAATGAGTCCCTTTTTTTTGCTTTCCTCTAAAGTCGCTGAAGTATGATTCATACCAAGTGGTTCTAATATATTTTTTGTAACATAATCAGAATAACTCTCATCACTTACTGATTCAATAATTTTTCCTAATAAATTATAATTAGCATTAGAATATTCATATTTCCCATAATTCTTCGTTATTTTTAAATTACCTAATTTTTGATAAGTTCCAATTCCACTATTTTGATTTAGTAATTGCTTTATGATAATTCTATCTCCATCTTCTTTATTTTTAAAATAAAGTGATGTATCAATATAAGTAGAAATCGGTTTGGTTATATCTATTTTATTTTCTTCTACTAATTTCATAATAGATAAAGCAGTAAAAGATTTACTCATTGATCCTATTATAAAAGGTGTATCAATATTTTCGCAATTGCCATAAGTTTTTGAAAATATTACTTCATCTGGATTTACAACAATTACTGCCATACCAGGGATATGATTTTCTTTAATATCTTTTTCTAACACCTTACTTACACTGTCATAATCAATATTATTATTTTTAGCATAAACAATATTTCCATTAGTTATATAAAGAAAAGAAAAACAAAATATCAAAATTAAAACTATATATAACTTTCTCATATTACCTCACGTACAAATTATATTTTTCTTTCTCTTTAATTATATCAAAAAAAGAACAAACCATAAATACGATTTGCTCTATAACTTGTATCTTTTTAGTTTAATTTTTTCTTGTTATTTAAGTGTATTCCAATATGTCCTATTCCTAATAAACTAATATGCATATCTTTCATTGTTTTACTGCTTTTGAAGTATCTTATCCAATATATTTCATATAAAATCATTAGAATAAATGCAATTAACAATATACGAGACCAATTTGAGATTTTATTTATATTAAAGTCATTAATTATCAATAATATACAAGTTACTAACATTTCCCTGCTTCTTTCAAATAGTAGTAATATTTTATTCTGTTTTTTTACATATTTATCATAATTTTTAAATTTATTTTTATTCCATATAATATTATCATTAGCAAAAAGATAAAACCTATATACGAAAATCCAAAGTTAATATTATTATTTCATCTCACTTTCAAAGTGTAATTTATTAGTTACTTATTTTTTTAATATTTGTTTTTTTCTCTCTTTTAAAGTAAGTTCATGAGTAACATTATATACACAAACTAATTCATAAGCAGTGCCAATTCCATATAATAATCCTTGTACAAAATCTTCAGCGTATGGTGTAAAAATGACTCCTAAAAAATGAATATAGTTATTTAGTATTGCTAAAACTAAAATAAACCATCCTATTATTAAATTAAATTGCCATATTTTACTTTTATCTATTATCTCATTTTGACTATACTCGATTAATCTTTCTATAGTATCTTTTAATTCGATTAATTCTTCTTTTGTCATTTTTCTACCATTTAGTAATTCTGATACTTCAACATTTTATTCGTTTGCTAGTGTAGGCAACATAGTTAAATCAGGCATTGTTTTTCGATTCTCCCAATGACTTATTGATTTATCAGTTACTCCCATTTTTTCTGCTAATTGTTCTTGTGTCATATTATTTTCTTTTCTTAGTTCTGAAATAAACTTACCAATACGCACTTGATTCATTGTAATCCCTCTTTTCAAAAAATAATTTTACTTTATTTCATTTAAAATACACAGGACAGAAACTGAGAATTGAATAAATTGTTATTAAAATTCATTTTCCAAAATATTATTTAGAAACTCTACAATATCAAGTTCTTTATTTTTTAATAAAACTTTGTTAACATTTTGATTGTTGATAAGTAAAGTTCCTTTTAACATATCATATTCTACACAACAAGCATCATCAATCTTAAGCAATTTATCTTTTAACTTTATTTCAGGTATATTATAAATCATTGCAAGTTCACTTCCTATGTTTTTTTCTTTTGCTCTAAATAAATGACCACAATATAAACATAGGTGAATTCTGTGTGATGTATAGGCAAATCGTCCATTATCAGAATGATAACGAGCACAATGACTGCATTTTACGATTTCTAAAGGTACATTATTTAATTTAGCTAACATTATTCCACCAAAATCTTTATAAGTTAATATAGAATTGTCATATTCTAAAATCCCATTAAATTCATTATCGTTTATTATTATTTTTGGTATAACATTTTCTAATATATTTTCGTATCTAATATTTATATTTTTTATTTCATTTTGTTTGATATTTAATCCATTATCGTATATTTCTTTATTAATCCAAAGACATTCATCAAGTTTGTTTCCTAATTTATCATAAGCAAAAGACTTATGTGCAGTACAATAATATTTAGTTATTCCTTGTCTTGATTTTCCAATATATTCTATATTACATTTCATAGTTTAATCTCCTTCTAATTACTCTTTGCTTTTCTATTTAATTATACAAAAATAAGCACAAATTATAAATATAATCTGTGCTATAAATTTTAATCTGTTATTCGCAGGTTCCACCATTTTTTAAGAAATAATCTTCTATTTTTTGAACATTCTTCTCCATTGATTCTGTATTTATTAGACTTCCTAGAATATCAAGCATTTCTTCATCACATCTATCACAACTATAAAAGTTATCTTTTGATATGCTGATTGTATACTTGTTGGTGTCAATAGTGCAACTTAATTCTCTTGATTCTGAAACTATTGAATCTGTTTCTTTTCTGAAACTAATAAAAGAAACAACTCCAATAATGCCAATTATTATAAAAACTAAAAGTAAAACCCCTATTGCTTTTAATATTGTTATAATTATCCCTGCTAGTCTTTGTGTGTTGCTTACTTTTTCTTCTAATGTGCTTTTAATGTCATTGTTTAGGAGCTCATCAATACTTACATTTAAGGCTTTTGATAATAATTTCAATTGTTCTGGGTTTGGAGTTGTCTCGTTTAATTCCCAATTTGATATTGTCTGTCTTGTAACATTTACTTTTTCTCCTAATTGTTCTTGTGATAGACCTTGTTGTTTTCTTAATTTTAAAATATTTTCTCCTAATTTCATTTTATATTCTCCTCTCACCAACAATTATAAATTAATATTACTTAACAAATCTAGCAAAGGGCTTTGGAACTTTGTCAAAAACTTTTAACATTTTTAATATTATTATTTTTTTACTTCGTATTTTAATGCCGTTGTAATTAAGAAACCAATAGATGATACAACTAATAAAATATTTGAAATCACACTAAAATTAGAATCATCCCATGGACCTCTATATAACCAATTAAAATACATATGAGCAATGAATAATATAACCATAATTATAGCAATTATCCATCCAACAATATTAATTACTTTAACAACTCTATCTACTTTCTTTTTTAGATTGATAAAATTTTCTTCTGCTCTAATCATATAATCGCTATCTTTAATTTTTTCACCACATAATAAATCATTTACATTAATTTTTAATATAGTGCATAAATCTAGCATAATAGAAGTATCTGGTAGTCCTTTACCACATTCCCATTTACTTACTGCTTTATAAGTAATGTTTAATTTCTCTGCTAATTTTTCTTGTGTTAACTTTTATTTCTTTCGACATTCTGCAATAAATTTTCCAATACGCTCTTGATTCATATTTTTTTCTCCTCTCAAGAACAAATATATATTATTTAATTATTTTTTTACACCTACTCTTAGTTGAGTTCAATAAATTATAATATTAAAAGTCTAAATCCAAATGCTAATATAAAAGAAATTATTAAACTAATGGAACAATTTTTAGGACTTACATATAGTATAAAAACTGTTCCTATAAAAATTAATAAATCAATTATACTTTTTAGATCAAAATACCACATTCCTATGTTGAATGAAGCAAAAATCATTACACATAGTATCAAACTACTGATAACTAATGAAATCTTATTTTTTCCTTTGGCATACCAACAGAAAAATGCAAGTGTTGGAGTAAATAGTGTTATAGTGTACCATATCATCATATATCTTTTGGGATTAAAACCAGAAAAATAAATCGTATATAAATGATAATTCACTGTCATTCCTATAAAAAACAAGAAAACATTTAAACTCGCTCGTAATGGTGTCTTACTATACACTGATATTACAGTAGCAATAAATATCCATATACCAAACTCAGAAAAAATACCTCTCAAATCTAAAGTACCATTTAAAATCTGCCATAATATTTTACCATCATCTCTAAAGTCATCTAACCATTTTGAAAGTATTCCTAATACTATTCCTAATAATAATATTAATAAAGTGTTTATAATCTTTTTTTTAAATGTCATGCTCCTATCAGGAGTTCTTATTTTATTAAAAAATTCAATAATAGTATCACCTCCATAAATTGTAAATTATCGATTACTTTTTCAACATTTTTTTACTTTGTTCGTATCTTTGATATAAGTTACCTTATATCCACATTCTAGATATATCGCACATTGTACTTTTCCTAAATTATCTTTAAATAAACCTTGTTGAGTTATTTTAATTCCATAACCTGCACCTTTAACTTTAATATCAAAATTTTCGATCATTTCAATATTGCATCTTAAACATCTTCTTTTCATAGGATATTCTAATCTTTTACTCTCATCTAAAAGATAATCAATAGAAATCCTATAAGTTTCGATAAATATTTTAAGTTTCCTACTAACAAGTTTAATATACTATTTAAAAACAATTATTTAAAGCAACATCACTTTACAATTATGCTACTTATCGTGTCATTGATAAATTGACTATCTAAGTTTTGTCAATACTAAATTTATAAAAATATTATACCA
>CAOJRT010000058.1 GCA_948442255.1 uncultured Caryophanales bacterium | reverse complement strand
ATTTTTGACAAAAAGAAAAGACTGTTGTTTTTTCTTTGTCAACAGTCTGAGATAAGTGTCTAAAACACTTATCTAAAAAATAATAAATATACTAAGATAGCCATAAATCCTAACAAACAAATTACACCATTAATTCGGTCACGTTTTTTGCTTCTTTCATCAATTCCTAAAGCCATCGTACATAAGGCTCCAGCAAGCAGTCCCCCAATATGACAAGCATTATCAATATTCATACCAGGAAGAAAGCCAATAGCCAAGTTGAGAACAATAATTGGAATTATTTGCGACTTTAATGCTCCACTTAAATAATTTCGATAGTGATACCCAAAATATAATAAACTTCCAAGCAAACCAAAGATAGCTCCCGACGCTCCAACAGAAACAATGCCAGACGAGCGATAGATTAGTAAAGATAATAAACCTCCACAAATTCCACTTACTAAGTAAATTGTAACATATTTTGCTTTTCCCAAGAAGGTTTCTAGCTGTGTCCCAATAATATAAAGAGAATACATATTAATTAATAAATGAATTAAAGATCCATGATTAAACATATAAGTAAGCAAGCGGAAGATTTCTCTATTCCCAACTGTGTAAAAGAAGGTATTCCCTCCCAATTTCAAAGAAGTATAAACATTCACACTACTAATAGCTCCTACGCCATCAATAAAAAGGGCGGCCAGAAATAAAGCTATACATAGAGTGATTAATAAAGGAGTAATAAAAATCTTTTTTGCTTTAAAGGTTCTTTCGTATCGTTTATTTGTTTCTTCTGTTTTTTTATTAATATCCTTCGTTACATTAATAATTAAATCTACTCCATTTGTATCCTTTAAAAGCTTGTCATTAATATGAGGGAAAGCCTCTAAAATATCTTTATTTGTTATATTTAAATCATTATTTGAAATAACTACAGAATTAATTCGCTTATTCTCTTCTTCTATTTTTAAATCTTCATTTACATTCAATAATATATTTAAAGTATTCACCTGAAAAGAAAGCGTTTTCTTTTTAATTTGATGCACAATATTCTCAATTTTAAAATGGTCATATTGTAGCTGTTCTTTATTAAATATATTGTTAGAATTAATACGCACAATACGATATGGTCCTTCTGTATTTTCTAACCAAATTTCATCTTTTACTCCATTTACAACAATGGGATTATAATTCTCTTCTGTGATGAAATAATGAACCAATTTCATAATAACTTCATCTTTTTTATTCATAACGATTGTTGCCATAATATCCTCCTTGCACTAACCATATTATACCAAATTATATTATTTTTTTCTTCTTTTAGTAAAATAGAACGGCTTATTTACAATTTATTTTAAAAATTATCATATATTATATCACAATTCATACCTTTTAGTATGAGGTGAAATATGAAATATCTAGTAATTCTATATCTTATTGTTTTATGTTTATTATCCTTTTTATTTCTTCATATTATTCATGAAAGAAAAATGAAAAATGACTTATTATTCTTTGTCTGTTCTAACTTTATTCTCTCTTTTTCTTTCGTAGCTTTCCTTTTTTATTTTGAAGATTTTCTCTTCAGCTTAGTAAATATTTTCCTATTACTAATCAATACTATATTTTTAAATTTTGAGATTAAGAACACATACGATAAGTATAAATTACTATCTATTCCCTATTTTATATACATTGTTTTCATGTTTTTTATTATTTTTGATTTGTTTCTAATGAATCTATAAAAGTTTGAAAATAATCTGGCAGAGGGCATTCAAAATGCATCTCTTTTTTTGTAATAGGATGTAAAAAATCCATGGTAGCAGAATGCAAAAATTGTCCAAAGTCTGTCGATTTTTTCGTATTATATACAGGATCATTATAAACAGGATACCCAATATACTGCATATGTACTCTAATTTGATGTGTTCTTCCCGTTTCTAATCTTAATCGAACCAAAGTATAATTTTTATATCTTTTTATAACTTTCAAATGGGTAATCGCTTCTTTAGCATTAGTTGCTATTACCGCCATTTTTTTTCTTTCTTTTGGGTCTCTTCCAATAGGAGCATCAATTAAAGCAGTATCATGAGGAAAATTTCCACAAAGCAATGCAATATATTCCCTTTTTACCTCTTTATGTTTAAAATATTCTGTTAAAATCTGATGTGTTTTATTATTTTTTGCAACAAGCAAAAGTCCTGAGGTATCTTTATCAATTCGGTGTACTATACCAGGTCTTTCTTCTCCGTTCAAATCACTTAAATGTTTTGTATAATCCATAAGCCCATTCACCAAAGTATTATCATAATTCCCACTTCCTGGGTGAACAACTACTCCACTTGGTTTATTAACGACAAGAATATCTTCATCTTCATAAACAATAGAAAGTTCCATAGGCGTAGAAATAATATCTTTTTTCTCAACATATCCGTCTTTTATTTGAATAATGTCCCCTACTTTTACTTTATAAGAAGCTTTTTCCGTTTTATCATTTACTAATATATACTCATCCTGTAACATCTTAACTAGCAAAGCTCTTGAATAATTCGTTTCTAAAGCTAAGAACTTATCGAGTCTTTCCGTGTTTCCTTTTACTTCTATTTTCACTTAAATCTTCTCCTTTAAACACAGCTATAATAAGAAGAAATACTCCTAACACTATAGCAATATCAGCTACATTAAATACAGGATAGTCATAGGAAAATAAATAAAAATCAAAGAAATCTCTAACATAACCAAAAATAATGCGGTCAATTAAATTCCCAGCTAATCCACCAAACAAAAATCCAAAAGCTACATCATTTCTTTTATTTCTTTTAAAACAATAAATAAAATGATAGATGAGTAAGATAGCAAGCATAGTAAATAAGATAATAACAATCTTATAATTACTCATAATCCCCCATGCGGCACCTTCATTATGACATAATGTTAATTGAAAAAAATTCTTTATCAATGTTACACTACGATTTAATTTAAAATAGGTCTCTACAATCGTTTTTGTTATTTGGTCCAATAGTAAAACCAAGGCAGAAACTATTAATATTCTTCTATTCACACTTGCCACCTCTGCATTTTATTATATCACATATTCACTAAAATAACATCTTCCCCAATTTTCGTTATATCATCAAAAGAGATTTTAGTTTCTTGGGCAGATATCATTATTTTTTTTATATTTCTTTTTGGCTCTGCAATCAAGTAAATAATACGTCCTTGCGTATTAATCTCTGCATCAATAATTCTTCCTAATTTACGTCCATCTTTTGTACTAACAATATCTTTATTTTGTAATTCAGATAAAAACATATAATCACCACTTAATTATATGTTTCTCCATCTTCTTTTTGCTTAAGAGAAAGTATAGATTATTTAACCATCCTTTTTATATTCTCTAAAGCGGATGATTCAATACGAGAAACTTGTGCTTGAGAAATATGTAAATCATTTGCTAATTCTGTTTGTGTTCTTCCTACAAAATATCTCCCATAAATGACTCCCCTTTCTCTTTCTCTCAAATTGGCGAGCGCCTTTTTTAAAGCAAGCATTGTATCACGATCATACAAAGGCTCTTTATTTTTAATTTGGTCTACTAAATAAATAGTATCTCCCCCATCATTATAAATCGGCGTATAAATACTAACTGGCTCTTGCAATGAATTCAAACAATAGGGAATTAAGTATTCTTCTATTCCTAAAGCAGCTGCTATTTCTTCTACTTTAGGCTCCGCTCCATATTGATTAATATAATCTTCTTTAAAAGATAATATTTTATAAGCATAATCTTTTATTCCTCTACTAACTCGTATAGAAGTAGAATCTCGATTAGCACGACGCATTTCTCCTAAAATTAAAGGAACAGCATACGTACTAAAACAAACCCCCACATTTAAATCAAAATTATCAATCGCTTTAATCAGTCCCACACATCCAATTTGAAACATATCATTGATATTATTCTCATCTGTATTAAAGCGTTTTAATATACTTAGTACAAGACGAATATTTCCTTCAAACAAGCGATTTTTAGCATCCTTTTCCCCTTTTTGAAATTTTTGAAAAAGAGAAGTCATCTCCTCATTACTTAATGCTTTTAACTCATTTGTATTAATCCCTGTTATCTCAACTTTCCTACAATACATAAATAAAATTCCTTTCTAAACCTATTTAGGAAGTTTTAAAAATATTTTATTCACATAAAACATTCAGCCAAAATAAAAAAAGAAAGATGATTCTTTCTATATATCATATTTGTTTTCACTAAATTCTTCAAATATATCAAGAAGGTATTCTTTTCTAACTAAAGTATCTTTCCATTCTGTTGGAATGGCTTCATATCCATAGACTAATCCTGCAATAAAAGCAACTAAAGCTCCTATAGAAGAAGTGTCTTCTCCTAGATTAACTGCCCCTATAACTGCTTCGATAAAGTTTTCAGATTTTAATGTAACCCATAAAGATGCCTCTAAAGTATCGACAACAGAAGATGAAGAATGAATTGCATTTACATTTAACTTAGAAATATCTTCTTTTAAAATACGATTATAATACCCTTGAACATCTTCACTAAACATACTATAATCTACACATTTAGTCATACTATAGGCAGAAAACTTATCTTTCCCATTTAACAAAAAAATAATATATCTTATAAATAAATAGCATCCCATCAAAACAACATCGTTTTTATGAGTAAGAGAAGATAAATCTTTCGTCAAAGCAAATATTTCTTCGTCTTTTAATTTATTTTCTAAAGCATAGTAGGCAACAGGTAAAATACGCATAAGAGAACCATTACTAAAAGAATCCGAAATTCCACACTCTACTAGATTCTCTCTTTTCTCTTCATATAAATCGATTGCATCTTTAGTTGTCTTTTCTATAAAAAAAACTTCATTATAAGGAGTAAAACTCGCATGATTTTTAAAAGCAGAAAACTTTAAAGAAATATCCATATAGTCAAAGGTATTTTTTACATTAACAGAGTCTATTGTTGCGATTAAAAGGGATGTTAAGGTACTCCACGTTCCTTCTGGTTGCTTATACAAATCATGAGGAATCATTTTTGTCACAGGATTTGCAAGTAATTCTTCACGAGTCTTATTTACTACAGGGAATCCCATAGCATCTCCAATAGCAAATCCCATTAACCCATCAAGATATTTTTCTCTCATGCTCATCACCCACCTATCCCTATTATACACTATTTTTACTTAGATGAATATGTTTTCTTTTTAATCCCTTTCTAGATAATGTAATAAAATATACGATATATCTTCTATTGCTTTATCTATATTAAACCTTCCATTTCCTATAGGATAATAAACAGGAAAGCAGAGATAAGTACTTTTCTTTATCGTTTTGGAGAAACACATTTTACGACATTTCGAAACAGAAATTGTCTGTCCTAGAAATAAAGAACTTACTTGATTTCCCAAAGTAATTATAATCTTAGGACGAATAAAATCAATTTCTTTTTCAAGTAAAGGTAAATAGTCTTGAAAATAAGCATTCGTTAAAGGTCTAGCATCTATTTGGGTACATTTTCCTAAATTTGTGATAAAAACACGATGCTTTTTAACATTATCATAAACTTTTTCTAAAAAAGAAGGTGTCCATTCTGTCCCCTTTTTACTTTTTATTTCCTCATAAATTGTTTGATCGATTAAATGAACCGCCAAAAATAAATCCCATATGTTTTTAGTACCAAGCCAAGGGTAATAAGGTCCTTCCCATAAAGGATTAGAAGCAATATTTCTTCCTGTAGGATTCATAAATACAAAACAAACATCTGGGTTTTCCATACACCCTCCATTATAAATAGAATGTAAAGAAGGATCCCCATATATTTTTTGTAATTTATCATATTTTTTATTTAATTCCTCAAATAACATATACTTCACCTTTTCCATTATACAAAAAAAAGAAGGAAAAGAAAACCTTTTGCCTCTTACGATGTTTGTATAACATAAGGTTGGCTAACCGATCCATTTCCTGTAATATAGAGAATGGTAGAATATAATGAGATAACAGGTCGAACTCCTCCATTTGAATCAGTAACTTCATTTCCACTAAAAAAACCACTTGGAAAAACAGGAAGCATTCGTATCGAAAACGGGTTAGAATATACATGTGCAGGTGAAAGTGTCCAATATAAGTTTCCAGAATATAAATAATATTTTTCATTAACGTTATTATCTCCATTATCAAACCAGGCTCTACCTCCAGCTAAAACGACTTCATCAGATGTAATAAGGCCTACTGGATAAGCTAGAGCTCCATTACCAATATCACTACTTACAGTAAAGATATCACTTTTTAAAGCAGCTCCCAATTTTATCGATGTATTAGGAACAATCTCATACAAATTGATTATCTTAGTTCCAAAAACTCTTACTCTAGGGGCAAAAGCTATTGGAAAGCCTTCCCCTTCAACATAATCTCTCTCATTATAGAAGGGAGTGTCCTCCAAATATTCTAGATAATCTACTAAATTACCTGCAAACCACTCATCTATTGCTCCTTTTATTGTGGAGTCTATTGTATTATTATCGTACATGTATCCTACATATTTAGGATCATTCCCCTCTGTATTAAAAGCACCCTTTCCTATTTCTGTTGCATCTCCTGTATTGTTACATACACCATTATTTGGTGTTCCATTATAGATGAGTTTCACTCCTCCTGTATTGGTCGTACGTATAATCTTCCAACAGAAGTTAGCAAATATAACATTGTTATTTTCTACCTCCCCTCGGTAATAATATACAGGGTATGCGGTATTGCTTGTTCTAGAAAACGTATACACTCCTTTTCCATTACTATCACTGGAAAAAGCACCAAAATTAATGTTTGTATCTGGCTGTGTTTCTTTAACAATTTGGTTATATAAAGAGTTCTTTGTCCTTTCTACTCCTTCACCTTCACTTTGGACATAACTTAGAGTTGTTTCTAAAGTTAAATCCACTGACTCACTTGGAAGATAAGAAGCATCTACAATATCTTTCATTTCCACTAGTACTCGGATTGTTTCTTTCTCTCCTGCTTTTAATAAATCATCTTTATTTATCGCTACGTAATCACTATATGTCACTGTATAATTTAAATATCTCTTTTGCACATCTGTTAAATACGTATTTACAAGGCTTTCTAGTTTGGCATCCATAGAACCACTATTTACAATATCCACATATATTTCATAGAACTCTTTTGGATTATTTAGTTCTACTGTGGAAATAATACTCATTTTATCACTACCAATTGTGGAACTTCCTTCTACACTGCCTTCTCTTATAACGACATTCTCAAAATGAACATCCCATGTGTTCTTTCCTATCTTAGCCGATGTTCCTACCTTTAAAACTTGAGAAAGGTAAGCATACCCAATACTCATGCATAATAAAAGTATTAGGAGGCTTAAAATTAGTATCTTCTTTTTTGAAGATGCTCTACTTCTACTTCTCATATACTACACTCTCCTATTATTTTTATTCTACTTTTATTGTAC
>CAOJRT010000057.1 GCA_948442255.1 uncultured Caryophanales bacterium | reverse complement strand
TTACAAGATTAAGAAAAAATAAATTATTTTGGTTACTAACTATATTTAGCATTGGTCTTGCATTATTTATGATTTATACACAATATAGTGATATGAAAAAATATGGAGAAGTTATTGAAGTAGAACAACTTATGTTCAATTATTCTACAATTATAGGGATTGTAATGGCTATATTTACAAGTCTATTTTTAGGAGTAGAATATTCTGATGGAGCAATAAGAAATAAGATTAGCATAGGACATAAAAGAACAAATATATATTTATCTAATTTAATCATAACTGTTATCACAAGTTTGTTCTCTTATATTTTATTTTTGATAGTGATTGCTAGTGTTGGAATACCTTTATTTGATACTGTTACAATACCTTTTTCAAAATTAGTAATGTTGATAGGTTGCGTCTTTGCAACAGTAATTGCCTATTCTAGTATATTTACATTTATTGCAATGCTAATTTCAAATAAAACAATTACAGCAATAGTTAGTATTATGTTAGCATTTGGTTTAATGATGACTGCTCTTACTTGTTTAAATATTTTACAAGCACCAAAGTTTATTGAAACAGTATCTATAACAAATGGAGATACTGAAGCATTTGAAATAGTAAAAGAACCTAATCCAAAATATCCAAGCGAATTAAAAAGGAAAGTATATCAAACCCTACTTGATATTAACCCAGCAGGGCAAATGTTTCAATTAGCAGGAAGATTTGCTCCAAATTTAAAAATATTACCACTTTATTCGGCAGGAATTTTGCTAGTATTTACTGGTACAGGATTAGTTTTATTTAAGAAAAAAGAATTAAAGTAGAAAGGTGATTATTATGAGTATTTGGTTTTGTTTATTTTTGATAGGATTATGTATATCAATATTCTTAACTTTTAAAATTTTAATAATGAAAAATGAAATCAATAATATCGGTCAAACTTTAATAAATATTTTAAAATCAGATACAAATAATTTAATTACTATTAGTACAAATGATGTCGCACTTAAGAAATTAGCAAATATACTTAATGAGAGCTTAAAGGAATTACGAAAGTTAGAACTTGAATATAAAAATGGAAATAAAGAACTTAAATCATCAATAACAAATATTTCTCACGATTTAAGAACACCTCTTACTGCTATAAGAGGGTATGCTGATTTAATGGATAATTATAATCTAGATGCTAAACAAAAAAAATATTTAAGTATTATTGATAGAAAAGTGAAAGATTTGACAGAATTGACAGAGCAACTTTTTGATTTTTCAAAAAGTATTGATATACAAACGGAAATAAAAAAAGAAAATATTTGTATAAATGATGTTTTAGAAGATGCTATTGCAAGTTTTTATAGCCTATTTAAAGAAAACAATATGGTTCCTGATGTTGAAATATGTGAAGAAAAAGTAATTTGTTTATTAAATGAAAATATGCTTAAAAGAATTTTTGAAAATATTATTTCAAACGCCATTAAATATGGAGAAAATAACTTCTGTGTTAAACTTTTTTCTAATGGTACTATTGTTTTTTCTAATAAAACATACAAATTAGATCCGACTAGCTTAGAAAAATTATTTGCGCGTTATTATACAGTTTCGAGTGCTAAGAAAGCAAATGGTATTGGACTTTCTATTGCCAAACAATTAGTAGAGTTAAATCATGGAAAGATAAAAGCAAAATATGAAAATAACTATTTAATTATTGAAATACAATTCTTTTACTAGTCTACCTTTGTAGTATTTTTTTCTTTTTTATGCTATACTTTTTGTATAAATAAGCGTTATAGAAGGAGTTGATTTGTTTTTTGGAACAATCTAGTGGAAAGGCAAAAAAATATAGAAAAATAGACTTTGAAAGTACGACAAGATTTAAAAAAAATGGTGTGGATTTTATAGGATATAATCCAATTAATCAAGATTTGTCTTTTGTAATAGAAACAGTAGAAGAAGGACATTTTGAAGAGTTCGTGCACGATAAAAGTACATTTACTTATCTTTTTTTAGAGGGAAGTGGTGTTTTTTTCTTAGATGATGAAGAAGTTCCTGTTAAAAAAGGAGATGTTTTATCTGTAGAACCTGGAACCAGAATTTATTACAAGGGGAATTTAAAGCAGGTACTCATTACTACACCTGCTTATGATCCAAAATATGAAAGACACATTCGAAATATAGAAAGATAGAAAGAAGAATGTTTTATGCAAACCATTGTTTTAGCTACCAAAAATAAACATAAATTAAAGGAATTTAGAGAAGTATTAACAGATTATCAAGTTATTTCTTTAGAGGAGATAGGATATTTAGAAGATATTCCTGGGATAGGAGAGACGTTTTTAGAAAATGCTCTTATTAAAGCAAAAACAATAAGTCAATATTTACAAGAGAAAGGGCTTACGTATATTGTAGTATCAGAAGATAGTGGGTTATGCGTAGATACTTTAAATGGTGAGCCTGGATTTAGTGCTAGGTATGCAGGATTTTCTAATAATGCGTCTTTAAACAGGGAAAAACTATTGAAAAAATTAGAAGAAAGAGGAAAGACTGACTTTGGTTATGATTGTTTATTTTATTCTTATGATTTAAAGAAAACTTTGGCGAAGCAAGTGATGAAGAAAAAATAAAGTTTCTCATAGAGGAAGAGCAATTGAAGCTATGGTAAAAGAAATTTAAGTTTATTATTATTTTTTTGAAGACGTTGAAAAAATGTCTTTTTTTATAGAATTAATTGACATTGTTCTTAATTCGGTATAATATGTAATTGGTGATGGGGATGGATTATTTAACTGTAAAAGAAGCTTCTATTTTGTGGGATATTAGTGAAAGGCGTATTGTAAACCTTTTGAATCATAATCGTATACCAGGGGCTTTCAAAACAGGGAGAAGATGGAATATACCTAAAGATATAAGTAAGCCGATTGATAAAAGAACGAATTATGCAAAAGAGCAGACAAATAAAAAAATTGTCGTAGTTGCTGGTATAAATTCAGAAATTGGTATTGAATTATCTAAAATATTACTTGAAAAAGGTTTTTATATTATTGGACTATATCAAGAAGATAGTCCAATTGATGGAGCCTTACAAAAAGAAGATATTGAATTAAAAGCAGTTGATTATTTTAAACGAGAAACACTTTTACAGGCGGTAAATGAGATTAAAAAGGATGTTTATGGTTTTATATTTATGGAAATATTCTTTGAACTGGAAGATTCTTTAGATTTTGATTATGACCAATTTGAAAAAAGTTATCAAGTTAATTTATTTTCTGTTAATTTACTTGTTCGAGAAATAGTGAAAAAGATGAACTTTGAATCGAGTATCGTCCTTGTTAATAGTATTGAAGCCTATCGTGGGTCTTTTGGAGCGAGTGCTTATGCTTCTGCACAAGCAGCTAAGGAGAACTTAATGAAAACATTTGCTAATATTTATACAGAAATGTATGGAGTAAGAGTTAATTCGGTTGTGGCAGGTTGGATTGGTGGCGTTATGGAGACTGATGACACATTCAATAAAACAAAAGAATCTATTCCAATGAAAAGACTTGGTTATCCACAAGAGATAGCAGATGATATTTATTTAATGTTGACAAGACATAAATATTCTAATGGAACTTCTTTAGTATCAGATGGTGGTTACTTATCTTTTGATGAACAATCGAAAACAGAAGATTTGGATTCTGGTAAGTTCTATCGTATTTTAGATAAGTTTTTTACAGAAACAAAAAAAGGTTCTGAAATGTGGATTATTTCGACTATGATGGAAAATGAATGGAATGAAGATCCTGCAGAAAGAAAATTTATTCAAAGCAATTTTGATGCAGTTGACAGAGGCGTTAAAATGGAGCGGATTTTCCTTTTTAGTAAAAAGTATTTAAAACAATATAAGAAAAATAAATATATTCAAGGCTATTTGGCTAGTAATAAAATTATCACAAACTTTGTTGATTTAGATTTAGTACAAGAAAAATATCCAGAACTTCTGAAAGTAATAAAAGAAGGATGGATTGGAATTGATGACTATGCTCTTTTAGTAGATTTGCCTAGTGATGGAACTTCAAGAGGTTATGTTACGATGAATAAAAGAGAAATTGCTAAAGCTAAAGCCTGTTTTGAAGAACTTCATAAATTAGCTGTGCCTTTAAAAGAAGCGATGAAGTAGAGGGGAAAAGATGAAGAAAACGAAAATACTTGTAGAAGCAAGTCAAAAAAGCAATTTATATGAAGCGATTCTATATTATATGGAAAGAGAAAAAATAGATTATGTGACATATTTGATGGATTATGATTTTAATGAAGTGAGTACTATTCTTTATATTCAAGATACAGATAGTATAAATAAAACTATTTTTCAAAAGAAAAAACCAGTTCTCTTTATTTCTGAAAAAAAAGAAATTATAGAAAGAAAAGAGCAAATTAATTATATTATAACTAATTTAGTAACTGATACAATTGTTTATACAGACGTACAAAAAGAATATTTATTTAAAAAGGGAATTTATCATATATTTTTAGAAAAGTTGGGAGAACTTCTTATTAATAAAGAAGGATATAATGGAATGATTTATGATTTAACAGAAATCAAGTCGCTTCCAGAAAATTGGGTATTTCATTTTGATTCTATTAATGAAACTTATGCTTGGTTAAATAAGAAAAATAAGTCTTTACCAAATGATTTTGTTCGAAAAGTGGTTAATTTTTATGCTGATAAAGTGTATGATGATTCTTTAAAAGAGATTGATTACTTAACTGAGAAATTAATGGAGATAAAAGAGAAAAAAAGAGTTGTTGATTTATTTATTTGTACAAAAGATGAGTTAGAGTTGTTTAGAAAAAATTATTTTTTTAAACTTTTATTAAAGAATATTTCTTCTACGTATCATTTTTATTATATAGATAAGGATACCCTAAAAGAAAAAGAGCCAGTTATTTTGGAATCTTTATTAGATGGAATACTTTTATATCCAGATTGTGTTTATAGAGATACTTATGGTGATGAGATTTCTTTAGGTTATGTAGATTGTCGAGAAGATACCATTTTTCTTTATAACCAATATATAGATTATGTGATTACCCATTATGGAATAAAGATTCATAAGGAGGATGATTTAGATGTTGTTTAAAGATCAAGTTGTTTTGGTAACTGGTTCTTCTAGAGGAATTGGAAGAAGTATAGCGGTTCGTTTTGCTAAAGAAGGAGCTCATGTTATTGTAAATTATCGTAATAGTGAACGAGAAGCACAAGTTATTACGGAGATTATCTCTACTTATGGAGGGAATCCTATGTGTATAAAAGCCGATGTTTCTAAAGAAAAAGATGTAAAGATGATGGTTGATACGATTATAGAAAAGTATGGTCATATTGATGTTTTAGTCAATAATGCTGGTATTGCTATAGATAGAGAGTTTGCTAATAAGCATATAAAAGATTTTCAAGAGACGTTTGATACAAATTTGATAGGGGTTTTTTTAACCTCTAAGTATGTAAGTCAATATATGTTAGAGCGACAAAGTGGTAAGATTATCAATATATCTTCAACAAATGGTATTGATAGTACTTATCCATATAGTGTAGATTATGATGCTTCTAAAGCTGGTTTAATTAATATGACTAAAAATCTTGCTATTGAGTTTGCTCCTTATATTAATGTAAATGCTGTCGCACCAGGGTGGGTAGATACAGGAATGAATGAGGACTTATCAAAAAGTTATCTTGATGATGAAAAGAATAAAATCCTTTTAAAAAGATTTGCGGAACCAGAGGAAATAGCAGACGTAGTCTTGTTTTTAGCTTCTAATAAAGCACGTTATATTGATGGGGAAACGATTCGTGTGGATGGTGGATTGAAGCTAGAATAAAAAAAATAAAAAATTTCAAAAAAATGCTTGCATTTTAAAAAAAAGTGTAGTATTATTAAGTCATTGGTGACGATTGCTAAGTGGAGACACCTCTTCCCATCCCGAACAGAGTAGTTAAGCACTTATACGCCGACGATAGTGTAAGCGAAAATAGGTAGTCGCCTTTTTTTATGCTTAAAAAAGTAAAATAGTAACTCTATTTTACTTTTTCTTTTATTTGGGCGATAAAGGCGTTTAATTCTTCTACTTGATTCAAAATATCTTTATCTTGTAAGCAGTTGTAAAATTGTTTGTCTAGTATACAATTCATTAGAGAAGCTTCAGCAAAAGAGTGTAAATCACTTAGAGAAGACTCTGTGCTATATAAAGATTTGTCCTTTGAACCAATAGATACTAAGATAACTTTTTTATCTTTTAATCCTTTGTTGGCATATAGAGGATTTAATCTATCCATAAATATTTTCAAATCTCCAGATAATAAATTCCAACGAGTAGGGGTGATAATCATGATGTATTCTTCTTTTTTTATTAAGTCTATATTTTCTTTCATATCATCTTTAAAATCACATATTCCATTTTTGTCACAGTCCATACAACCAGTACAGATATGTATTTTTTGATTTCCTGGAGTGATGATATTACAATAAATTCTATCACTTGCTAACTCTTCTTTTACCTTGTTTGCTAAATGATAGCTATTTCCTTCGCGTCTTGATCCAACTATTATTACCATATTGATTCTCCTTTTTAATTAGTATTTGAATATTTACAAATTTAATACTTCCTTTGTTATAATATTATTAGGAAGTGATTCTTATGGCTGGTTTACATATTCATTATGCGATTTCGAAACGATATTTAGAAAAGAGAAATGAAGAGATGACAGAGGCTTTTTTAGAAGGAACATTTGCTCCTGATTTGGTAAAAGATAAACAAATCTCCCATTATAGTGGAGATAGAGATACTTCCAATTTATTAAAATATTTAGGAGAGAAAGTGCAACTAAAAGATTATGTAAAGGAGCATTCTCTTACTACGGATTATGATAAGGCTTACTTTTTGCATTTAGTAACAGATTATTTGTTTTTTACGACCTTTTTTGATAGAGATTATTTAAAAAGAGTAACATATTCTGATTTTTGTAAAGATTTATATTATACCTATAACGTATTAAATCCTTATATTACAAAACACTATTCATTAGATGCTGCTGTTTTGGATAGCTTATTAGGGGAGATAAAAAGAGCACAGAAAGAGAAGAATGCTTTTGGTGATTGGGGGAATTTGTTAGCTAGTGAAGAAAGAATGGCTGCTTTTATAGAAGAAGTTTCTTCTATTGATTTGGATGATTATTTTCAGAAATGGAAATAATTTTTTTGTAATTTTCTTCTGTTGAGAAAGCTGTTATAATAAAAATAGGAGTGTGATACTTTTGAAGACAGTTGTCATAACAGGAAGTGCTAGAGGGCTAGGGCTTGAAATGGCTATACAATTTAAAATGAAGGAATATAACGTTGTCTTATCTGATATTTTGGAAGATAAACTTAAAGAAGCAAAAGATTTATTAGAAAAGGAATATCCAAGTAGGGGAAGAGTTATTTCACTCGTTTGTGATGTAACAAAGGAAAGTGATTTACAAAGGTTGGTTGATGAGACTGTTAAAGAATTTAAAGGTGTTGATATATGGATTAATAATGCAGGAGTGAATCAACCTATGCTTCCAATATGGAAATTAGAAGCAGATTCGATAAATCGTTTATTAGATATAGATTTAAAAAGTACGATTATAGGAAGTAAAATAGCCATCTCTCAAATGATAAAACAAGGATATGGGCAAATCTATGGGGTAGAAGGTTATGGGAGTAATGATGCAACTATGTTAGGACTTTCTATTTATGGGACAGGTAAGAGAGCAACTACTTATTTTTATAAAGCTTTAGCAAATGAAGTAAAGGAGTCTAAACTTCCCATTTGTGTAGGTGTTTTATCTCCTGGTATTATGATTACTGATTTTCTTACACATTCTTTGGGAACTGATTCTTTTGCGTTACCAGAGAAGACTAAGAAAGTTTATAATATTTTGGGAGATTATCCAGATGTAATTGCTTCTTTTTTAGTCGATAAAATAGTACAAAACAAGAAAAATGATGTTAAATTTAATTGGTTAACAAATAGAAAAGCAACTATTCGCTTTATGACTAGTTCATTTAATAAAAGAGACTTTTTTAATTAAAAAAGAACTATGCTATCATAATCCTTTCTTTTTGAACACTTTTTTAGGTGTTTTTTTCATTTTTATCATTAAGTTATATAATTAA
>CAOJRT010000056.1 GCA_948442255.1 uncultured Caryophanales bacterium | reverse complement strand
CAAAGAAAAAAGCAAACACATTCTTTTTGTGTTCACTTTAATCTTACAACTTCAGAACAATTACTTATTCTTTTCATTTGTAATGGTAATGAATTCCACCTGTTTTTTATATAATCTGTCTAGGTGATGAAGTATTTTTGTTACTTTACTTAATTTAATAATTCCTCTTGTTGTATATCCATCTGTTAATTCGTTATAAATCCTTCCTTGTGCATATTTGGGGAATAATGTTTTTTGAGGGGATATAAGTGTTCTAGAGGATTTTAATTTTTTGTTTATAAAATCACTTATACATTTTGGTAAACAACCATTATGCATATGTCCAGAAAGAATTATATCGGCCTTGCTTAAGAAGTGTTCTTGGTTTTCCTTAATGAATTTGTATATATTTATAGGAGAATGACAAAGAACAATGTTATAATTTTCTTTGCTAAGATTCCCTTTTAATTTTTTTGCTTCTTCTACAAAGGAAAGAAAGTCTTCTTTGTTCTTGTAATAAGTATGAGATGGATTAAATCCATAGAACGTTATATTGTTAATTGTTATTGCATTATCTCTAAGGAAATGAATTTTGTTTCCTTTTTTTAACATGTTTTTTAGAACAGGATTATTTAAGTATTCGCATTTTCCATTTTTATATGTTTTCTCATCGTGATTTCCCAATGTTACAAAGACAGGAGCAATATAAGCTAGTTCATTAAAGAAATTTTTTAGTTCTTCTAACTCGGTGTATTTGGATTCATCAAGAATATCTCCTATTATACAGATGTAGTTAGGATTTTCTTGCTTGATTTGCTTAATTATGCTGATTAGTATTTTTGTATTATAGTTTGGCGTATAATAATGTATGTCGCTTATTAAAGCAAGTTTTATCTCTTTTATTTCTTTTTTTGTATAAAATATATTTGTTTTCATATGCTTTCTTTCTAGAAAAAAGTACCCATTGGTACTTTTATTCAAATTCCTCTTTATCTGAAGGTTCTCCTACTATCTCATCTGGGTCAGGGTTTGGAGTAGGATCTGGTTCAGGTTTAGGGATGACTACACTGGTTCCTGGATCCTCAGGTTCTTTGTTTTCGTCGTCATCTTTATTATTGTTATTACTTAAAGATCCATCGCTATAAGTAAATTCAATTTCCTCAATTTCTTCTAATGGTGTTCCTTCTTTTACAGATTGTTTTAAAATACTATTTTTTTCTAGGCTGCTTTCTGTAGAAGTGAAAGAACATTCTATTTCATTTTTGTAACACCAGTTCTTAACATAATCTTTATCGTATCCTACATAATTTTTTAAAGTGTTTCCATTATTTTGATTGTTATCTTCATTATTTGAGGGGCTTTTATGATTACTGTATTGAAATGTTATATTACGAAGAGTTTTTAATAGTTCTAATTCGTGGGCAGATTGTTCTATAATTGTGCCATATTCTAATTCGCTATCAACAGCTTCAAAGGAACAACTTAAATCTTTATCATTACACCAGTTACTAACATATTCTTTTTCATATCCAATATAATTTGGCATGACTTCTAATTTTTCTCCTCCTGTAATTCCATATCCAACTAAAGGTGTTTCATAATCTTCATCATAGGAAATACTAAATGTTCTGGTAGCTTCTTCTTTTTCTAACCCTAAATTAACTCGCATTAACTTTGTAATAGCATCTAAAGAAGGTTTGTAATAGCCTAAGGAGTCAGTTACATAGCCGCGCCATACTTTTAAATTATAATAGGTTAAGTAGGTTTTTTTGATAGATAAAGCTTCGCTATCTTTACTTGCGTTAGTAAGCATATCTTTTCCTACGTTATAGAATGATAATATTTGTTCGGGAGTCATATTTGTTTCGATATTTTTAGATACTATATCTAAAAGATTTTCAAAATCATTTACTGAACGTAAAGTTTTTAACTTTTGCGCCATCGCTGCGATAATATCTTGTTGGTGTTGGTTTCTTGCAATATCGGACATTGCATATAAGTGTCTGCATCTTGCATAGGCAAGAGCTTGTTCTCCGTTTAATGTTTGAATTCCAGTATCGATATAAATCATTTCGCTACCAAATTGTCTTAAAGAGTTTTGTTCACATACTTTTCCTTTGCAGTCGTAACCTGCATTATAACGATAATCAGGTTCTTCTACATTTACGGTAACGCCTCCTAAGGCATCTACTAAATCAACAACACCTTTGAAATTCATTTTGACATAATAGTCAATGTTAATATTTGTTAATTTTTGAATTGTACTAATGACACAACTAGAGCCATAAGCTGCTGAAGAATTTATTTTTGCATAACGATCGTTATTACAAGCAATGGGAACATATAAATCTCTTGGAATACTGAACATGGTTGTTGTTAAAGTCTTTGGATTAAAGGTAACCATGATTAATGTGTCTCCGTTGAAAGCTTGGTTTGCTTTTAAGCCATCCTCTTCTGAGTCTACACCCATGATTAGGATGGTAAATGGTTCTGTTAATTGCTTTTTAGACGCGTTTGCATTTGTATTATTAATTGTTTCTATATCTTGGTTTTCTCTGTCTTCGCTATATGCGTATAATACTTTTACTTTGTCGGCGATTGTTTCTGTATCATTTTCTATACCAAATGTTTCTCCACTAAAATTTACAGCGTAGTTACTTGAAACAAAGCAAGCGCCTATTTTATCATCGTATAAATCTTTTATCATTTGTGTATAATCTTCATACGTTTTTATTTTATTTGTTAAATTATTTTTTTGAATTAGTGTTTTAGCTAATTGATTTCCTTCAATGTCAGTTTCTGTTTCAATCATTCCTATAATTGTTTTATTAGAAAACTCTGTCTTTTTTAAAGCAATTAAATTAGTTGTATAGGTAATGGTATTACGATTCATTCGACTCATTGAAGAGTATACCTTATTAATATAATAAGATGATATTGTGAATATGGGAATTAATATAAAGGTAATTAAAGTCATTATGACAAATGTTTTATTTCTTTTTTGTAAAAGAGATAGAAGACCGAATAAAGAATAACCAGTAAACCATAAAATGAATAGGATGATTATGATAATTCTTAAGAATGTTTCGATTCCTTTAAGATGTAACAAACCATATATAAAATAAATTAAAGCTATTAAATAGAGGATACTTGTTAGGAAGTAAGCTATTTTTTTTGTTATACTAATTTTCTTTAACTTCTTTAGAAGTATATTCATGTTCTCACCTATCTTTTTTAAGTTTCTTATTCATTATATCATAAAAAAATATAAGTAACAAACAGGATTTTCTTCTACACATTTTCTTTACATTCTTTGGATAAAATCATTTTGTCTATGTGTAAATCATGATATAATTATTTTACACAGTAAAGGAGTGTAAAGATGAAAAAAATATGTCAAACATTTTTCGTTATATTTAGTGTTTTCTTTACTTTTATTGTTGGAATAAATATAAAAATTGATGCACAAGAAGTTTATCCTTTTGAGGGGAGTATTATTGCGGATGCTTTAATTATTCATAGTGACACGACTAAAAAAATTGAGGTTACTCAATTAGTTTATGGAACACGTGTATCTGTATTAGAAAAAGTAAATAATCTTTATAAAATTAAGTATGATGGCAATAAAATAGGGTATGCTTCTGCTAATTATATTGTTAATGTAGGAGCGAATACTTTAACGACGGATCAAGCAGGTACTGAGACATATCGTGCGTATTGTGATTCGTTAATACAAAATGGTTTTATTGAAAGTTATTGTCCTTACTTATATTATTTACATGTCAAACACCCTAATTGGACATTTAAAGCAGATGTTAATAAACAAAGTTTAGAGACTTATGCAGCTAAAGAAGAGTGGAAGGTCGTTTTGCAAACAGCGAATCAAAACTATTGGCTTAGTAGTAGTCCAATTGAAGGAAGTTATTATTATGTCAATCAATCGGTGATTTCTTCTTATTTGGATCCAAGAAATAGTTTATATGAATCAAGAATATTTCAGTTTTTGGATTTGGAGGAAACCAAAGATATCTATAATGATGCTTCTTTAAAAGCAATTGCTGGGACAGGAAATTTGTCTAAGTATATTTCTACTTTTGAGCAAGCTGCTAATACACATCAAATTAATGCTTTACATATTATGTCGAGAAGCAAACAGGAAGGAGCAAATAATTCTACTTATTCGGCTGTAGCAGGTACTTATTCTACCACTTCTGGAAGATTATCTCATCAAGGATATTCTTTAGACGGCTATTATAATTTTTATAATATTGGGTCTTATGCGTATGCCCCATATCAATATACTGTTCAACGTGGACTTGCGTATGCAGCGGGATATTTGGAAAATGATTCCTGTATAACACTTAATCCTAATACTGGGAAGTATGTTTATAACTCTGCTTGCGGAGTTTTGAGTTTTCAAAGACCATGGGATACACCAGAGAAAGCTATTTCTGGAGGAGCTGAGTTTATTGCTGCTGACTATGTAAGAAAAGGGCAAGATACAAATTATTATCAAAAGTTTAATATTTCTAGTTATACAAAATATGAATTGACAGGCCATCAATATATGACAAATCTATATGCTCCAGCAGGGGAAGCTGATATTATATACAGAGCTTATTCTGCAGGGGGATTATTTGCTTACAATGAGCAGACGAAGAATTATAATTTTGTGTTTGTGATACCTGTTTATCAAAATATGAAGACGACAAATTATCAAGCAAGAGATCGTAGTACAGATAGTAAATTAAGTTCTATTACGATTAATGGAGAAGAAATAAGTGGCTTTGATTCTGATGTTATAGAATACAATATTAATGCGGTAACAACTGAAGATACTATTCAAATTGGAGCGACTTCAAGAGATGTAGGGGCTTTAATTACTGGTTTAGGAAAAGCAACATTTTCAAATGGAGAACTTAATGTGGATGTCAAAGTTGTGGCGGAAGATAGTATACATGTTACTACTTATCATTTGCACATAAAAAAGGTTTCTCCAAATGCAAATATTACGATAGATTCAATTTTAGGAAAGATGAATGTAAAAGTAAGAGATAATTATATGTATGGAATAAGTCCTAATATAGTCGCTTCTACTTTAATTAATACTGTTACAAAAAATGGAGGAAGTGCTATAGTAACTGATAGTAAAGGCAAGAATAAGACAGGTAGTTTAGCTACTGGAGATAAGATTACTATTAAGGGGACAAAAGAAACAAAAACATTTACTATTGCTGTAAGAGGCGATTTGTCTGGAGATGGAGTAGTAAAAATAAATGATTTGATTTTAATACAAAGTCATATTTTAGGAAGTAGAACGCTTACAGGGGAGATGCTTCTTTCTGCTGATATTAATTATGATGGAGTAGTAAAAATAAATGACTTGATATTAGTTCAAAGTGCTATATTAGGGAAAGCGAATTTGTAGGAGGAATTATGAAAAAAATAAAATATATCATATTTAGTTTTCTTGTATGTGTATTAGGAGTCTCTATAACAGAAGCGGCTTCATTAAGTGTTTCAGCTAATAAGTCTATGGTTGTTGTTGGAAGTACAGTCATTGTAACTGTAAATGCATCAGGAGCTTCGGGGTGGGAGTATTGTTTAAATTATGATACTTCTATGTATTCTTTGACAAATGCGACCTCTGATACAGGAGGAAAATGTGTACGTACAGGAGCCACTTTAATTGGTTATAGTAAAGTCACATTTACTTTAAAAGCTGTAAAAAGTGGAACTTCTACGATTTCTATTGTAGATGCTATCATGTATGGCGATGATGGGGGTGTTGTTTCTTCGACAAAGGGTAGTGTTACCTTGGTGTCTAAAACACAAGCAGAGATAGAAGCTAGTTATAGTACCAATGCCGATTTAAAATCTTTACAGGTAGAAGGTTTTGAAATAACACCTGTTTTCAATAAAAATACATTAGAATATACTTTAGAAGTCCCTAATGAAGTAGAGAGTGTTTCTGTTTCAGCTATAAAAGCGGATTCTTCGGCTACTGTAAGGGGTAGCGGAGACATTGCTCTTACCGAAGGAACCAATCGTGTAGAAATTATCGTAACCGCTGAAAAAGGGAATAAAAAAACATATGTCTTATCTATTACAAGAAAAGAATTAAATCCGATTACTATTAATGTGGATGGAAAGACACTTAGTGTTGTGAGAAAAAGTGACGTTTTAGAAGCGCCTTCTTACTATACTGGAACTACTGTATTTATTGACGATACAGAAGTTCCTGCTTTTACAAGTGAAATTACAGGGTTTACTTTAGTTGGTTTAAAAGACGAAGAAGGAACTATTGCATTATATCGTATAGAAAATGGAAGTTATCTTTTTTATCAGCAAGTTACAATGGATGGAGTTGTCTTTGTTCCACTTTCTGCACCTGAATTATTAAGTGATTATTCATTAAGTAAGTCTGTTCTTGTTCAAGAGAGTTCTGTAGTAGGTTACTACAAAGAAGGAATGGATGAAAATTTTGTTTTGGTTTATGGAATGAATGCGAAAACAGGAGAAAGTCAATGGTATCAGTATGATTTTACAGAAGGGACTTTACAACGTTTTCAAAACAAAGAAGTTGTACAATTAAAGGAAGACTTGAAAGATTATTTTTTGTTGGTCATTGTTTTTGCATCAGGGCTTGGATTATCTATACTATCGATTATTATTTTGCTAATAATGAACTCTAAAGGAAAGAAAAAACAATTAAAGATGTTAACAATGCTTGAACAGAGTAAAAAAGATTGCAAAGAAGAAATAAGGCAAGAAGAAAAAGAAGAAAGTATTCAAGAAAAGCAAAAGAAAATGAAGAAGAAACAAAAAAATAAGAAAGATGAGGAAACTATTTTTTTAGAGAAACCTTTAGAAGAAGTGCAAGAAGAAAAGGGAACTGATACTTTAGAGGATATACCTTTAGAAGAGCAAAACTTTAAAGATAGCAGTTTATCAAAAAGAGAACTTAGAAAGCTAGAGAAAAAGAAAGAAAAAGAATTGCAAGAAGTAGAAAATTCTTATTCTAATCTCTCAACAGATGAAGATGTGAAAAAGTCACTTGTTGCTGTTTTAGAAGACCAAAAGAAAATAAAGGATAAGTAAGTCCTTTTTTTCTTTTGGTGTTTATGTTTTTTTTTATTTGTTGTATAATAAAAACAGGTGGTTATATGAATTTGGAAGTTAATGGTCATAATATATTTTTTATTGTATTTATTACCTTTTTAACGAGTGCGGTATTAGTTCCGTTTATAAAGAAATGTGCAATACATGTCGGTGCAATGGATATTCCAAACGAAAGAAAAGTACATAAAAAACCAATGCCACGTCTTGGAGGATTAGCTATCTTTGCATCTTTTTTATTGGGGTATATGTTATTTGCAAGAACCTCTGTTCAAATGTTATCTATTTTAATAGGGGGATTTATTATTGTTTTGACTGGAATCTTTGATGATATTAAACGTGTTCCTGCAAAAATTAAGTTTGTTATGCAGATAGTTGCTGCTTGTGTTGTTGTTTTTTATGGTAATATTGTTCTTAATCATGTCGATATTTTAGGGCTTAATTTGGATTTTCCTACTCCCCTGAATTATCTTATAACCATTTTCTTTATTGTGGGGATTAGCAATACTATTAATTTAATTGATGGGTTAGATGGATTATCTTCTGGAGTATCAAGTATTTATTTTGCTACGATTGCGATTATTGCTTTTATTTTAAATAAAATGCAAGGTCTTGATACGATATTATCTTTGATTATGTTAGGTGCTACCTTAGGTTTTTTAATACATAATTTTTATCCGGCAAAAATATTTGTCGGGGATACAGGAAGCTATTTTCTTGGATTTACGATTAGTGTCATTGCATTACTAGGTTTTAAAGCAACTACTTTAACAAGTTTAATTATTCCCATTATTATTTTAGCGATTCCTATCTTCGATACAGCGCTAGCTATATTGAGAAGACTTTTAAAGGGAGAAGGTATTATGCAACCTGACAAAGATCATTTTCATCATCAGTTACTTAAAATGAAGTTTAGTGTGCGTACATCTGTGCTTATTATTTATGGAATTAATATTTTGTTTGCTAGTGTTTCTATCTTTTTTGTCTTAGGGGATTCTAAGATTGCGATTGCTTTGTATGTAATTTTGATGCTTTTGTTATTATTTTTAGTATTAAAAACGGATATTTTATTTGAACATGATCAAAAGAAAAAGGGAGTAAAAAAGAAGTAAGGGCCAGGATAAAATCATCCGAAAAGGCAAAAATGCCAAGAAGTGAAAATTAGTATAT
>CAOJRT010000055.1 GCA_948442255.1 uncultured Caryophanales bacterium | reverse complement strand
TGCGGCAACTTAAAAATGGACAGAAAACTGTGTCTAAAAACTTGACACAAATCCAAGAAGAGTAAGAAAAAGCAATTTACAGAAAATATAATTGGTTTAAAAAAGATATAGAAAGTGCTGTTTCTTTATTTGAAAAAACTACCTTTTATCAAGAAAATCCATTTATGAAACCTTACACAACTTTAGAAGAAATTAATAAAGAATGGCAACATGTATTAAAGGAAAATATTCAGCATATTGAAATAAAACCATTTGCTATAGATGAATTGACAGTATAGCACAATGGATTTTAAAACAAAACGATATAAATTTTGATGGTATTTATGAAATAAAATTTAATAAAGATTTAGATTGTATTTACTATAAAAGTTGGGAATTGCAAGAAGTAGTATGGATATCATAAAATGGATAAAAAAAGAAAATACCATGTATCAAAAACTCTTCAAAAGCAAAGAGTTCTTTTGTGAAGAAAAAGAATTAGAAAATAATTTTGAAATTAGTATTTCATTTCAATTTTTGAATAAACTTTAAACTTGTTTGCAATGCTTCAGACGGAGAAACGCTAGAAACTTCTTTATAAATATCTAAAAAGTTTGAATTAGATGAAAGTAAAATGTCTTGAATTTGCTTTTTTAAGTCTAGAGGCAAAGAGTCTAAAAAATGATAATCAATTTCTTTTTGGATTGATTTAATCTCACTGTAACGGTTCATCGTATGAAAAAAAGCAATATTTCGTAAAAAGAATCGTGTGAACATATTAATAAATTCTAAATTGATATCTTTACTGGATAGCTGTTTATAAACCAGTTGTATTTTTTTAATGATTAGACTTCTTTTATAAGAATCTACTTGTTGAAACATAAGCTGTAAAAGTAAATTTATTAAATCTCCTTCAGGTTTTAAAAAAGAAGTTTGAAAATTTGGAAAAGAGTACTCGTCTAATAAAGAAGAGTTTCTATTTAAAAATTTTTCTATTAAGCAAGTCCCTTGTATCTGTAAAAAGTCACTAGCACAATAACAATCAAAAGGAATTAAATTGGCGTCTAAGTAATTTTTAGAAAAATAGGGATGCTGACTAGTATATAATGCTTCAATGATTCGTAAAGATGAATATCGCTTTATGAAACGCAAATTAATGAAGTCTATTTTCTTTAAGTTTTCATAAATATCATCAATTAGTGTCTTAAACAAGGTTGTATTCATACCTTTGCTTTTCTTAGTATCATAAAGATAAGTGAAATCTATATCAGATAAACTTGATAAAAAACTATACTTTTTTAATAAACTAAAAGAACCTTGCACAAAAAATTGAGCTTGATAAGGATTACAAAAGCTTAAAATATATGAATATATATAGTCATTTATAAGAAGACCAGGATCAATGTTATTTTTATCTTTAATAGCTGTTAAAGTTTCGGTAAAATGAGGAGAATTAATAAATAATGAATCCTCATGGTTGTCCAGTATTTGTGCAGTTTTCCCAATAAGAAGAGGCTTATATTGTAAAGCTTCACAGCAAACATTTTTATGGGAAGTAGATACAACAAAATCACTTGAATGAATATGTCCATGATAATTAGTTGCTCCTAAATTATTTTTATTAAACTCTTTTAGAATAGAAGTAAATTGTAAATCAGTTTTATCTCCCCCCTCCGATAGAGGTTCATGAGATAGGTAATCATCTTGTAATCTTACTGGAGAAGCAAAAACTCCTTCAAAACCTAAAGTGGGATATTTCTTTAGCAATTTTTCTGAATCATGGTTACCAAGAATCAAAAACTTATGTCCATTTAATTTATTTAATATAGAAGAAGTCTATCCATTGTTGAAGCAAAAATCACCAAGAAATATGACTATATCATCCTCATTTACTATTTCGTTATGAGAATCAATAATATACTGATTCATTTGTAAAACATTAGAAAAAAGGTTTCGAGAATATTTGATTATTTTATCGTGATAAAAATGATGGTCACTAATTAAATAAATTTTTCGGTTTGGGAATTTTTTACATAACATTGGATAAATATCTTGACAAAATGAAATTAACATAAAAAGTCCCCTTTCATAAACTTTTGTTATATTAGCATACATTAGAAAGAAAAGCAAAACAAAAGTAATAAAAAAAATTATTCTAAAACTCTTATTCTAAAATATAGATTTTATAAAGAATTCAATCTATTTTAGGAGGAAAAAGAATGAACAAAAAATTAAATAAGATTTTTGAAAAGAGCAAATCACTTTCCATTGATGAGCAAACAAAAAATGATTATCATGAGTGATTGTCATAGAGGTTCTGGGGATAATTATGATAACTTCTTAAAAAATCAAAATATTTTTGAATCAGCTTTATTACATTATTATCATAAAAGTTGAAATATTTGATTATAAGTCTTTATTTTAATGATGGATCTTGTATACATCCCAATGGAATAACAGGATTAGAAATAGAAAATGGATGTATTACTCTTGTAAAATGGTCTTATAAAATAAAAAAAGATAATATCGTATCTGTAAGTAGAGAACTGATAGAAGGAAAAGAAACAATCGAAAAATTTTTTGATTAAAAAACTTCCTTTATTAAAAGAGTAAGGATATCTTTATTTATAATAACTGTAAATGAAAAGCCAATCTGTTATACATTTGCAATTTATATCTATACAAATTTGACAAAAGTAAGGTATAATAATAAAAAGGGTAAAAAATACGGAGGCGAAAATATGAACATAGTTATTCCTAAACCAGTGAATGAAGTTCTAAATATATTATATGAAAATAACTATGAAGGTTATATTGTAGGGGGAACCATTCGTAATTTAGTAATGGAAGAAAAACCAACTATTTATTACATAGCGACAAATGCAAAGGTAGAGGAACTTAATAGATTATTCAAGTCTTATCAAACAAGGTTTTGTGGAGAAAATAATTCGACTTTTGCAATCGATTACCCAAAATTCCCTATGGAAATTTCCCAATACAAATCAAAAGATAATACTTTAGAAGAGCACTTGGCTTTAAGTGATTTTACTATGAATGCTCTAGCTTATTCAGACGAAGACGGTTTAATTGATTACTATACAGGTGTTTTAGATATAAAAAATAAAATTATTCGTTTAAATGGACAAGATGACGAAGTCTTTACACGAAATCCCATTGCTATCTTAAGAGCCATTCGTTTATCCGCAGAATATGCAATGCGCATAGATGTTCAAACTCGAAATTATATGTTTGAAAATCGTGAAAATTTAGGAAATGTTCCTGTAGAACGTCTAAGAGACGAACTTTCGAAACTACTTGTTACCCCAAGAGCAGAATTTTATTTGAAAAACTATTTGGATATTTTTTTAGAATTTATTCCAGAACTTGCTCTTATGGAGGGATTCAGTCAAAATAATCTACATCATATTTATGATGTATTGGAGCATACCTTTGTAACAATGAAAGCAATTGAGCCAGATTTAGATTTACGTCTAGTTATGTTATTTCATGATTTAGCCAAACCATTAACCTATAGCCAAGATGAAAAAGGAGTTGGACATTTTAAAGATCATGCTAAAAAAAGTGCCGAAATGGCAAGAGAGATACTAAATCGTTTGAAGTTTAGTAAAAAAATAATCCAACGAGTAATCAAATTAATAGAATATCATGACTATCCCATTCCAGAAAGTGAACCTCTTGTTAAAGCTTTTTTAACTAAATTTGACCCTGATGATATAGAAGCTTTATTTAAAGTGAAAAAAGCTAACTACTATGGGAAAAACCCAGCTTATGCGACAGAGTTGACGAAAATAGATGAAGAATATGAAAGAGTAAAAACCATTAGAAGAAAAGCTTCCTTTATTAAGAAAAAGGAATTGAAAATAAACGGGAAAGAATTGGTTTCTTTAGGAGTTGGACAAAAAGACATTGGTGCTGTTTTAACAGCCTTACATGAAAGAGTCTTAGATGGAGAAGTAAAAAACAATCACGAGAAGTTAGTTTCTTATGTTATAGAATTTATTCTACCTAATTTAAAAGAGGAAGAACAAACTTTAAAGAAGGTAGCTTAAAAACACAACCATAATAAAGTTGTGTTTTTTTATCCTCAATAAGTAGTATCAAAAGTATTATCTTTGTATTCACAAATTCTATATTCTTCTCCATCAACTATAAAAATGATATCTTTGTAAAGAGAAGGATCGGTAGTACAAACTTTGAACCAAGATGCATCACATGCGGAGTAAGCATCATACACATATTCCGTTGTTTTATAAATAAAGATATCATAAGAATTTAAATCATAATTCTGTATAAGATACTCTTTTGCTTTTGTGGCTTGAATATCTTGAATAGCAAAATAGCCAAAAATAAAAAAAGCTCCAATTAAAAAGATAATAAGCAGAAAAAATAAAATTCGTTTTATTGCTTTAGGCATAGAAACTCCTCCTATAAGTACTTTAATGAAAATATTGTAACATATATTTATACATAATTTAAGAAGAAGTGTTATAATAAAGACAAGGAGGATTTGATATGATAAAAAGATTAATTTCAGAATTTGTAGGTACAATGTTATTAGTTTTCTTTGGCTGTGGAACAGCAGTAGCTATTAATACATATGCCACAAATGCATTTGGAGCTGCTATACCATTCAATCTAGTTGCTATATCTTTAGCTTTTGGACTTATATTAATGGCTTTAATCTATGTAATAGGATCTGTATCAGGTTGTCATGTAAACCCAGCTATATCTATTGCTATGGCGATTGATAAAAGGATATCTATACTAGATTGTGTAGAATACATAGTAGTACAAGTTTTAGGAGGAATAGTAGGGGCAGAAATACTAGGTTTAGTATTTGGAAGCTATACAAACTTAGGAGCCAATGGATTTGGCGAGCTTAGTGCTTTACAAACAATAACAAATGGTTCTATGCAAGTAACTGCTTTGGTAGCTTTTGTATTAGAAGCTATTCTAACTTTTGTATTTGCATCTGTTGTTTTAGTTGCTACAAAAAAAGAAAATAAAAATGCAGGAGTTCCAATTGGTTTAACTTTAGCTCTAGTCCATATTATGGGAATTGTATTTACTGGAACAAGTGTAAATCCAGCTAGAAGTATTGGACCAGCTCTATTTACAGGTGGAGAAGTCCTCAATCAATTATGGCTATTTATCTTAGCGCCAATAGTAGGGGCAATAGTAGCTGCTTTATTCTACAAGTTTATTGTAGCACCAAAAGAAGAAAAGGCTAAAGAAGTAGTAGAGAAAGAAGCAGAAGTGAAAGCGATAAAAAAAGAGGACATTTCAGAAAAGAAAACAACTAGACCAACAGCGAAAAATACAGCAAAAAAGAGTAAATAAGTACTCTTTTTTAATTAAGTAAAAAAATCGACCAATTTAAATAACTAGCAAAATAAAGCCATAACATATAGGGAATCATTAAGTAAAAACTAAAAGAATCTATTTTTTTTAACTGCAAAAGAAGATAAAGAACACAAATGTCTAAAAGTACAAGAAGTAAAAAAGAAAGTAAGAAGAGTTTGGTTTGAAAAAAAAGAAGAACCCAAACAAAATTAAAGAATAATTGTCCGCCAAAAAGAATCAGTTCTTCTTTATTGTTCGATTTCCACAAACGAAGAAGTACTACTCCCATAAGTAAATAAAGAATCGTCCAAACAATAGGAAATAATAAAGTAGGTGGCGCGAAATTAGGTAAATGAATAGATTGATAAAAATGCTTATCTACAAAAAAACTGCTTAGAATTCCAACTAATAAAGGAATACACAAAATAAAAATTTTTTTTACTTTCTCTTTCATAAAATCACCTAATATATAGTATGTTCAAATGAAAAAATTATAATAAAAAAAGAGAACAAATTCTCTTAATCAATTTCAATAACTTTTTTAGATTCTACTTTTTCTGTTTTAGGAATTGTAAGTTTTAACATACCATTTGTAAATTCAGCTTTAATATTTTCTTCGTCGATATCAGCAAAGTTAAATGTTCTAGAAACTTTTCCATAGACTCTTTCACGTCTAATGTATCGTTTTTCTGTATCTTCTTCGTTAACTTCGTTATTTTTTTCGGCAGAAACAACTAGTACACCATCTTCACATTCTATCTTGATATCTTTTTTATCAAATCCTGGGATATCCATTTCAACGTTGTAGTTGCCATCTTTTTCATAAACGTCACACTTCATATCAAATGTTTTAGCCCCTCTTCCTAAATCATCAAAAATATCATCTAAATAAAAACTCCTTGGAATTAAACTCATTTCCATTTCCTTCTTTCTATAACCATATTAACACTTGAACTAGCACTTGTCAACAATAAGTGCTAATATCATTATAAAGTATATGCATTTTTTACATAAGTATACATATTTTTGCTATAATACTTAGGAAGTAGGGGATATATATGTGGAAAATAGGAAATGTAGAAATAAACAACCAAATTGTTCTTGCTCCCATGGCAGGAATTTCAAATACATCTTATCGTAAAATAATAAAAAAGATGGGAGCAGGACTAATATATGCTGAAATGGTCAGCGATAAAGCGATATGTTTTTCTAATGAAAAAACATTTGATTTACTTAAGATGGACGCATCAGAAAGACCGATAGCGCAACAAATTTTTGGAAATGACAAAGAATCTTTTGTTAAAGCTGCTCAGATTGTTGAAGAAAGAATGCATCCTGATATAATTGATATTAATATGGGATGTCCTGTTCCTAAAGTTGCTTTACGTGCACAAGCAGGGAGTGCTTTATTAAAAGATCCCAACAAAGTATATGAAATTGTCTCTTCTGTAGTAAAAGCTGTTCATATGCCAGTTACGGTAAAAATTAGAAGTGGGTGGGATAATGCCCATATAAACGCCATAGAAATAGCAAAAAAATGTGAAGAAGCAGGAGCAAGCGCTATAACGGTCCATGGAAGAACTAGAGCCCAAGGTTATAGCGGACATGCAGACTGGCAAATCATCAAAAAAGTAAAAGAAAATGTGCGTATTCCTGTTATTGGAAATGGAGATGTAACCAGCTGTTATCTAGCAAAAGAAATGTTAGAAGAAACAAATTGTGATGCAGTTATGATAGGCCGAGGTGTCTTAGGGAATCCTTGGTTAATCAAAGAATGCATAGATTACTTAATAGAAGGAAAAGAACCAGAAGAAGTGTCTTTCTTAGAAAAAACAAAAATGATGCGTAAACATTACGAATTATTAAAAGAAGATAAAGGAGAAAAAATAGCAAATTTAGAAATACGTAGTCACATCATATGGTATTTAAAAGGAATGCCTAACAATAAGGAAATAAAAAATAAAATTTGTTCAAGCAAATCAGCAGAAGAAATATTTCAAATAATCGACGAATATGAAAAAGATGTCACAGAACAAGAAAAAGGATATGTTGCATATTAATTTATCTATTGACTACTAACTAGAAACAAGATATACTTAATATAGTAAGGAGGCATACAAAATACGACACTCTATGACTTGCTACATGTGAGGAAGCTCATTTGTATACTAGAGTTGTTCTCTAGGCAAAAAAGTCTATTTCCAGTAGGGTATTTCCATAACTGAAGAGGGTACATTGTGTTACCATGTACTCTAGTCGTAAATTGTTAATCGTTAGTCGGTTTTTAATATCTATCACCGCCTGATCATTATTTTAAAAGTGCCAAATACCATTGATGTGTTATTAGTAGTTAGCATTTTCTACTTTCCTCAAAAAGGTAATAACATTTTGATGAAAATGATGGATGGCTTTCGTACTAGTGCTTACAAAAAGTTCAAGTATGTTATGCAGTTTAATTGTTTATTTTTAATCTTATTGGAATTAGTTTTTTTAAAAATTATGGGAAAATAAGGTCCGAAAAATAAACATCGCGTTTTAATTTTGGGAATCTTAAACTTGTCTTGCAAGGGAATCAAGTAATCCAAATGCTGAGTGAAATCTAAAGTTGATTAGCTACCAATTTGGAAAGGCACAAGATGCTATATCGTGAGCGCGCGTATAAATAAAATTTAGCGATGAATTGGAGTATTCTAGGAACAAAGTATAGTACGTGTATAGTAACATATTTGAAATATAGGATGATTGATGTCATCGTATTTATGAAACTATCAAAATAGTATATCAAAATCATTCTACTATACGAAAGTAAATAAAAACGCATAAATGCAAAAAAAGAACGATTAATGTTCTTTTTTCTTTTGCCTCCATCATAAAAACTCATACTTGATTATTTATAAATTAAAAAGTCAAGTGCAACAAATAGAATAATTTAAATATAGTTC
>CAOJRT010000054.1 GCA_948442255.1 uncultured Caryophanales bacterium | reverse complement strand
ACACACTTTTTTTATCCAATTGCACTTATTTGTGCACTTTAGATTGATTCAACGTTTCTATATTCTAAAATAAAACTGGAATTAATTTTGCATATTAAAAAGTTCAAATAAATCCTCTATAATTATATTGTAACAAAAATATTTATAGAAAGTTGTGATTTACTTGAACCAAATCTATTTTACTAAAAAAAGAATAAAATAAACATCTAAATAAAGAAAAGTATGACAGAATTGGATCTGAATATAATCATTTTATCTCCTCTAATACTAATTTTTGTAACAAATCTACTTTCATGAGTAACCTGGCTTCTCTAATTGGTACTTCTCTTTCTAACCTTTACGAGATTATTAAAGATGGCTTGATTGCTACTCTTGATTATGATTTATCTGAAAGAGTAGAATTTTCTTCAAATGCTGCTTGGAACAAAAGAACTAAAAAGTCTCTCGAAAGTAACTCTTCAAAATGTGTTACTTCTAAATTTTTTATAAATCTCATTTTAAAAGAATTTAGAAATTCTTACAATATCAATTCTATCGACGAAATTATTGGTGACTTCAAAAAAACAGACAAAAATGAAATTCAAGATATGCCAACTATTTGTACTGCTATTTTCTATAATTATGTTGCGCATAATAAAATTGAAAATTTTTCTTTTGATGAACTTCCTTCGAAAAGAAAAAGAAAAAATGAAAAATATCTAGGTAAACAAAACCTAGGGATAAATCAAATGAAAATCGTCCATTTAATTCTGATGATAGCTCTGAATTTGGTCACTAAGAAAGTAATACTGTTGTTGGAAGTAATTCCATCGCTAATAGCGGTGCCATTTTAACTTTAATTGAAAGAAAAACAAGATTTCAAATAGCAATAAAAATGAAAGACAGAAAAGCCGAGACTATATATAAAGTGATCAAGAAAATAAAGGTTAAATATCCTGAACTTAAAGATTTTAAAATTAATGAAATATTTAAAAGTATAACATTTAATAATGGTATTGAATTTTCAAATGGAAAGAAATAGAAAAATACATAAAAACAAAAGCTTATTTTGCACACCCATATTGTTCATCAGAAAGAGAAAGCAACGAAAATGGTAATAAGCTATTAAGAAAATTTATACCTAAAGGATGTAATATTAATGATTATAAAGAAGAATATATTATAATTGCTAATGAGCTAATAAATACAAAAATAAGGAAGATTCTTGATTATAAATCTTCCTTAGAGTTATTACATTTATTTGAACTTTTGATTAAAAAATTACATTTTCTGCTTGAAATATAGGTATGAATCAATCTAAATTCAAATGGTATTTTAAGTCAAAAAGTAAAGGAATATTATCTTTTTCTATCCGAAAAATGAGTCTTTTGTGATAAGATTTTCCTTTTTTATAACCTGACTTAAAAACATAAGATTCAAGATTAACAGAAACTTTTCCTTCATAGAGTAAGTTTACAAAAGTTTCAAAGCCAGTTAATTGATAACAAAAAATTTCATAATATCTGTAATAATACCACCCATTCACTTTCTTCTTGCTAGCTTTCACAATAGCCAAATTTAATAAATTTATCACAAGATAATCTTCTAATGTTTTTAAATCAACATAAGCTCCTTAATTTAAAATTTGAGTCAAATATATATAAATTAAGTCTAAAATTCTCAATTTTTAATAAAAAATAAAATTTGTTGTTAACTAAAATATACTTATTAACCAAAAGTCGGCATCCTAGTGTTTTCCTTTCGAAAAATTCTTTATCAACTTTGCCAAACTCTTCAACAATCTTGTTCATTTGAAATAAAGAAGTTCCGTCAAAAGTTAGCGAAAATAATGACAAAGGGTACCGGCTATAACGTGTAGTACATTGTAGTTCTACTCCTTCAAAATCTGGAAAAAACAAAGTAGCAATACTTTTGCCTAATAATTTTTCAAAGTCAAACCCACCCCGTTACTAGACAAAGAAACAGCTGGTACCCACCTAAGCTTATTTATCTTACGAAATTCATCAATTATTTTCAAAAACAAAACAAAACCTCCGTTTAAAAACAAATTTTAAGAAAAAACTCCTTTTTTGTAAAAAATTCAAAGGAAGATTTTCTCAAAAAATTGGCAATATAAAACTCGAACCGCATTGTCCGAGAATTTTTTTAATGGTGCCCGAGAGAGAGAAGTACAACAACTCTTTGAGCAAAAAAATAGTCAGTAATAATTTATTAACTGACTATAGTATAACAAATATATTCATCTTTTACTAGTATTTATGTATATTTTATTCATCTAAACCATAAATAAAATTTTCTTCATTTTCAAATAATTCTTTTAAATCACTTTCCAAAAGGTCATAGATTAAATTAGATAATACCATATGTCTTATGGAAAAATTATTAATATAATTATCAAAAAACAAACTTCTTACTTCTCCACAAGTATAACTATACCATCTTTTCGAAGGTTCTTTTGGCACATCTTTTTCTTCACAAAGATATACTTGTACCTCTTTTTTATTACTTTCATTATAACAATATGCTAGTCTTTTAGAATAACTATCCATAAAAGGTCTATCAGCTTTATATAGATATAACTCCAATAATACACCATTTTTAAATAAATTATAATATGGCATTTTTTCTTTAAAAGTTGGAAAGTTAAACTCAATCATTAAAATATATTCATCAATATACTTCGTAAGCAAATCTTTTAAATATTCTATTAACTCTTCACTTGTATATGTTTCAATAATAATATCAGAAACAAAAGAAGAATTATTCTGTTTCTTAAGATTATTAGGAAGTATTAAATGAGGAGCTTCAATAGCAGTTATCGAAAATTTATCTATTAGTTTGATTAAGCGCTCTACTAATGAAAAGATTGGTATTCTACCAGTTCCATGAATAACATAATTACACTCTGGCATACTTATTTCACCCGCCATAAATTGTTGATACATTACTTCATTATCTAAAGTATTCTCTATTACATTCATATTTTTAAGTTGTGCAATATTAAACATTATTATTTTTTTACATAAATCTAATAAATTTAAAGGTAAAAATTCATTAAAATTTGGAATAAAATTTGGATTCTCACACTTATATTTTTGTTCATAATATTTGCCATATAGAAAAAGCATATTTAATACATATTCAATATTTAAATATAAGCAATTATCCTCACATAATCTCTTTTCTTCTACAATTTTTTTTAATCTATCAATAACGATTTTTGATATATTTATTTTAGACATGGTAGAAGTCATCCATTCCATTCCATTCTTATATAAAACATTTTCTTCCTTAAAATCTATTAGTCTAACATCATCATTATCATTAATCTTTTTATAAAAACTATAAATTGCTACTACACAAGAACATTCTTTACTTAATGCTATACCTATATTATTTATATCTTCTCCTAATTCAAATCTATTACTAATGTTATAAAAATGCTTATTTACAATACTTCTGTATGCATTTATCAACATTAGACCGTATTCTTTTTTAAATCTATACACATCTGTATATTGAAAACTTGTAATATAGTTATCATACCATTTTAGTGATTCTTTAGCTCGTCTATTATTATTTAATTCAAATAATGTTTTAATAAACTCTTTACCTTTCTTTTTGTTCAAATTACCATATAAAATAGAAATAACATAATATGATAAAGGTTTAAAATTAAAATCAATATAACTATTTTCTCGATTTGAGTATCTTTGTAAAACATTTATATTTACTAAATCATCAATTGAAATTTTACTATTTTTAATTCTTAATACACTGTCAATTCGATTTTCTTCTATTAACAATCTAGGCCAATCTTCTTTTTCACTTATAAAGACTTCACCTAAAATAGTTAAAGTGTAAATTAATTCTTTATAATTGATACCATAATTTTTTGATATTATTTCAAGATACTTTTCCATAATTGAAATATCTTCTATTTTTTCATTAATAGTTTTATCCTTATAGGTTTCAAAAATCACACGAAATAAAAAACCATTGTTACAATATTCCTTAAGATTATTTAAAATATCATCGTTGATTACAACATTATAGTATTCCTGGTATTTTTTAATTATTTGATCTTTTTCATCATCAGTAAAATCAGTTAATTTAGCATTCATTCTTGAGATACTTTTTAATATTGACGAAACGCCATTAATTTCTTCATAATCATTAATAAAACTATCTTTACATGATAGACAAATTTTAATATTGGAATATTCTTTGGCTATCTTTAATAGATTATCTACTTCAATAGTTGGATTTTGTATTGCTAACTCATCAATAGCATCAATAAAGATGATAAAATTTTGATTTTCCTTTTTTACTAACAAATTTAGTCTATTAAATAATTGTCTACTAAATAATTGCTCATCAAATGCAAAGTTAAAATCTTCCATTATTTGACTTAACAAAGGGCTACTGATAAAACAAGCATTATAAAATAATATAATTGTTTTATTCATATTTTGTTCTAATAAACTACACATAATATTTGTTTTTCCAATACCAGATTCCCCTGTAATAAAGAATAATTTATTATCGTTCTTTAAAAAATCATTAAAATCTCCATGCACATTTTTCCTTGGAACATATAATTCTTTAATATATTTATTATCTTTTAATCTTTCTAATTCTCTATTGTTAATATTGTTTAAGAATTTAATAAGATTATCCTTAGAATAGCAAATAACATCTAATAAGGCTTCCATTCTAAATTTAATTGCATCATTAAAACTTGGAGTATTTTGGTTTTGATTAATATCTTCTTGCTTAATTAATTGTTTATTAAAAGTATTATATATTTGAGTATCTACTCCATTAGATACTATTGTATAAGGTGTTATTGGATCTGTTAGCCTTGCATACGAAATAGCTTGGTTTATTTCTTCTTTAGTAATTACTAAATTCTCTTTTTTTATTTCCCATAATAAAAATGGAGTATTATCTAATTTAACTAATATATCTAATCTTCCAGAGATATAATCTTTTTTCTTAACAGTATTTTTGCCTAGCTTTATTGTAAAGTTATCTTCATAGGAAAGGTCTGCTTCATTAAAGCCTATACTATTTAAAAATGGTATAATGATTTTATTCTTAACATTTTCTTCATTCATTTTTACATTCCTTAATATTGTGTAATACCATTAAAACATAGTTTTTTCAATTACATAATAGGGAATATCATCAATATTCATAGTGATTTGTTCCATTGTATCTCTGTCTCTAATTGTAACCTTATCATTTTCTAATGTAGTATCATCAATAGTAATACAGAATGGAGTACCAATCGCATCTTGCCGTCTATATCTTTTACCAATAGAAGATGAATCATCCATTGTGCACATGAAATAATTATTCAATCTGTTATAAACTTCTTTGGCTTTCTCAGAATGAACCTTTTTAATTAGAGGTAATACAGCAACTTTATATGGAGCTAATGCTGGATGAAGTTTTAATACATCTCTAATACTTCCATCTTCTAAAGTTTCTTTTTTTAAAGCATCACATAAGAATACAAGCATCATTCTTCCTACACCTGCGGCAGTTTCTAAAATATATGGTATATATTTCTCGTTTGTTTCAGGATCTAAATAACTTAAATCTTTACCTGAAAATTTAGAGTGTTGTGTTAAATCATAATTCGTTCTATTATGTATTCCCCAAAGTTCATCCCAACCTGTTGGAAAGTTATATTGGATATCTGTTGCTGCACTTGCATAGAAAACTAATTTGTCATGGTCTTTGAATCTTAAATTTTCTGGATTTATACCTAAATCAGTTAAGAATTTCATTGATTGTTCCTTATTAAAATTAAATATTGCTTCATCTTCTCCAGGTTTACAGAAAGTTTGTAATTCCATTTGTTCAAATTCAATAGTTCTAAATAAGAAATTACCAGGTGTTACCTCGTTTCTAAAACTTTTACCAACTTGAGCAATAGTAAATGGTAATTTTTCTCTAGCTGTTCTTAAAACATTTTGAAAATTAATATATTCTCCTTGGCAAGTTTCAGGTCTTAAATATATTTCCATTTTTTGGTCACTAATTGTACCTCTATATGTTTTAAACATTAAGTCAAATTCTCTTAAATCAGTAAAATTACTTTTACCACAATTAGGACACTTAATATTTTCTTTAATATACTTATTCATTTCTTGATAAGTCATTAAATCTGGATTAACATCTGGGGTAACTGATGAAATAAGATTGTCAGCTCTATATCTTTTTTTACATTCCTTACAATCAACTTGTGGATCATTAAATGATTTAGCATGTCCTGAAGCTTCCCAAACCTTAGGATTCATTATGATACCACAATCTATTTCATAAGAATTATCTCTTTGTTGAACAAATCTTTTTCTCCAACAATCCTTAACATTGTTAATCATTCTACTACCTAAAGGTCCAAAATCCCATGTGTTAGCAAACCCACCATAAATTTCACTTCCTGGATAAATAAATCCATATTGTTTACAATAACTAGAAACTTGTTCCATTGTTAATTTTTCCATCTTAATCATCTCCTTATAAAAGCAAAAAGAGAACAAATTTGTATGGGCGTATTATAACGCTGTTCCACCATACTTTGTTCTCTTTGGTTTGTATATAGCTGTTAGGTTGCCAAGCCCGTCATTGCTTTAAAAAAAATTAACTACTTACATTATATTCATTTAATAGGATATTGTCAAGTAGTGTAAATCAAAATTACATATACTATTAATATACACGCATAATGATTATGTCATTATGCAAGTGTGTTTACTAAATTGACACCATTTAGTATTTAAGGACTACGAATTAAAAAATATCGTAGTCCTTTTCTTCTAAATACTGAATCATTTCTTTTTCTTTAGATGTATCTTTTGTAATATAAGTAATATCAGAATCGTTATATAAGTTGTTATTATAACAATCTTTGATTTGAGTTATAACTATATCTTTTTCTTTGTCTTTTCCAAACAATAAAATGTTTCTAAAAATATCTTTTAATGCTTGTAAGAATTGGATAATAAAGTTTTTAAATGAGGAATAATCATTTTCTAATTTATTATCTTTGTTGGTCAAATAGTTTATTTGTGCATCTTTCCCGTCATTAACTGCTAATAGTGCCTTATAGTATTTAATCTCTTGTTGTAGTTCTTTATATAATCCTTCACTTTTTGAAACTTTATTAATTGCTTCTTTAGCTTGTTTTAAGTAATCCATTAAATATAAGTAAGTATCATAATCAAATACTACTTTATGATTAAATATCTTTTTTGCTTCACTTTTCATAGTTTTAAGGAGATTATTATATTCACGATTCATTTTATATTTTGTGTTATCTAAATTCTTATCTAACATACGAGTAATACCCTTTAATTGTTTAGGAGTTAAGTTTTTAATACCTGTATTTTTTTCTCCTCGTTCTATCTCAAATCCTTTATTTCTTAATCTTTCATAATATTTATCTTGTAGCTTAGAAAAGTGGGTGCTACTTTTGATATATTCTTTTTTAGTTATACAATATTTTTCACGATTGACTCTTTTATCAAGTTTTTTAATAAGAGGAACAACTACAATATGAATATGAGGAGTTGTTTCATCCATGTGTAGAGTAGCATGAATGACTTGTTCCTTTTTATAGCCTAAATCTTCATAAACAAATTTTAAGGTTTCTTCTACCCATATCATTATTTCTTCTTTACTTAACTTATTGAAAAAATCCGTATCACTTGTAAATAACATTTCATCTGCAACAACACTTTTAGAATCATTTACCATTTGATAAAAAGATTTCTTTCTATCAGTTCTAGTATCTTTCATTCTTTCGTTAAATTCTAAGCGATAATCTTTTGTTATTTCATAAAATTTTTCAATGTACTTTTTATCACATTTAACAAGTTCAATATTATTGATAGTATCTTCTTTTCTAATATCTGGATTAGATTTATAAGATTCTTTTGTTCTTTGATTATGAGAGCCAATTTGAGATAAATCACTTAAAGTATTAATACCTTTACATCTAAATATTGCACAACTCATTAGAAGCCTCCTTTGTCTTACCAATACGACTTAGGACTGCACTTTCCATATCTAGTGTTATAACACCTAATCTTAAAGTTTTATCGTTGTACCTTTTACCATCTGATAAAACGATTAGTCTTAATACTTTCTCATAATCCCCATTAGGAATAAAGCCAACATCTTCTAGTTGTTTATCTGTTTCAATTTCATAGTAATTTAGTTTTAACTTGTCATTTTTTATTGTATCTTTAAGTTTATCAAAATATTCTTGTGCTTCTTTACTTGTTTTTCCTTCGTGATTCATA
>CAOJRT010000053.1 GCA_948442255.1 uncultured Caryophanales bacterium | reverse complement strand
CCAAGTGTTCTTGCCAATTCTAGCTGATGTTCCTACCTTTAATACTTGGGAAAGGCAAGCAAAACTTATTCCTAAAAAGAAAATTAATACAATAGTCAAAAAAAATCATACTTTTCTTTGTATTACTTTTAAAATTACTTATCATTTGCAAAACATTTATACTTTATTATTAGTAACAATATAACTTTTCCATTGTAAAAAAGCAACATCTATTCAAAAATTATCCTCTCATAAATAACACGAGATCAAATTTATAAATTTATCTCTATTTGCACTTCTTCCAGTATCTATTTTTCTCTTCTCCTTCCTTAGACTTTCTTAAGATTTAGAGTCTATTCGTTTAATGTTATAAAATTCTTTTCTTTTATTCCATATACTAGGAGCTATTACCCTTTTTATACTTTGACATACCAATTTTAATAGCAAAAGTTTTTTCGTTAATGATTCATCGATAAAAGCAGTCTAGAGTTTCCAAATACTTTTTTCTTCAAACCAAAAATAGCAAAATCGATTGCTAATCTTTTTTTTCGAACAAATCTTCTGTCTCTTTCATTTTTTTTGGCAAGTTAATATCCATGTATTTTAAAATAGTAGGTGCCACCCCTGTTAAACTTCCATTTTCTAAGCTTACTTTATTATCTAAAATGATAAAAGGAACTGGACTTAAGGTATTTTTACTAATAATTTCATTTTTTCGATTTATGATTGTATCTGCTTTTCCATGCGTTCCAACAATAATGACTTTGTAAAAATTTTCTTCGGCCACTTTTACCATTTCCCCAAGACAAACATCTACTGCTTGTAAACCATTTATGACAGCCTGGTAATTTCCTGTATGACCAATTATATCAGGGTTAGCAAAATTAACTGTTACAAAATCATAATCATTTTCCATACATTTAATTGCTGTTTTCGCCACTTTTAAAGCATTGAGTTCTGGTTTTACATCATATCTTTCTTTTAAAGGAGTTTCGATTACGAATGTATCTATAATATCTGCTATAATTCTTCTTTCTCCATCAAAATAATAAGTCATAGATTCTTTTTTACAACTTTCTACTACTCTCGCTTGAGTAATCCCTAAATTCGCCAAATATTCGCCTAGTGTGTTTTTTTCTACTAGAGATTCCAACATATAATTTCTATTTAAATTTTTACTTATTTCAAAAAGGCTATAAACCTTTAGATTTAATTTTCGATTAGGGAATCCTTTTTCTAATCTTTCTAATAAAGCCTTATTGTTTCCTTTACTTGTGTTTAAAATCCAGACAGCATCCCCTTCTTTTAAAGGAACAAAATCTAGTGTTTTTAAAGGTGGAAGATATTCGTCTGAAATTCTTTTTTGATAACAAAGGTTTAAAATTCTAGGAATACTACTTGCTTCAATAGCATCTCCTGTTATCAAAGAATGAAAATAGGTGTTTGTTCTTTTGGAATCATTTGTCGTATCTAAGGCATAGTATCTCCCACATATAGAGGCTAAATGTACATTATTCTCTATTAAATCTTCTATCTCTTTTATGTAATTATATACCTTATTCTTGCCTGCATCGATTCCATCTGCAATGGCATGGATATACAATTTGTTTTTTATTTTTTCATCACGTAGTTTTTGGATTGCTTTTTTTAAATGATTTATATCAGAAATAACACCTCCATCAGACAAACAGATGAACAGATGCAGATTTTTGTCACTTTGTTTTAAATAATCTAGCATTTCAATATATTTTTCTTTTCTTGCGAAATCATGGGAGTCAAGAATCTTATTCACATAGTCTTTTCTACTTGTTATTTTTCTTCCTGCACCAATGACTTTATGTCCAATCTCACTACTACCACATTCGTCTTTTTCTAACCCAACATATGTAGAGGCACTTTTTAAAAGAGCATGTGGGTAGTTATTCCATATATGTATAAAATTATTCATACCTGCATTTTTTATTGCATTTCCATAGATATCTTCACGCATGCCGAATCCATCTAGAATAACCATCAAAATCTTTTTCATTATACCATTCTCCTTTAATACTATAGCATAAAGAAAAAAGAAATTACAAGTTATGTCTTATAATTTCTTATCAGTATGCTAGCCTTCCTTCTTCTAGCATTAGTTTATCAACAATAATGGCTATAAACTCTCCATTTGTAGGTTTTGTCTTATAATAATCTACACAACTAGAGAATAGTTCATTAGAATATTCATAGTTACCTCTATCCCATCCAGTTTCTATTGCACTTCTAATTGACCTTTCAATACAACTTTCTTTTTTCTTAAAAGTTTGGCCAACCATAGGATAGATTTCTTTTGTAATGCTTGTTAGCAACCCTGGGTTTAAATAACATTCATAAATTGCTTTTCTTAGATAATGAAAGCCATTCTTATCTGGTGCTATGCCAAGCTTCTTTAGTATTTCAGCTATTTTGTCATATGTATTAATCTTTTGATAATCATATAACATGTTTTTATTTTTAATTTCTTTTAGGGAATAGATTAATTCATCTATTTTATAATTTTTAGGTAAAATATTAAATATTTGGTATTTTTTATTTGTTAAATTATAGCAATCCAATTTTATATTATCGATTATCATGGTTCTTGCTAATAAGGTTTCATCTTCATATTTGGTTAATAAATCCAATATATTTTCACTTTCTAATGTTCCATCAATGATAATTGCATCTATTTTATTACACTTATCATTAATCATGTACAAAGCTTCTTTGTAATTATCTGTTTTATATTTTACTTTTATTTCTGTACTTCTCTTACTAAATTCTTCTTCTAGTTTAACTACGTCACATTTACTACATACTACCAATGTATTAATCTCATTTCTCATATGTATTTCCTTTTCTATTTTTTTCCATTATATTTGTACTGATTTAGTAATTTTGTTGAATTCTGTCGGTTATCCTTTTTTTTGTTCTATATTATCTATAGCTGGTAGCCCGCTTTTAATAATATATTCTAAGGTTGCTCCTCCTCCTGTAGATAGAAAATCAAATCTATCTTGCATATTAAAATGCTTAACTGCACTTACACCATCTCCGCCACCAACAATTTTTATACCAGGACTTTCGATAATAGCATTTAGCATTTCTCTTGTTCCAGTTGCATAACGTGCTTCTTCATATTTTCCGACTGTACCATTTACAAAAATAGTCTCTGATGAATTTAGAATATCTTTGCATTTTTCGATGGTTTTGATACCAATGTCATAGATGATATCGTCATCGGTTACTTTATCTACTGTTAGATGCTCGATATATGTAGGGTTATATTCTCTTCCTACAACTACATCAATGGGAAGAATTATTTTTTCTTTATTTTCAATTAAAATCGTTTTAATTTTTTCAATAATGGTAGAATCTGTCGTTCTAATGGAATGCCCCACATTAAAGCCAAGAGTATATAAGCAAGAGTTTGCAATTCCTCCTGCAAGAATTAAATGGTCACACTTAGGAAGCAGGGACTCAATTAACTCCACTTTATCTTCCACTTTTGCTCCGCCCATAACAATGGTAAATGGCTTTTTAGCATTTAAAATATGAGAGTCTAGCATTTCCATTTCTTTTTGAACCAGGAAGCCTATACAGGAAGGAATATAATTAGCAACTCCATAAGTAGACGCATGTGCTCTATGAGAAGATCCAAATGCATCTAGACAATAAATATCTCCTAAGGATGCCCAATATTCTGCTAATTGTGGATTATTATCACTTTCTAAATGATTTGGTAAATCTTCAAATCTTGTATTTTCTAAAATGAGAACTTCTCCTGGTTCTAGTGCAAGTGTTTTAGGTTCTAATAATAAATTTCTTGTTTGCTTACAGAAAATAACTTTTTTATTTAAAAGTTTTTGTAAATAGTTTGCAACAGGAGCTAGTGAATTTGTTTTTTTATCTTCTTCTGTTTTTATTTTTCCAAAGTGAGATAAAATAATGATTTTAGCCCCTTCATGAATTAAATACTCTATTGTTTTTAAAGAAGCGACGATTTTACTATCATCAAGTATAACGCCATCGTGCATAGGAACATTTAAGTCTGCTCGAAGGAGTACTCTTTTATTTTTTACTTCTATATCTTGTATTTTGTTTTTCATGATATCACCATTTTCATTATAAAGTATCTATATTCTTTTTAAAACGGCGATTTTTTCTTCTTTACATAAAAAAAGCGTCAATTGACACTCTTATTTTGTTTCCATTAGTTTTTTAGCCGTACGCATCATTTGTGCTGTATAACCCATTTCATTGTCATACCAAGCAATAATTTTAACTAGTTGACGTCCTTCTACTTCTAGAATACTAGTCGAAAGACCATCGACTAAAGCACCGACTTTTTTCCCTAATATATCACTCGATACCACTGGATCCATTGTTATTTTCAATGTTTCATTTTGATTATTTGTAAACAACGAGTTGATTTCCTCGACTGTTGTATTTCTTTTTAATTCTAATGTTACATCTATGACAGAGCCGTCTGATATGGGTACACGGAAAGCAGTCCCTTCTAATTTTCCATCTATGGAAGGAATTACTTTTCCTATTGCACTAGCAGCTCCTGTAGAAGCTGGAACAATATTCATTGCACAAGCACGTCCACGTCTTGCTAAAATACCTTTTTTATGAGGAATATCTAATGTTGCTTGGTCATTAGTATACGCATGAACTGTCGTCATATAGCCTTTTTCAATACCAATATTATCTTCTAATACTTTTAAGACAGGGGCAAGACAATTGGTTGTACAAGATGCAGCAGAAATGATTGTTTCTGTTCCATCTAAAACAGCATCATTTACATTATAGACGATAGTTTTTAGGTCTCCTTTGCCGGGAGCAGAAATAATAACTTTTTTGGCACCTGCTTGGATATGTTTTTCAGCATCTTCCTTCTTTGTAAATAAACCAGTACATTCTAATACCACATCAACTCCTAAGGAAGCCCATGGTAAAGATGCGGGGTCTTTTTCACTATATACTTTGATTCTCTTTTTCTCACTTATTACAAGTTCGTCTCCCTCATATGCGATTAAGTCCTCATGAAAGGCACGATGGTTTGTATCATATTTTAATAAATAAGCAAGGGTTTCAGCGTCTGTCAAATCATTGATTGCGACAATATCAAAATCACTTCCTGTTATCATTTCTCGGAAAGCTAATCTCCCGATACGGCCAAAGCCATTAATTGCTACTTTTATCATAATATCCTCTCTTCTTAATTATATTTTTCAAATGCACTTTTTCCTATAAATTCTCGTAATATGGAATCTTCTGGTACATAGTCTGTTGGAATTGGAAAGAATTCCTGTAACGAGTGAATTAATCTTCGTGCTTCATTATAGGCTGTATTATTACTTTTTACAGAGTATAATAGAGGCTCTACAAATACTTTTAGCACCCCTACTTCATAAGCTAAAGATGTATTTATAATACAATCTATATTATTGATGTAAGGAAATATATACTTTTCCTCACCAGTTCGGACTGTATTCCAATAGTTAATTGTTGCCCCTACATCGGTTGCTCGAGTACGATTATCTCTCACAATCCTTCGCATTAAACGTAAATCTGTTGTTGAAATATAATTATGACGATCTACATTTAAAGGCATAAAAGGACTTAAGTAAACTTTATATTTCAAAGTAGGATCTAGTTCGCTTGTCATTGCATCATTTATACAATGTAAGCCTTCCATTAAAATAATGGCTTTTTCTCCTAACTTTATTCCATCATTTAGGTATTCTTTTTCGCCAGTAATAAAATTATAAGTTGGCATTTGCACTTTTTTTCCAGCTATTAAATCTTTTAATTGCCGATTTAATAATTTGATATCTAATGCTCCAAGAGATTCAAAATCATAATTTCCTTCCTCATCTTTTGGTGTGTCTTTTTTATCCTTAAAATAGTCATCCACAGAGATTACAAGGGTTTCATATCCACGACTTCTTAATTGGAGTGCAATTTTTTTTGTTGTTGTTGTTTTTCCGGAAGAAGATGGGCCCGCAAATAAAATGTATCTGGCTTTCTTATGAAGAATATCATCTACTAACTCGTGAATTTGATTTGTTAAATGCATTTCACATAATTTGATCAAATTTTCTATTTTGCAGTCGGCTACTTTATTATTCAAATCTCCTAAATAGGGAATTTCCATATCTCTTAGCCATTTTTTTCCATCTTCAAAACTTTTAATTACATTTTGATAATGAATATACTCAGGGACTTTTAGTTTGCTATTAGGAGAAGGAAATAATAACACAAGTTTGTTTTCCTTTAAAAATACCAAGTCATATTTTTCTAATCCTCCCGTAGAGTAAGGCATTTCGGAATAAAAATAGTTTAAATAGTTTTTTAGTTTATACATGGTTACTATTTTTCCTTTTACGTTGTGAATATTAATCGCCTTTTCTGGGGCTTTCACTTTGTTATAGTAACTTATTGCCTCTTTTTTTTCGACATTTAAATTATAAATTGGTTCATCGGCCGCGATGATTTCATTCATTTTTATCTTTAATTTTTTTGCATCATTCAATGTGAATTTCTTTTCTCCAATGATTGTCATATGGATTCCGTTGGCAATAGAGTGATCAAAGGTAATTTCGTATTCATTTTGAAAAGCTTCTTTTAATGCCACTTCTGTTACAAATTCTAAACCATATTTATTTATCTTATAGCCATTTGTACTTGTTACATCAATAAATTTCACCTTTATTGCTCTTGTAACTTTTGTTGATAAAGGAATTGTTTCATTATCAATTTCTGCCCCAACTATTTTATATTTACGATTCTTTTGTTGTACTTTGCTGATTTCATATAAAGTTGTTCCTTTTTCAACTTCTAGTATAGATCCATCTTCTAATGTAATTGTAGTTTTTGCCATAATGTACCTCTCTTATTCTATAGATATTATACTATAAATTTTTAGATTTTCATTACTAATATGCTTTATTTCACATTCTTTATATATTCTATACACTTAAAATCTTTCTATGATATAATCTTTACAGAATAGGAGGGCTTATGAAAAGGATTTTGCTTATTATTGGAATTGTTGGATTTGCTTTATTACTCCTTGCATTTTGTTTTGCTAACTATACAGTCGCTCCTTATATCAAACGTATTGAAAAAGTGGAAAGCATTCAATATAATGATCAAATGATTATTAATGTAGAAGTAGGAAATTACTTTTTCAAATTTAACAAAGCAACATGGTGTTTATTAAAAAGTGAAGAGGATTCTTCTTCTGAAGAAAAATGGATACAAGCTGAAAACGGCTATTGCAACTTTTCTGTTTTAAGTGGTAATTATCAAGTGTATGTTAAAGATAGCTACAATAATATTGCAACAATGGATAATCAGTCTGTTGAAATTAATAAGGTCTTAGATATACAAGTTAGCCAAGAGACGTTTTATATGTATATAGGAATGGAAGAGGAGATTAATTACTCTATAGTTTATTTAGGCCAAGTAAATGAACACGTTTCTTTCGAAAGCAATCGTCCCGATATTGTACAAGTAGAAAACGGAAAAATAAGAGCTTTACAAAATGGAGAAGCTATTATTGCCTTGCGAGCAGATAACCAAGTCTCCAAAGAAGTACACGTTATTGTTTCCCCTCATATTACTAGACCAAAAATAGATACTAATAAGCCATATCTTAGTTGCAGACAATTTAGTAAAGAGGACGCTACTCTTTTGGATGCTGTTTTACTGGATCGTATTGCTCAAGCTGGAGAAGGAACAAGAGCTGGCGTTGTGGCGGCAGCAAGATTTTTAACATTAGAGTTTGCTTATCGTGTCCACTACTTTTATGAAAATGGAAGACTTAATAACTATTATCCTTATTTAAAAGTAGATGGGGAGGGGCGTTATTATCATAAAGGACTCTATCTACATGAAAGTAAGTTTGCCGAAATAGAAAGTAAGTTTGTTGGACCTGCGATATGGGGGTGCGACTTACAAAATTATACAGATTGGGGGCCTTGGGTTACAGGGAAGTATTATCCTAACGGACTCGATTGTTCAGGCTTTGTTACTTGGGCTTTATTGAACGGCGGTTTTAATGTTGGGGATATTGGGGCCGGTATTGAAGAAGAACACCAAGATTTAACTGATTTGGGTGAAAGAATTCCTATTACAGAAGAGTTAATGCAATCAGGAAAAGTAAAGGTTGGAGACTTAATTGGTCTTAATGGGCATGCTGCTATATTGGCAGGAATAGATGATGTCAATTATTACATTGCCGAGTCTTTAAATACGACCAAAGGAGTTGTTATGACAGTTGTACCAAAAGACCAGCTTGTACATAATAGTATTTATACTTACGTTGTTTTAATGGACGGAGTTTATCAGGCGGATGGGAATTTAACGGCGATGTGGTAAAATTCTTAATAGATAAAAAGAGAATTATTCGAATTGTTTAAGTTCAATAATTCTTTTTATATTGTTCTCTTATTAACGAAAAATATTTTGCCATTATTTTTATCATTTTAAAAATTTAGAACCACTAAAAAAGCGTTCCTTTCTTTTTAATTTTTTCCTGAAATTTTGACCAAGCTTTAATGTTGTTTATCTTCAATAAGATCATTTCATTTTTATAGTATTTGAACAGATTAATTATCAATACGATTACTTGTTCCTGTAGTGTCCAACACAACTGATATGGCCTTTATTGCTTTTTCTTCTTGTTGCATATTATTCTCTTCAAATTTCTAATATACACTAGTATATAGAATTATTTTTTAAAATCGTTAACATTTTTTTACTTTGCATTATCCCTTTATTTTAATAGCTCATTAATTTCTGCTTTAGAAAATCCTTTCTTTTTTAGTTTACTAATGATTTCCTCTTCTTTTTCTTTCATTCCAGCAGCAAGTCCTTCTGCTAATCCTGCTTCTCTTGCATCATCCTTATAAGATTGTAGTAAGAT
>CAOJRT010000052.1 GCA_948442255.1 uncultured Caryophanales bacterium | reverse complement strand
TATTTATGAAACTTTTTCTACTCACAACAAAAAAGAGATTTCTTATCTCTTTAAGCCTGAATAGTTACGAAGTATTATATATTATTGAATAGGATTATTTGCTAAAAAAGAAAAATATGTTATACTTCTTTTTAAGAAGAAGAGATTGTTATGTTAAAAAATATGCAATTTTTAGATCATCATAATAGTCTGCACTTGTTAATACGACATTGAAATTGTTGTAGGTACAAGTGCTATTTGTAGTGCTTGTATCTAGCGTATAAATAAAATTTTAGGCTATACAGGTACTACTTGTATAGCTTTTTTTATTAAGGAGAGAGGAAATATTATGGAAATTGAAGAATTATTAAATGATTTAATAAAAATGAATACAGTTAACGATTTGGAAAATAAACAGATTATTAACTATTTAGAAAATTATTTAAAACAAATAGGTTTTAAAACAGAATATAAAACAAAATGTCTCGTTATGAGTATTGGAAAAAATCCTATTCTGTCATTTATAGGACATACAGATGTTGTATCTGTTTCAAATAGTTGGAAATACCCACCATTTGAGTTAACAAAAGAAAGCGATAAGTTAATAGGTCGTGGAGTTTCTGATATGAAAGGAGGAATTGCATCGTTTCTTTATGCTTTAAAACAAATGAATTTAAAAACGCTTAAAAGAGGAATTAGAGTTTGTTTTACTTATGATGAAGAAAATGGTTTTGAGGGAATAAAAGAATTAATTAAACAAAATATAGATTTTTGTGATTATAGTCTTGTGGGGGAACCAACAGACAATTATCCATGTATTGGTTCTAAAGGATTATTAGAGTATGAATTAATTTTTAAAGGAACAGCAGTTCACTCTAGCAAGCCAATTCCTAACGAATCTAGTAATGAGAATTCTATTTTATTTTTAAATGAACTTTTAAAATTAAATAAGATATTTCAAAAAGAACAATGTAATTTGTTTGAAGTTCCTTTTAATACAATTAACATTGGAACAATAAATGGTGGTACTAATATATGTACTACTTCTGATTGTACTAGAGTTTTATTAGGTTTTAGGATAACTAAAAATTTACAAGATATTAAATTAATTAAAGTTTATATTGATAAATTAATTAATAAATATCCAAAAGTAGAATATAAAATTCTAAATGAAATTAACCCGTTTTATAACGAAGATTTAATAGTTAAATTTTATGAAGATATATCCAGTAAAAATAGAAAGCCATTTTTTGGAGTAAGTGAAGCAAGTTTTATTGATAATAATCGTCTTATTTTAGGACCTGGTCCTATAACTGCTCATGAAGATGATGAGTTTATTTTAAAATCTTCATTAATGGAAACGATAAATATCTATAAAAAAATAATAGAAAGGCTTTGTATGTAATGGAATACATAAGAAAATTAGATAATAGTGATTATGAGTCTTTTAAAAAAGTTTTTAGTGTATTTGAAGCAGAACCATTTTATGAAGCGTGGACTGAAGAAGAATATGCCTATGAATTTTTAGATTTTATTAAAAATGGAGAAATATATGGGATATTTTTTGGAAATACAATTTGGGGGCTAATTACTATCAAAGAAAAATATTTAAAATGGGATGCATTAGAAATAGAAGTTGCAAAATCTATTTATCTTTCTGATATTGCTGTTTGTAAGGAGGCAAGAAATAAAGGATATGCGACTCAGTTAATGCGCTATATTATTTCAAAATATGGAGATATTTAATTCTCTTTAGTATTTACAGCTAATGCAGAAGGCATTGATTGGAATTCTTGCTTTAAACATAAATGGAGAAAAGCTAAAAGAGTTAAGGTAAATAACGTTTATTTCCTATAATGATAGTAATCTAGAGGAATGTTTAGAACAAAAATAAGGGAAGATACTTCAATGAATTGGGGATTTAGCATTTTTAAATTTTTGAGAGGATAATGGAGCATTTTTCTATATTTGTTAGTGGTTTTTATATAAAAAAGAGTGTATACTAAAATATAGGTGATGCACATGGAATTTACGACTTTAACAGAAAAAGAATTTATGGCTTTTGTAAATAAACAGGATACAAAAAATTTTTTTCAAACGGCAATGATGAAAGAAAGAATAGAAAAGAGTGGACTTGCTGTTTATTTGGTTGGTGTGAAAGAAAAAGGACGTGTTATAGGCGCTTCTCTGCTGGCTGAAACGGGTGCTTCTTTTTTGGGGAAGAAAAACTATGAAGCCTATAAAGGTTTTATTTTAGATTATAAAAATCAGGAATTAGTCGTATTTATGACAAAAAAGATTGCTCAATTTTTAAAGGATAAGGGAGCTTTGCGCTTCTTTATTGACCCCTATATTGTTTATGTATCACGTAATCGTGAGGGAGAGATTACAACTGGGGTAGATAATCAAGATGTCTTTTCTTATTTAAAACAAATTGGTTATAAAGAAAATAAGCAAGGTGCACAGGTGAAATGGTGTTATGCTCTAGATATAGAAGGAAAGAGTAGTGAAACTTTATTTAATGAGATGCAACAAAATACTAGAAATTGTATTAATAAGACTATTTATAAATATAAGCTAGAAATAGAAGATTTATCTTATGACGATTTACCCCTTTTTAAAAAGATTACAGAAGATACTTCGGATAGAAGGCATTTTGCTGATAAATCTTTGCAATATTACCAAGAAATGTATAAATCTTTTAAAGAAGATGTAGTTTTTAAAGTTGTTTTTTTAAACTGTGATACTTTTATTAACACGACAAAAGAGGAAATACAAGAAATAAAAGAAAAGATTGGTAAACTGAGTACTTCTCCTTCTAATGATAAAAAAAGAAAAAATTTAGAAGGAGATATTGCTAATTTTGAAAAGCGAATAAAAGAGGTAGAGTTGTTAAAAAAAGAAAAGGGAAATCGAATTCCTCTTTCTTGTGGAATGTTTATGTTGTATGGGGAGGAAATTGTTTATTTGTTTAGTGGTAGTTATATAGAATATATGCATTTTTTTGGACAATATCGTATTCAATGGGAGATTATTAAATATGCGGCAGATCATCATTACAAACGTTATAATTTTTATGGTATACAAGATATTACAAAGGTAGAGAATAAACAAGATGGAGTTTATAAATTTAAAAAAGGGTTCGGTGGTTATGTATTAGAATTACTAGGTTCTTTTTCTTATTCTGTGAGTCCTTTGTGTTCTTTTTACGATGTATTAAAAAAAATAAAAAGATTGGGAAGAAAGTAAGTTGAAATGCTTATTTCTTTTTTATTGTAAAGAGAATCAAACTTTTGTATAATAAATTCGTGTAAAGAAGAGATTGTATGGAAGAATTCAAATATGTTAATCGCCCAGATCTTAATAGGAGAATTGCTTCTTTTTTAGAGGCAACAGGGTATGATAAAAATGAAAAAATTCTTGCTATTGTTGTCTATGGTAGTCGAGTTAGAGATACCCATAATAAGACAAGTGATTTAGACTTTTTTGTAATTATGGATGATTCCTTTAATTATAAACAAGGATTAGTTATAGAAGATGTAAAAATCGATTGTTCGATTTACTCTGTTCATCAAATATTTTCTATAGCTTATCAAAAAAAATTAGCTAATAATGCTTATTTTACCTCTGTTTTAGAAAGTGGAATAGTGTTAAAAAATAAAGGAAATATATTAGGTGAGTTTCATAACTATTTAAATGAATTGGCTGATTTGGGTAACTCTAAGAAAAAAATGTCTTCTTTTATGCAAAGTGAAATAAGGGACTTGTAAGAATCTTTTATAGAGAGTAGAAATCCTTATTTTTATTATAATTTGTTAGAGGAGATAAGAAAGGCATATTATTTTTTGAAAAATTATTCATATATTAATTGGACAAAAGTTTATGAGGTGTTTACTAATAAAGCATTTTATAAAAAAACTTATCATATAGAAATACCAAGAGAAAACTTTACTTCTTTATTTTTACGAGGTGTAGTAGTACAAGAATCTAATCAAATACAGATTGTTGATTCTTTACTGCCTTTTCTTGGAAAGATAGACGATGAATCTTCATATGAGAGTCTTCTTTGTCAAATGGATGTAGATTCTATCCAATTGGAATTACTTGCTTTACATAATAAAGTTAGAAAGATAACTGCCTTATTTGATGCTCAACATCCTTATGCTAATCATTGTTATTATGTTTTACTTTATCAATTTAAATCATTTTATCAAAAAGTGTATGGTTTGGAAGAAAGAAAAATTGCAGAAACTATTGAACGAAAAGTTGATACTTTTGATAGAAGGGATACTTTAAATGATTTATTTGCTATGATAGAGAAAGATTATCGTTTTGATTATGATCATTATATGCTAAAATGTAAGATGTAAGGTGAAGTATTATGCGTGTACAACTTGGTGATTTTGAAGTAGAAGTATACATTATTAGAAAGAATAATAAGAATATTTATTTTCATTTTGATGAAATAGGTGATTTGGTTGTAACTTGCAATCGGTTTGTTTCTGAAAAGGAAGTTTTACGACTTATTCAAAAAAATGAAAAAAGTTTGCTTACGATGTATGAAAAACAACGTAAAAGAAATGATAAGCATCTTGGCTTTACTTATTTAGGGGAACCTGTTACTAAAGTATATGACGAAAGTATAAAAAAAGTTTATTTAGAAGATGGAATGCTTTATACTAGGGATGAGAGAATGTTTCTTAAGTGGTATAAAGAAGAATGTTTACGGGTTTTTAGTGAACGAATTCATTGTTGGTTACCTTATTTTTCTAATATTCCTTCTTTTGGCTTGCGTATCAGGCAGATGAAAACAAGGTGGGGAGTTAATAATGTAACAAAACACATTATTACATTGAATAGTGAGCTTTTAAAGTATGAGGAAACTTTAATTGATTATGTGATTGTACATGAACTTTGTCATTTTTATGAAGCAAATCATAGTTCTCGCTTTTGGGAACAGGTGCGTCTACGTTATCCTGATTATAAAATGGCTAGAAAGAAGTTGAGAGATTAATGGAAGTCATTACGTCTTTAGATAATAAACATATTAAAGAGTTAAGCAAATTATTAGTAAAAAAATACAGAGATCAATCTTCTTTATTTTTAGTAGAAGGAGACCATTTGGTAGAAGAAGCTTTTCGCAGTCAAGCTTTAGTAGAAGTCATTACTTGTGAAGATGAGGTTTCTTATCAAGTAAAAACGACATTTGTTTCTTATGAAGTTTTAAAAAAACTTAGTAGTACTATTACACCTCAAAAAGTGATTGGGGTATGTAAAAAAAAAGAGGAGAAAGAAATAGGAAAGAAAGTTCTACTTTTAGATGGCATTCAAGACCCTGGTAATTTAGGAACCATTATTAGAAGTAGTGTGGCATTTGGTATAGATACGATTATACTTAGTTTTGATTGTGTTGACTTATATAATGATAAAGTGATACGAGCAAGCGAAGGACTTCTTTTTAAACAAGCTATTATAAGAAGAAATTTAGAAGATGTTATTCATTCTTTAAAAGAAAAAGATTATGTTATTTATGGAACAAAGGTAGATGGTGGAATACCTATTTATACACTTGTTTGTCCCGAAAAGTTTGCTCTTATAATGGGGAATGAAGGGAATGGCGTAAGGTCTTCTATTCTTGATTTATGTGACATGTCTTTATATATCCCTACAAATAAACAAGTTGAAAGTTTAAATGTAGGAGTAGCAACTAGTATTATTTTATATGAAATGCGTTGTAAGAAGTAAATTTATTTTGAAAAAGTGGAGGTTTAAAATGGTAGAAAATAGGGACGAAGTTTTTTTAGAGAATATATATGAAGAGGAGGCTAATTTTTATGTGAAGGAAGAGTTAGAAGCGTTAATTGGACATGATGTTTTAGCTATTCAAAGGTACATAACAGATGAAAAAAATTTCTTTGCTTATCATGTTTATTATGAAAAAAATTATAGAGATTCTATGACTAAGGTTTTGTTGCCTCTCAATTCAGATCATTACTTTGAACTTTTGAGAAGAGGATTACTTGCAAATGGCTATGTACTTAAAAAGTTGAAAAGAAAATATGACGAGAAAGAAAATACTATCTTTTATTGTATTTCTTATTATGATAAAAAGGAAAAAGAAGAAACAAAATCTTTATAGGAGGTTTTATGGATTATTATTATATTGGGAGAATTGTGCAAACCCATGGAATTAAGGGAGAGGTTCGTATTCGAAGTCTCTTTGACAAAAAAGAATGTGTTTTTAAAAAAGGGATGACTTTTTATATTGGGGAAGACTATAAGCCTTTTCAAGTAGTTAGTTATCGTCCACATAAGGAATTTGATATGGTTATTTTTGAAGGGTATGATAATATCAATCAGGTGTTACCTTATTTGAAAAAGAAGGTCTATGTGAAAAAAAGTGATGTGGCTTTAGGAGAAAATGAATATATATTAGAAGATTTAGTAGGACTTGAAGTGTATGAAAATGGGTTAAAACTTGGTAAAGTAGAAGAAATTGTGTATAATGGTGGTAATATTTTATTGCGTGTTTCTGGTGAGAATTGTTTTTATATTCCAAATAAGTCTTATTTTATTAAGTATGTTGATTTAGAAAAAGGACGCATTATTACTGAAAATGCAAAAGGGTTGATATTATGAAAGTTGATATTTTAAGTTTATTTCCCTCTATGTTTGTGGGGCCTTTTAGTGAATCTATTCTTAAAAGAGCCGTTCAAAACGAAAAAGTAGAAATAACGATTCATAATTTTAGGGATTATACAGATGATTCTCATGGAAAGGTGGATGATACTCCTTTTGGAGGAGGGGCAGGGATGGTTTTAATGGCCCAACCCATCGTGGATTGTGTAGAGCGTCTTAAGACAGAAGACACAAAAGTTATCTTGCTGACGCCAGCAGGCATACCTTATAAACAGAAGATAGCATATGATTTAGCAAAAGAAAAGCATATTATTCTTATTTGTGGTCATTATGAAGGGTTTGATGAGCGAATTACGTCTGTTGTTGATATGGAAATTAGCATTGGAGATTATGTATTAACTGGAGGAGAGATTCCTGCTATGGTATTAGTAGATTCTATTGTGCGATTACTCCCTGGAGTTATTAATGAACGCTCTCACCTGGAAGATTCTTTTAATGAAAATTTTCTCTTGGATTATCCACAGTATACGAAGCCAAGAGATTTTAGAGGCCAGCTTGTTCCTGATGTATTAGTATCTGGAGATCATCAAAAAATAGAAAAATGGCGCTACGAAGAAAGTGTTCGAAGAACGAAAGAACGAAGAAGCGATTTGTTGCAGTAAGAGGTGAAGTAAGAATGACAAGTTATGTGATTAATAAAAGACATCGAGATATGGAAGTTTTTTCTATACCTTCTATGGAAGGGTATACTTTTAAACCGAAAGCTTTAAGTGAGGATTTTATTCATGTAAATAAAGTTAATGTTGTGAATCATGAAATGATTGATAAAATATTAACTCGCAAGTTTGAAAAATCTTTTAAAAGACTTGTTGCTTTATCTATGCGTGTTTTAGAAGAGGAAGAAGCTGATGAAGGAGATACGACGATAGTCTTAGGAGAAGTAGAACTTGTTAGAGAAATCTTACTGAATCGTTATCAAAAGTTTATTGATAAAGAAAAAGAAGAGCTTTTTTTGAAAAAGTTACGTTTAATTGAAAATGAACTTCGTATGAAGCAAATCAAAGTGAAAAAAAAAGCTGAATATTTGACTCTGCAAGAGCAAAAATCAATGGGAAGAGGAAGATAAAATCTTTCTTTTTGTTTGTTTATATGTTATATTTTCAATAGTAAGGAGTGCTTCTTTTGAAACAATTATTTTTAAAATTAATTTTATTTAGTACTTTCTTTTTTTGTTTTTATTCTTCTGTTTCAGCTAATGCATTTGACGAAAATCTTGTTCGTATCATTAATGATGGAGAAATTACGAAACAATATATAGAAATGTTGCAAGATACTGGAGCAGCGGCACATATTGAAGCTACGACAGATGGAGATGGAATTGTGACAGTTCATTATTCCGTATTCTATAAAGAAGGGAAAAATCCTCTTGCTATTTCTTTTTCTTTTGTGTATGAAGAGGAGAATAATCAGTATGTTCTTTCTTATTTAGTGGAGAATGGGGAAGAAAACCTGGACATTTTATCTTATTTAAAAGTGATGCCTTATTATGGAGTCGAAATGAATGAGCAGTTTTTAACTTTACAGGATTTATTACAGGACAGAAATCTTTTATCTTTTTTGCATGAAACTTTTGACAAATGTTATATGGAAAAAATGGGAGTTTGTTTTACGAATGTCACTCAATATAAGGCCATGTTGTATCTTGTTAAGATAGAGGTTAGTGACAAAGCTGTTCAATATGCTACTCGTTATGCAAAGGAACTTAATCGAGAAGAGAAAGAAAGAGAGCGTACAGCGAATTTGTTATTGGTTGCTTTTGGCTTACTTATTTTAATTGGATTGGTACTTCTTTTAAGAAAGTGCTTAAAGATAGAGCAATAAAGTTCTTTTTGTGCTGTTATGGAATAAATCTACAAATGATAGCGAAAAGATTATGGACATGGTGTTAATATTCATCAATAGGTAGAGAATATCTTAGCTAAAAAGAATTAAACATGTGAAAAAATACTATTATGAAAATATTGAAATGTACAATCTTTAGGTATATTTCTTTTTTTGTTGGAAAAAATAGACTAATAGAAAAGATATAATTAAAAGACTGGATTATATCCACATTAAGAGTATTTATTTTGGTGTATTACTATCTAAAAAGTGAGTTGTCATGATTCTGTAACGCTGTTTTTGAAATTGATTGTATTTAGATTGTAATTTAATAATGTCAAAAACATTCATTTCGTTTTATTGATTTTTCGGGGCTTTTATGGGATAATATTATAAAAAATAGGAGTCTAACTATTAAAAGTCAATAGATTTTTATAGAAAGATATAAATGGAAAAGAAACC
>CAOJRT010000051.1 GCA_948442255.1 uncultured Caryophanales bacterium | reverse complement strand
TATTCATAAGAAAACCTCTAGAAAAATCTAGGGGTTTGTCTACACTCTGGAAAAGTAGTTATTGCTAGAATAACTACTTTTTTTATGAATTTATTTTCTTTTTTCCTGTAAAGTTTGTTCAATAACAAATGTTTCTCCATTACTGCTCCTATTCTTAGAAGTAATTCTTTTACTCCTAATCTTACAATTTTTTTAATTTAGTAAATCTTTTGCACATATTTTTCTACTTGCTTCACTTATGAAAACTTTTGTAGGTCCTTGTTCATTTGCTATAGGTCGATAAACTTTGTCTGGGACTTCTCCATTTTCTATGTTTTGGCTAATAGAATCTAAATGTTTTTTCCATAATTTGTTTTTGCTAATTCAATCTGTAAAGCAAAATCTAGACTTTCTTCGCCAGCTATTGCGCATTTTTCACATGCAGAAATATTTGCAATCTCATCTTCTTTAGCATTTGGTAAAACTCTATTTTTTACTATGTTAATATATACTATTTGTCTAAGCATTTCGACAGGATTTTTTGTTACCTCTATTTTTTCTCTCACTATTTTTCCAATTAAGGCAACTTTTTTTCTTACGGATTCTTGTAATTTTATACTTTCATCATTACTATATTCATTCCCTTTATTTCGTCTTGTTACTAACATATCTTGTAATTCCATAGACATAGGTAGTTTTAATCCAACATATCCTTCTGCCACAAATGTATAAGAGCTAAATAAAACACCTTTCTGGCTTAAGATGTATGCCATTGCTTGCATTTCAATTGTTAAATTTTCAAAATTTTCTTCACTAAAATCTGGACTTTTTCCATAAAACTCTTGATAGACTTTATAAATTATTTTTTCATTCATAGTTCTTTCTTCCTCTTTAAATATTAATTAATAGAAATTAATATTTCTTTCATTTTTCACTTTTATTATACTTTAATTATCTTATTTTGCAAGGATTATTCTTTACTGATACTTGCAAACGTTCTATTTTTTAAGTCTCTATACAAAGAGCATCTTTTAAATACATCTTCATTCTTTCCTTTGGCAATTATTCTTCCTTTATCTATAACAACAATCCTGTCTGCTATATCCATCATTTCTGTTTTATGTGTTACTACAATAATCGTATGATCTGTTTTTAAATCTTTAACGACTTCGGCAATGGTTGCTGTGTAAGCAGGATCAATATTACTCGTAATTTCATCTAAAAGTAATATTTCTGCTTTTGTTAGCAATGCTCTTGCAATAGCAAGTAATTGCTTTTGTCCTTCACTAAATTCGTGTTGTCCTTCTCCTAATATCGTATTGTATCCTTTTGGCAGAGACATAATAAAATCATGAATTCCTACTCTTTTACAAGCTTCTATTTGATTTTCTTTATTTTTGTCTACTAAAGATAAATTATCTTTTATAGACATATTGAATATGAATGGAGATTGGTAAACGCCTGAAATATTTGAATGGTATACTTTATTGGAATAATTATATATATTTTCTTTATCAATTAGAATCTCTCCACTATTTAGTCTTACTAAACGATAAAGTAAATTGATTATTGTTGTTTTTCCACTTCCACTATGACCTACAATAGTATTGATTTCATTCGGATAACATTTAAATGAGACTTTGTTTAATATCAATTTATTTTTTACTTTGTAGGTTACATTTTTGAACTCAACTAATCCATTAATATAGTCATTTTCAATGTCACCAAAATCTATATTATGGTTATTTTCGTAATCCAAAATTGTTTTTATTCTATTTACACGTACGCCATAGTTATTTAAATTTAACAAGCTTTCTAATAATGTATCTGTACTTTCGATAATTAATTCAAAATAAGATATTAAAAGAACTAGTTGATCTAGGGTCATTTTTTTATAGAAAACCAAAAAACTTAAAATGACATATAAACCTATTTTTCCTATGTAAACTAAATAAGGGATTTTGGCATAGTGTTCTACTTCAGCAAGAGCTTTTTTCTCATACTCATTTATCCATTTTTTTCTAGATTTGTCTAAATTAAGATTTAACTTGGGCATTAAATTAAATGATTTTATTTGCTTTATATTCCCAATCATTTGACTTAATATATCCCCCATTTGATCATCATACTTTCTTGTCCCTTCATAGTATTTCGCTATTTTATTAGCATTTTTGTTCATTAGAATTATATAGAAAAAATCTAATACAACTACAAAGATAGCAATAGGAACACTATAATAAATAAAGATGCAGGCTATAATTAGGAGTTTAAATACTCCCATTACGGATTCTACTACTTCATCGACAACATCTACTAAGTATCTTATGTCATCGTTACACGTATCAATCACTTTTCCCTTGGAAATCTGCTCAAAAATAGTTTCGTTTTCTGCTAAGTGATTGTATAACTTTTTTTGTACCTCAATATGATAATATTCTGCTAATACCCGATAGGTATAATAATTCCAATGATAGCTTGAAAAATAAAGAATATAAAAAATAATATACAGAATAACATAAAACCATATGCCATTTATATTTCCTTCTGTTAATACAGCAATAATTCCTGATGTTGCAATAGGTGGCAATAGAGAAGAAATGTTCATAAGTGCCGAACTTATGAACATACAAATAATTGTCCCTATTTTTTTATTCGCTATTGATAATAAATTTTTAAAAATAATGATATATTTTTTCATGCTAATCTATATCTTTTACAAAATCAATATCACTTACTGTATATGTTCTATTTTTGGAAATATACTTGATGGTTTTATTGGCTGCAAATACAACTGCTCCTAATAAGAAGAAATATACAATACCAAAGGCTGTGAATTGAGGCTCAGTTTTTGTAAGTAGGGAAATAATAGATGTTCCTGCTGACATGGAAGTGACTAAAGTTAAACTATTAATAGATTTATTTGACACATCATTTTTTAAGCCATCAAATAATTTTTGAGCAGAATTTACGTAATTTTTTGTCATACTCCATAAATGTTTGATATAGTCTAAAGTATCTTTTAAGGTTTCATAGCGGTAACCTGAAATACTTAAAAATTCGGCAAGTTCTTCGTCTCCTTTGGCTATTTTTTCCCTTGTTGGGAGATATGTACTCATTTGATTGATACGACCTTCAATTAAGGTGATAGTTTTTGCGTATCCTTCTAATTTGGTCGTGAATTTAACGATATCTTCGCCTTTAACTTTCTTTTGTTCTTTTACTTTATCGATTTTTTCCCAAATGCTTCTGTGTAAATTTAAATAGCGATGAAGTTGTCCTTTAAACTCTCTTATAAAGATTTGTTCTTCTATATATCTTTCAATATTAGAAATTGTTTGCTTTTTATTGTTAATAAAATAATATTTATCTCCTCTAACAACATTATATTTGTTATTGGTAAATTCAAAATATTTTTGTTTTTCTGTACGAGAAAGTAAATCATCCATTTCTTCTTTCGTTGCATTCTCACATACAATAAAATAAGGATATACAGTTGCAATGTTAGCAAGTTCTTTTGGCACAGGTGCACCTAAACTAAACAAATAATTTAAAGTAGGAGATAATTTATTTTCATAATAATCTTGCACATGATCAATATCTGCAAATAAAGTATTTTCACTTACCGTTTTGTTATTTAACACAATAAGTCCATCTTCAAATATTTTTACATTAATATCTAAAGCTGTTGTAAATTCAATAAATTCTTCTCCTGCTACTCCATAATCAATCTTTCCTATTTGTAAGGATTTACGATACTCCTTTAATTTTTCAGAATCCAAATTGATTCTTGTACTACATTCTCTTAAAAAATCATAAATTTCGGAAAGTTGTAACATAGTTCTTTGAAACCAACCACCAACATATACGTTACTAATTGTCATACTTCTTTTCACTCCTTAAATTTCTTTTGAAAAAAATTTAGCATCATCTACATGGAAACCATATTTTTTATAACAAGAATGCGCTGCTTCTCTAAAATTCATCGACCATAATTCTATTTTGACACAATTATGGCTTTTGCAAATACGTGTACATTCGTCTAACATTTGCGTTGCAATATTATGACGGCGATACTCTGGATGTACACATATATGATTTAAAATAGCATATGTATTCATTTTTTCATAAATAGTAGGAATAATTGTTATTTTACTATGGGCAACTATTTTATTATCTATGATACCTATTAAATAAATTTGATTTTTATCCGATTTTGTTTCGGCAAAAATTTTTTTTGCATAGTCAAGAGAAGTCGTTTCATTAAAACATAAATCGCATAAAGCAATTATTTCTTCTATATTCTCTTCTGTTGCAATTTTAAATTCTGCTTTCATCTTTTACACCTCTTCTATTTTGTTATATAAATCATACCATATTTTTTTTATTATTTCATTAAAAAAAGAGTTCTATCGCCCCATAAACTCTCTTTGTTTTTTCTCTTTGTATTTTTTTAGCTGTTTTAATAATACGAGTAAAAGGAATAATACAAGACCAATATCAATTGAAACAAAAGAAAAAATATTAAATAAATGACTTACTTCTTTTCCTATTTCTATCGTATAAGAGGATTGTTTTAAATAATTATTTAATGCAAAACTTAATAACAGCAGTCCTACTCCATTAAGAGTAAACATTGAAGAAAAGTATTTTATCACATCCTTAAACTTATTTACTAAAAGAAGTAGGAACGAACAAATCAAGAATAGTGTTATTAATAAATAAAAAGCTTCTTTATCATACACTGCCTGTATTATATTTGTTATTTCTGGATATTCTACTTGATAGCCTTCTTTTTTTCTCTCTGTATCCAATGCATTAATTACTTCATAAAACGTAGTGGTTTTCACCTTTTTTTTCGTCATTTTTTCATATTCTTTGACGGCACTATTTACTATGTTTTGTAATTCTTTGTTATTTAATTTGGGATAGTTTGTCAGTCCTAATTGGTATTTTATATACTCTTTTAAATAGGTATCGACGTAATCTATTGTCTCTTGTTCATCCATGTAATCAATTACTTCAAGTGGAATTCCTGTATTTTTAAATGTTTCTTCAAATATTTCCGTTCGCATATCGGTTGTATCTTTTGCTTTTTGTAATAATTGTGTTTCTAAAAGTTGCGTTTTAGATCCGACTAAAAAGGATCTTGCAACAAGTAAACATCCTAATGAGGTTAAAATCATTAGCATAATAAATGTTAGAAGACACGATACTATTTTTTTTATCATGTAGTTTCCTCATTAATCTCTTTTTTTAAACCTTTAGAATCAAATTGTTTTAAAGTTTCTTCGTTATTTATAAAACTTGCTAATCTTTTTAAAGAAATAATTATCCAATTCTCTATTTTGTTCTCTTTTATTGTATATAATGTAAATAATGATCTTTCTCCTTGCGTTGAAGGGTCAAAAGTTCCATTTATTAAAGATGTCCAAAGAGCAGAAAGTAGTGCTGGATTAAGAACGTCACTTGCAGATGCTCTTTCTTTTATTTGTTGTTCTAATAATCTTATTTCTTCTTTCTTTTTTTCTACATTGTTACAAAATTCCATTCCTCTTTTCGTTATCTGTTTTCCTCTTAAAACTACTTCTTCTTTTTTTCTTTCTAAGTTTAATAATTGGTCCTCTAGTGCTTTCTTTTCGATTAGGTAACGTTGTAATAAATCATCTGAAAAAACGAAGTTTCTTATCTGTAAGTTCTCAGTAGGAAGAAGTAAATATTCTTTTTTAATTCTTTCTTCTTTGTCGTAGCAAGAGATAGGATATAGACTTATTAGACTATATATTAGAAGAATATCTTTTAAAGGGAATGCAGAGGCTTCTAAAGGGAATGCAGAGGGTTCTTTTCCTTCTATTAAAGAGAAAATTGTCTTTGTTACATTCATTTTATTTATTTCTACTTGCTTTTCTAAAATAAGCCTAAACAGAGGGTGATTTGTTTCGCTTTTTAGTATCTTTCTAGTTTCTTGTAAGAGTTGCTTAGGATTTGTATCCTTTCCTTCTATTCTTTTCTTTTTTTCTACTCTATATTTTTCGATTCTGCCCACAAATCTATATAAATCGTCAAGCGATATTTCTTGTTCTTCAAAAGAAATACCATTTTCTTGCAAGGTATAATTTTGGTTTTCAATCAATTCTACTATTGAAAAATCAATATCAGCTCTTAATACGTCTTCTTTATGCATCAATAAATAAAGCATCATTAATTCGATTTTTAAATTTTTATCTACTCTTATCTCGTTACTATCGTTATAAGTTTTCCAAAACAATATATTACTGGTAATGAATTGGTGTAGTGTTTCATTTCTTACCTGTTTCATTTACATCGCTTCCTTTAATGATTGTTATTATAAATTATTTTCTTCTTTAAATCTATCTATTTTTTTTATAATTGTACTTCTTTTTTTATAAGATATGTTTGTTTTAAGTAGTTTTATTGCATTTATAATCTCTGCTTTCACTTCTAAATCGATATTTGCTTCCTTTATTTTCTTTATTAAATCTGTATAATCTGGCGTTTCCCCAAATGGATTAACCTCTCCAATACTATTAAAAATTTCTTCAAATCCATATTCTTTTTTTGTTTCTGATATAATTCCCATTTTTAGCTTTCCTTTCTCTCAATTCTAAAAAAGAAAACTAATGCATTCCATATTTTGGAGTATTTAGTTTTCCTTCGATACATTTCATGATTTCAAATAAAGAAGAAACTGGTACAGTCGCTTCAAAAATAATCTTCCCTGTATTTGGGTTGGTATCTTTTATAACAAGTAATTTTTCTTTTGTAACCCATACTACTCCACTTTGCATGTGAATGATTACTTCTTGCATTTTCAAATTATTATTGGTTGCTATTTCTGATAGAGCTGCTGTTATTTTGTCTTTTATTGCTGCATCTAATTCTCTTTTTTTAGCTTCTAATATGAATAATTGCGTTTGCTCTTCTTGAGGCAACTCGATTGCAATATTCTTCTTTTCCTTATGACTTTTAATTGTATCAATCTGCGTTTGAAGAGATGATATTTTTTCCTTTTGTTCTTGGACCTCAGTAGAATCATAAACTTTTATTTCTATTTCGCTAAGTGAAATATTATCGTAGTCGATTTCACTCGTTTGGCTTAAAATTCTTCCGTATAAAAGAATAAGGCCAGTTAAACTTTTAAATAGATAGGATATATTTTCTGTTGCTTCTAGCTTCAACATCATCTCGATTGCTTGGAACAGATTTACTTCTTTACTTTTTTCATATTCCAAATACCAAGTATCAAAAAAAACTTGTTGTTCTTTTAATGTCAGAGAATAGAAATCCACATCTAAATTTCTTATTTTTGCAAGAAAATAATTTTTTCCAATATTTACTAGTTGCGTCTTTTTAGTTCTTCCTGGATAATTTGAAGGGAGACAATAAATATAAGTTGAGATTAACTCTTGCACTTTTACTTCATTTGCTAAAGCATACAGATTCTTGGTTTTTCTTTCCGTATCTTTAGCTATCTTTTCTTTTTCTTTTCCTGGTCCAATCAAATTGACTTGAAACGTCTTTGTTTGTTTAAGGTAATTTTCTAAAGAATCTTCATCATGAATAGGACGGCTAAACTTTGTATACTGAAATAAAGTTTTAAATATTCCTTCTTTTAATTTTTCAAATAAAGCAAGTAATTCTTTGGGTGAAAATGTTATTTCTTTTTCTCCCTCTTTCAATAAAGCTTTTCCTTCTTTATCTATTTCATAATTTTTATTTTTTAACGCTTCCAAATAAGACTCTTTTCTATTTTGTTCTGTTGCATAATCAACAATCAATGAAATCAGAGCTTCGCTGAATAAGGGAAGTCTTCTTTCCCATATGCTCTCTGGCATTAAGTCAGAAGGTATAGGTGTGTTTACAGGACGTATCAATAGGCTCACCATATCAGTTATTGCTTTTAAGTTTGCTACTAAGTTTTTGTCCATCTTACTTCACCTTCTTTATTCTTATTTAGTATATCATTTTTCCTTATTTTTTTAAAGCATTTTCCTACAATTTAATCTCTCCAGTTATGTAGTAAGTACTTGTAGCTATAGCAATTAGATTATCCTCTTCATCTTTTATCTTTGTTTCTAGGACAGAAAGGGTTCTTCCCTTTTTTATACAGGAAGTCGTTGCTATGAGCTTTGTTCCTTTTCCTTTTTTTAAATAATTTATAGAGGCATTAGCCGTTACCCCTGTTTGGCCATTTATAAATACCCATAAGCCCATTGCAGTGTCTGCTAAGCTAAAAATGAGTCCACCATGGATATTGGCATTTGGATTCAAAGTGTCTTTGCTTCGATCTACCCCAATTATTACTTTTTCTTCTTCTATAGAGATAGGATACATGTGGTTATATTTTATGAATCCTTCTTCTTTAAAAAATAAATTTTCTACATAATCTTTTTGTATTTCTTTCATATAATCACCTTAATCATTATAATTTAGCTTTTTTAATTAGTAAAGTTCTTACAAAGAAAAAACCAAGTCTCAAATTTCGACTTAGTCTTTTTACTTTTTCTGCTTATATAGCAATAATGTAAGGTGAATTTGGCATTCCATCTCCAATTATATAAAGGATTTCTGGTTGTAACGAAATAACCGGCCTTACTCCATGAGAAGTATTAACCCAAGTACCTCCGTTTGGAATTCCTGATTCTGGTAACATATATACGCGAGAAACAAGGACTCCTGAATTTGGGACGCTAGAAAACGCGCAAGGAGAAAGACTCCACCAGTCAGTTCCTGTATTTAGATAAAAATTAATAGTTTCATTATTATCTGTTGCTATAAAATAACTACTTCCTCCCGCTAAAACTAATTCTTCAAGTGTGATAAGACCTACAGGAAAAGTAAGAGCACCATTTCCTTTTTCACTACTTATTGTAAAAATATCATTTTTATTTTTAGCTCCTATGTTAATCGGAAGTCTCTTTCTTACTCCTCCCTGTGTTTCTGGGATAGTTGTACCATTCTCCCTTAGAGTTGTAGCAAAAATGTTTGGGTAGCTTTCTCTTTCTGAATAAGTTTCTCCCACTTCATAATCTCTTTCATTATAAAATGGCGTATCCTCTATGTAATCCAAATAGTCTATTAAGTTGGTAGCAAACCATTCATCTACTACATTCTTTATTGTTGAATTTATGGTGTTATTATCATACATGTAACCTACATATTTAGGGTCATTATTTTCTGTATTAAAAACACTTTTTCCTATCTCGGTTGCCTCTCCTGTTGCGTTACATACACCATTATTTGGTATTCCATTATAGATAAG
>CAOJRT010000050.1 GCA_948442255.1 uncultured Caryophanales bacterium | reverse complement strand
AAATAGAGCAACTTCTTAAATTGCTCTAATCCCTTATCGGATGATTTTATCCTGAATCTATTCACTATTTTTTTCCTTATAAAAAGTGCATTTTCTTTTAAAAACACACTTTTTTTATCCAATTGCACTTATTTGTGCACTTTAGATTGATTCAACGTAATTGTAAAGAGTCCATTGATAATCTCTATTTTCAATTGTGTTTTCGTTGCTTATCTTATAAGCATATTTTACTTCTGTTTTTGTAATTACATCTGTCCCCACTTGGGTATCGTAATCAAATACTTTATGAATATGAGTATCACAAGTTAAAGCTATGAATCTTCCGTCTATTTGATATGTTCCTTCACAATAATCTCCTGCTTTGCTATAAGATACATACGTATAATAAGCAAAATGTTCTTTGTCTTTTATTTTTATATAAGAATGGGTTGTTGCAGGACAATAATGTTTGTCTTCTAAATAACATCCAGAAATAATATAATCTCCATATTTTAAAGGAGTTATAGCAAGTGTAAACACTTCTTTATTGATAACTACTAAACTATCAAGTGTAGAGACATGTATTAAGGAATCGTTTTTATTTATTGTAAACAATCCATAATAGGTAATGTTTCCCACTTTATAAATTAAAGTATGTAAACCACCTAACATTTCCTCTACTTGACAATTGTTTTCAGGACACATTAGTTCTTTTTCATCTATTTTTAGGGTTGCTCCTTCGTCTATTTGAAAAGTTATATTTTGATATAAGCCTAATTTAGTTTTTACTCCATTTTTACTCTCTAAAGTAATCGTATCATAATATAATTTTCTTCTACTAAAGAAACTAGTCCTCCCTTCCTTTTTAAAAGTAACATCCTTATTTGTAATAGTATTACCAAAATAATACGTATCTAAAAACGCTTCTAAGCTAGAATATAATTCTTTCCCTTTATAAAAATCATTATAAATTGTTTCTAAACACGTTTTATCGAACAACAAAGTCATCTCAAATGCAAAGTCTTCTTCCGTTAACGTATAAGATAAGTGATTATATAAAAAATCATACTTTCTTTTGTTTATATTGTCTATATAAACAATTTCTTGATGACGATTATGATAAGCAAAACAATATAAACTATATATACAAATTCCTAAAAAAAGAAAGAGACTAATAGAAAGAAGAAATGTATAAAGTAATCTTTTATTTTTCATATTTTCACCTACTTTATTAGTATAACACTAGAAACAAATTAAAATAAAGTAAAAAGAAGATAAAGAAAAAACATACTTATGCAAATTAGCAAAGTGTATATCCCTTGTTTATAAAAAATCGCTTTCTTTTTTCTTACTTTTTTGTTATGATTTTTATCTTCTAATTGTTCTACTTCCTTTTTTAAAAACGAAAGAAGATCATTACCTGTTCGATGTTCTTCACTTAAACAAAGTAATATTCGTTGCATATGCTCACTTGGACATTTCGCAATCATTTTCTCCATCGTTTTAGAAAGACTAAGTCCGATACTAGAAGCATTTGTTACCTTTTGCATTTCTTTTGCTAAATAACTATCTGTAACCAAACAAGCACTCTCTATTGCTTTTTTTATATTTTTATTTTCTTCTAAATGAAGAATTACTATAGTAAAAAATAAAGGAGCCTCTGATTCTAATTTACTCTTTCTTCTTAAAAGAGGAACATCAAGAAATAAAAATTCGAAAAAAAGAAAGTAAATTACACTTATAAAGGGAGCTATTACGTAACCATAAGGAATTAACAAAGTAAGTAAAAAAACACACAAAGTCGTAAATAATCGCATTGCTACAAAAACCTGATAATCCAATTTACAATTTAAACAATTGTATTTTTCATATGTTTGTTTCATCCTCTTCTACTCCTTACTAATTTATATAATAAAACAATATAAAAAATATATAATAAACTTTCTATTCCCATCCATAAATGAATATATTTTGATTTCATTAAAATGACGAACGAAGAGCTTTCTACCATAAGAAAAAATAAAAGTCCAACAGGAAGTAAAGCAAAACACAAAGCACTTATATAGTTTCTGTTTCTTAATTTTATTAGCTCCTCCCTATTCTTTTGTTCTTTTAAAGCTTTTTTTAATAGAATATCAAATACTTTCATGGCATTTATATCGTTTCTATTTAATAAACGCAGTATAATGCTAATCTCTTTTATAAATAAGATAGAAGTTCGCTCATACATATGATAAAAAGATTCTGATAGAGAAAGCCCGATTTCTAAATCTTCTAGAACTTTTTTTAATTCTTTTTTTGTATTTCCTTTTCCTTGCTTTATACTATCTTTTAAAGATGTTTCTATACTTTTGCCAACTTTAATACTATTATACATAACAAAGATAGAATTTAGTAAAGACGAGAATTCTATACGTGTCTTTTTTTTATTATATATAAAAATACAAACATCCGTAAATAGAACCCCTATCAGAAAAGAGAAACATCCTTTTTCAAAAGCGAAATTTCCCCCAATCAAACTTTGAAGAAAGTATAATAAGGTAACAAAGAAACCACCAATTACTTTTAAGCTAATGAAATCCATTCCTTTTCTCAAAATGGAATCTTCATAGATATATTTGTTATAATAACTTGCCATTTGATTAAAAATGACCATTTTTTCTAGAATTTTACTAATAAAATCTACTCCTAATACTTTAGGGGCTTTCCTTTCTTCTCTTTCTCTCAAAGTAAATAACATAATTCGTTTTTTTCGTTTTTCCATACATAGAAAACGAAAAAGAAAAAAGAAGAGCAAGCAGAATATTAATAATTGTATTCCTATTTTATAAAAATTCATAATTACTCCTTCTTAACTTTTGTTTTTTTAAATAGTTCTTTTATTTCTGGAAATCCTGCTTCTGCCAATTTTTTTAGACAAGAAGGATTTTTACTTAACGAACTATATTCTCCAAGCAAGGCACCATTTTCAGTCATTCCTTCTGTTTTAAAGATGAATATATCTTCTAAAACAAACTCCCCATCTTTAACATCAACCACTTCTGAAATAGCGGTTATTTTTCTTTTTCCATCACGCAAACGCATCGTCTGGACAATGATATCAATTCCTCTATTCATATATTCTCGCAAAGCATTTGTTGGAATATCTAAACCAGCCATCAAAATCATTGTTTCAATTCTTTCCATGGCTTCTTTTGAATTATTGGCATGCAGAGTTGTTATCGATCCTTCAACTCCTGTATTCATTGCTTGTAACAAAGAATAAGCTTCTCCACCTTTCATTTCTCCAAGGACAATACGATCTGGGCGCATACGCAGACTATTTTGTACTAAAGCGGAAAGTGTTATATTCTTACCTTGCTCATTTCTTGCTTCATCCGACGCTAATGAGATTACATTTTCTTGATGCAATTTGATTTCTCTTACCCCTTCTATCGTTACGATTCTTTCTTTTTCTGGTATTAAATTACTTAATATATTCAAAAGAGTTGTTTTTCCACTCCCAGAAGAACCACAAATAATAATGTTGAGTTTTGCTAAAACAGCTGCTTCTAGGAAACGAGCCATATAAGGAGTTAAAGCACCCACTCCTACTAGTGTATCCATTGACTCAATGCTCTGTTGAAATTTTCTAATAGTAAGTATTGGTGTTTTAGAAATGGGCGGAATCATTGCATTCATACGACTCCCATCTTCTAGGATGACATCTATAATGGGGTTATGGATATCCATCGTTTTACCAGATGGTTCTAATAATTTCTCTATCGTACGTAAAATATGATCTTCGTTTATAAAAGATACAGAACTATCTTTTTTTATAACTCCATCAGTCTCGATATAAATATCTTTTGGACTATTTACCATAATCTCAGTTATATTGTCATCCTTTATTAATTCAGTTAAAGGCCCATATCCATTTAATTCATTTTCAATTATGTGATATATATAATTTCTTTCCCCACTTGTTAAATGATATTCATAAGTTTTATCTAATACTTCTTGTTCTATTATGTCAAACCGAATGTTCTTTTTTCCAATTCTTTGATTACTTAAGCCTTCTAAAACTTTACTACGTATCTCTTCTAAAAGTTGTTTATCCGCAAATATTTCATAATCAGAAGATATAATAGAAGTTTCTTTTTTTTCTATATGAAAAGCATCCAATAATTTACTGCTCATTTTTATCACTCTCCAATAATGCAGTCGCTATCACTAAAAAGTTTTGGTAATCTTTACTCATAAGGGAAGAAAATTTTCTATCTAAAGAAAGAATAATACCTTTCATTATATATTTTTCCATATCTTTTAGAAACATCTCTGAAGATAAAGTATAGTCTATATTGTGTTTTAAAATATGTTTTATATCATATATACTAAAGTAATCTTTAAAAGGATCTCGACTATTATTTAGAATAATTTTAAAATTTTTAATTTCTAATTCTTTAAAAAGAATCATCATATTTTTCATATTCTTTAAATCTAGAGGATCATTAGTTATAATGAAAAAAATTTCACTTACTTGATCTAAAATTGTTAAATTCACATCACTTAAAGAATGGTTCATATCAATTAAAACAACATCGTAATTGTATTCTGCTTTATGAATAATATCACTTATGAAAGAATTTGCTATTTGTGCACCCTCTCTCGGGTCTTTAGGAGCACATAAAAGATCTATGTAATCATCATATTTAGTTACGTAATCTTCAATTTCTGTAAACCGATTATAATATAAATCATCTACTAAGTTGGTTAGACTTCTATCATAGCTTTTGTTTAAAAAGTTTGCTATACTTCCGCTTGTTAAATCCATATCAATGAGCAAGACTCTTTTTTCTAACTGTTCCAATATTCCTGCAAGATTGATTAAATTTGTTGTCTTTCCTACGCCTCCTTTGGCCGAGAAAAAACAGATACTTTTACCCTTTTTAATCTTCATATTGTCACTTCCCTAACTATCTTTATTCTTATACTGATTATACACTATATTGCACCTTTTGGGTAGATATTAATGCAAAAGAAAAAGAATAATTTCTTATTCTTTAAATGTAAAGACAAAATCTAAAATTCGTACATCATCGCCTATTTTGGCTCCCAGTCTTTCTAATTCATCATCTACACCCATACCACGTAATTTACGTGCAAATCGTTTTACAGAATCTTCTTCTTCAAACTTAGTCATAACAAGAAGTTTTTCTATTTCATCCCCTTTAACACGCCATATTCCTTTTTCATCTTGCGTAATCGTATATGGCTTTTCGTTTTTAAATTTATAAATAACATGACTTTCTAATTTGTTTTCTTCATATATAGGTTCTAAAGTAGTGTCTTCTAACCAATTTGCAAGGGTATTTAACATTACATCTAACCCGTTTTGATTCATAGCACTTATTTCAATGATTGTTTTATCTTTGAACGCTTGACGGAACTTTTGTAAATTCTCCATAGCGGGCTCCAAATCCATTTTGTTCGCAATAATGACTTCTGGTTTGCGAGCAAGACACTCATCATAATTTTCGATTTCTCTACGGATTTTCTGGTAATCTTCTATTGGATTCCTTCCTTCAAAAGCTCCCATATCAATTACATGGGCTAATATTTTGGTACGCATAGCATGTTTTAAAAATTTTTCTCCAAGGCCAGCTCCTAAGGATGCATTTTCAATTAACCCTGGCAAGTCCGCCATAACAAATGTTCTTTGATCCTTTAATTTTACTACTCCTAAGTTAGGCGTTAGTGTAGTAAAATGGTAAGCAGCAATTTTAGGATTTGCGGCACTAATTAAGGATAAAATAGTGCTTTTTCCAACAGATGGCATACCAACAAGGCCAACATCTGCCAATACTTTCAATTCACATTTGATAATTCTTTCCTCACCTGGTTCTCCATATTCACTCATATGAGGAGCTGGTTCCTGTAAAGTAGCAAAAGCTTTGTTTCCTCTACCTCCTCTTCCCCCATGACAAACAACAAAAGAGTCATTTTCACTCACTAAATCACATAGAACAAGGCCAGACTCTTGATCAAAAATAGTTGTTCCTAAAGGTACTTTGATGATAACATCAGAAGCTTTAGCTCCATGCATATCACTTCCCTTTCCGTTCACCCCTTTTTCCCCTTTTATTTGTTTTTTATATTTCAAATCTACTAGAGTACGTAATCCTTTATCTACAGTAAAGATGATATCTGCTCCTTTACCTCCATTCCCCCCATTAGGTCCACCTAACGGAACATATTTTTCACGACGAAAAGAAGTACATCCATCTCCTCCTTTTCCTGCGATTACTTTTATAATGACCTCATCAACAAACATAAAGCTCGCCTCCTAACATTTTTATTATATCATAAATAAAAGACCTTTATAAGGTCTTCTAAGCTTCGTAAACGGAAACTTTCTTCTTATCTCTACCTAATCTTTCGTATTTTACTACTCCAGTAATTTTAGCAAATAAAGTATGATCTTTTCCCATTCCAACATTTTCACCTGGATAAATCTTAGTTCCTCTTTGACGATATAAAATGCTTCCAGCCGATACAGTTTGTCCGTCAGCAGCTTTAGCACCTAATCTACGGCCTCTAGAATCACGACCATTTTGTGTAGAACCTTGGGCTTTAACGTGAGCAAATAATTGGATATTTAAACTTAACATTTTCATCTATTAATCCTCATTTCTAATCTCAATATTTTTTGGATACTGGTTTACCAATTCATTTAAACAAGTTATTAGATTTTCTAATAATTGTTTGTTTATCTTTGTATCTCTTAATACTCTAATTTTTAAAAAACCAGCTTTTTCCTCATAATCTATAGATTCATCTAAACTAATTATGTTATTTATTGTCAGTATTGCCATACTACTAACAGCAGCACAAACAATATCCTTTCCTAAATCATCATAATTGGCATGTCCTTTTATTATAAGTTCACAAACATTTTTTTTGTTTTTTTTAACTGTAACACGAATCATTATTTCACAATTTTCTTAACAGTTAATTTTGTATAAGGTTGTCTGTGTCCTTGTGTTTTTCTAGATGTCTTTGTTTTATTCTTATAAGTAAAAATTCTAATTTTCTTTTGTTTTCCTTGGTTATCTACTGAACAAACAACCTTTGCTCCTTCTACTAAAGGAGTTCCCGCAACACCATCTACGTATAGTACTTGATCAAAAGTAACTTCAGTTCCCACTTCATTCTCTAATTTTTCTACGTAAATTGTTTCTCCTTCAGAAACATAGTATTGCTTTCCACCTGTAACAAATATAGCTTTCATCTTCATACCTCCTTATCTTATTAAGACGCGCCCTTAAGGTGACTCTCATTCTTTAAACCTTTTCAGTGCGGTTTTGATGATTGCCCTTCAAAACAATAAAATTATAACAAAAAAAGAAAGTACTGTCAAACAGAATTGTTCTAAATATACATGTTTTAATAGATAATCTATAACTTTAGCTCTCCCTACATTTAGAAACTTACTCCTTGATGTTTAAAATGAAGAAAATTTAGCATTTCCTTATGACAGTTTCCAACAATAAAGGCTTTAAAAAAGGATTATTTTGTTTCGCTTATTCTGTTTCTATAAACTCTTTGTATACTCTTTTCATAAAAATTAACATCACGAAGAAGTATTCCATAATTTTCACCAAATGTATCATATCCTTACATACAATGATTACAGATTAAATTGCATAATTGTCTAATTTTTATTAGAAAAATATAATAATCTCCTATACCCTTTCTATTTTACATAAAACAATTTTTAGTAAATTTTTTTCAAAAAAACAAGTGCTATCAAGCACTTATTTTTTAGGAAGATATTCCCTTTTTAATTTTTCCAAGAAACTTTTCTCTTTTGCTTCATTGACGTCTTTTTCTCTTATAGGCGAAACTTTATAACTCTTCATATTATCCAGTTTAATAATCGTCGTCCTTTCAATCCCATCTAATATATGTTGATTCTTCTTTTTTTTATCACTATTTTGCTCAATTTCTAAAATGATATCATCAAGTGGAGAGAATGAATCTTCATTCATACGAAGAACAAAAATGTAAACCTCTTCTTCATCTAAAAGGATAAAGGAACAACTATTCATGCTCATTTTATAAAATATAGGTTTTCTAAGTTCAATTTGAGCATCAATTAATTTTTCGAAAGAAGACACTTTAATTATATTACGAACATCTATATCAGGAACTTTCTCTATATCAATCAATACTGCATCATAAGTTTTTAATATACTACGTAAGATGCCATCATAAATCATTTCAGAACTTTTTGCGCCAGTCAGTTCTTTCATAAATAAAACTAAAAAGACAAGTACCAATGCAAATAAAATAAATGCATATGTATAAATGTTTTTATATAACAAATAAAACAACCCCAATGCAGAAGCAACCAAACAAACACCCCATATTAATTTTGTGTTATTCTTCATAAACTTATTTCTCCTCTACTAATTCTTTTATATAAATGGACGGGTATGCAATCCAAGGAATATGCCCATATACTTTGGCATGAATATCCTCTGGACTAACACGCCAATCATCCTCACTATTGTTATTATCCCCTTTTGTGATGAAATACAAACTACCATCCTCTTCTATTATATCACTAATTCGGTGAATAATCTCTTTATCTTGTTGTTCAAAGACAATTATGTCACCTATTTGTAGCTCATTTACATTTGTCTTTACAGCAAAAACGGCATCTCCTTTGTTAATTTTAGGTTCCATTGACTCCGAACCCACCCCCAATAATTTCCAAGGAAAAAAACCAGAGGTCAAAACGGCAAGCAAGATAACTGGAATTAGGGTTGCAATTTCACTTCCTAAACTTTTGCTTACTTTAAATTCCCGTTCAAACGTATTTTCGTAATATTCAACCATTTCGCTAGACTTTAAATAGATAAAAAAGGGTAAAACAATCATGGCAATACATTCTATGTAATCTCCCAAATCTGGAACTATTGGTAAAACATAAATATACATATCCATAATAAGACGATAGACTATACCTGGCTTGTATCCCGCATAAAATGATAAATAGCTTAACAGTGCATTTTTAGCAGTTAAAGGGAGAACACAGGCCGAAATAATCTTAAACCATGATGATAGACTATCAAAATGAAAGATATTTAAATTAAAAGTCATTTCTAAAAATATAAGAATAATAGTAGTTGAAATGCATATGTGTTTTTTATCCTTATTACTAGAAATAAGGATATAACGAAACAATTCAGAACAAACAAGTATTACTAAAGGGGAAATTATATTATTTAAAATTCCAAAAAAACTCAAATTATAAGGCGTTTTTAAAAATCCAAAAAAGAGCCCATACAAATAGATAACGACAAAGAAAAATATAACTGCCGAAAGGACCAAATTAAAAAGGCTCTTTTTTAAAATACTTGTCTTATCTTTACGATATCCTAATAAAAGAACAGCGAAAAAAGTAATTAAAATTAAGAAGGCAGCTGTTATAGATTCTGAATATTTCAAAAGATTTTTTGAAATATACACCACAAAAAATACTATATACAAAAAAAACAGTCCCAATAGAAGGAAATTCTTTTTACTCCTTTGTTTCATAGCCATACTCCTACCCGTTATATCCCTTTATATATTAAAAAGCACTTTTTAATATATAAAGAAATAAAACTTTTGTTTTATTTCTTAAGCCTGTATATAATTCATAGCAAACGTTAAAGAAACATTTTGTGTAGTTGTTGGCAACGCTTCTGCTGTCACATCAAGCTTGTATGCAACTCTAATTCTTATTTTTTTTGATTCTCCTGCTCTTAATGTATCGTTTGCTTTAATTTGTGTTCCATCACTATAAGTTGCAGAATAATCCAAATACCCTTGTTGTTCTGCTGTTAAAGTTGTTAGTGTTGGATTTACACTTAATTTAGCATCTACTGTTCCACTATTTACAACATCTGCTGTAAAATCATAATATTGCCCTGGAGTTGTCATATTTACAGAATATGTCATTGTAGCACTATCTGCACTTAATGTAGGAGGTGTTAGAGAAATGCTACCTGATGCAACTTCTGGATTTGCAAATTTAATATTCCAAGTTGTTTTCGCAACAGAAGCAGTTCCTTGTGTTGTTAACGTTTGTGTTAAATAAGCATAACCTACTGAAGTTGCTAAAAGCAATAGTAGTGCTAAAGCTATTATTAATCCCTTTTTTGATTTCTTTTTTACATTTTCTTTTTTCTTCATAACGCCTACTCCTTTATTCTATTTAACCATTATTATTGAAAAAAGTAAATACAAAAAACGACATTATTTACACTTTTTATTCATCTGTATTTTAAAATATGAAGTGCACAGAAGTTGAGCACTAAGATTTGTAAATGATA
>CAOJRT010000049.1 GCA_948442255.1 uncultured Caryophanales bacterium | reverse complement strand
ATGCTCTCTTTATATTTCTCATATACTACACTCCTATATTTTATTTTTATACTTTATTATATCCCCTCTCCCGTAGCAAAAAGTCACCAAAAATTTTGTAGAGATTGATAATGTACAATACACGCAAAGTTTGTAATCTATAATCCACAAAAAAACTAGGTAAATCCTAGTATTTTAAATAATGGCGGAGCAGGAGAGATTTGAACTCTCGCGCCAGTTACCCGACCTACACCCTTAGCAGGGGCGCCTCTTCAGCCTCTTGAGTACTGCTCCATTACCAAGGTAACAAGACAATTATAGCGAATAAAATTATCTTAGTCAATAACATTTTTTATTTTCTTTTGGTATTTAAAAAAATGTTATAATTCTTTATACGAAGTTTTTGCTGGGTGATTAAAAAAATAATTCCTGCAATAATTAACATACCTGCTAAAGTATAGTTCCACCAGATTCCTTCTTTAATATATGTATATATTACCAAATATAATGCAATTGCAAGACATACAACCCCCTCTATTATAAGTCTATTTAAAATGGGTAAAATATTTTTACCTCTTTTTGTTTTTTTAAATTCTTCTTTGGCTCTTTTTTTGTCTTCTTTGGTCATGTATTTATACTCTTTATTTGCCATAGTTATCACCTATATATATTATAACACATCCTTTTCTCTTTTTAAAATTAATCTTTTACTCGAGTGCAAAAGTAAATTACAAAATGAGTAAAAATTAAAAAACGAAAGAGAAAATGGGGATAAATGAGGAATTTAATTTCCATTTTTTATGGAAATGTGCTAATATAAGATGGAAATTTAATATTTCAAATCACACGAAAAAGGATTTTTCAAAAAATGTTGAAAAATTAAATGTCTAAAAGTAGGATGTGTGATATTTTTACTAGTTTTGACCATGAGAGAGTCAAAATCATTCAAATAATACTTTTGTAAGATGGAGTATTATTTTTTCTTTTTATTAAATAAAGTATCTTTAAGGATAATATCTTGTTGTTCAATTTCTTCTATATCAAATAAGTCAATAATTTCTTGAGGTAAAAATTCTTTTATAAGGGTATAAGGATTATTTCCTTGTAGGGAATCTCTTTTAACAGAATTAATGTGATTTAACATTAAATTAATTTCATCTTGTGTATAATTGTTAAAAGAAGTTTTCTTTGGAATATATCTTCTAATGTACTCATGATTATTTTCAATTTTTCCTTTTTGTCCCGAAGCACCTGGATCACAATAAAATAATTTTGTCTTATATACATGATGGCCATTAAACTCAATAACATCAGGTTTAGAAAACTCAACGCCATTATCGGTTAAAATTATAGGAAACAGCATATGAAACTGTTCATACCCTAATAAATATTTTAAGTAGTTAAAAAACATCGAAACAGTTTCTGCTTCTTTATTCTCAATTTTAAAAGCTAACATAAAGTTCGCTTGTCTCCAAAGAAGAGTGAGAAGGAGAGATTCGCCTTTAATCCCTTCTACTGTATCCATTTCTACAATGTTAATGTTAAAGTTATTATCATTGTAATGTTTAACATAGTTTTTAAAATCTTCATAAGTACGATTAACACGTATTTTCGTATCTTTGGTAGTAGTTGTTTGCTTTTGTCTTCTTTTTCTATATCTGACTTTTCTAGGTAAATCTAGATTTATGATATCTAAATAACCTTTTTCAACATAGTTATATAGTGTTTTTTCTCCAACAGAGAATTCATTTTTGTGATTTCTTATAATCATAGCAAAAGAGTGCCCTTGTCCAATCTCTTTTGAAACGATAGCATTTAAATCTTTAAATTCTGTAGAGGTCATATCAATAGCAGTTCTAGCATCATGTCTTAATTGCTCGTATTTTCCTTGTGCATCTGCTGCATAGTAGTAATATCTCGTTTTTCTACATCCTTTACGAGAAGGGCAAACGTTACAAACATAGGGAGGTTTTAAAGTCTTTTCGCAAATCTTATATTTTCCAAACCAAGAAAGACAATGTTCTATATTTCTATTCCTTTTTATTTCATTCGAAACGATTTTATAAGATTTAGAAATATCTTCTGCAATTTTCGCAAAGTTTTTCCCTTCTTCAATTCCTTTTTCAATTTTAATTTTTTTCTAAAGTAAGATGTTTTTGATACATATTACTAGTTTTCATAAATATTCATTTCTTTCGCTTACAACTAGCAAAAATATCAAAGATTATTATAGTAGTTAATAAGCAAAAGTACAAATATGCACTTTTACCATTCAAAATTATAATATTGAACTTTAAGTCAAAGGTCTAGATGAACTCGCAACGCTCGCCCTTGACTTGTATAAAAAAGTTCTGCAAGATTAAATGTCTATTTGCTATTTGCTTTAGACATTTACTTTTTCATTTAAATAAATTAATCTTTTTTGCATTTTTATCTAGTATTTTTTTTAGTTCTGTTGTATAATCTTATTTAGATGAAAGAAATGTCTCCTTAGCTCAGTTGGTAGAGCAAATGACTCTTAATCATTGGGTCTAGGGTTCGAATCCCTAAGGGGACACCATCTATAAAAACAAGGCACCAAAGTGCCTTTTTTTATTTACTTAAATACTTTTTAGCTACATACCCCATCATTTCATAATGGTATATATAAGACATACTTCCAATGTCATAAAATTTGATAACATCATCTCCGTTATACAAAAAACCCTCTTTTAATACACTTGCTTTATCATAATCATTTGTTTCATGTACTAATAATGGTTCACTTGGAACGTTTTTTACTTTATATGTTATTTCGCTTTCTTTAATAAAATTATATTTAGTTCCTTTATATGTATTATTTCTTACTATAGCATCTTCTCTCAAAAATAAGTACTCTTCTATCTTAACGGGGTTTGTAATTACGTACTCTGCATAATTTCCATTTTTTTCTAAACTCCAATTCGCAGTTGTCCCTTTACTTACTTCTAAATGCATATGGTTCCCTGTTGCACTTCCTGTTCTTCCTTCTTTACAAACAACTTCTCCTTGTTTAAACTCTTGCCCTAGCTTCATTCCACTAATTTCATCTGGATGAGTAATGGATATTGTGAGATAACCATAATATCCATTTGGGCTTAAAACCTTCTTTGTACTTGTTAACCATACTGTATTTGCATGTTTCTCTGTATCCCCTGGTTGGTATAATTTAGTAATTTTACAATCAAAAGGAGCGTAGATATCATCTCTCCCCTCGTCTACTCCAGAGAAATCGAGCGCATAAGATAGTTTGTGTGTACTAGAAGATTCTCCATATCCTTGCGAAATAGAGATTACTTTCATAGGAATATAAGCTCTTTGGTATGCCATAAATTCACCTCCTTAATATAGATTATGAGCAAAAAAAGAATGCAAATAATGCATTTATATACTAAAAAGTTTTCTTTTTTATCATCCAGTTCTCTTGCGGATGGTTCTCTAAATATTCTTCTAAGGTAATATTTTTTTCTGCTGTTTCGAAAGCTGCTTTTTCTCCTACATAACGAATGTGCCATGGCTTATAAGGATGACCAGTTACGTTTTCTTTTCCTTTTGGATATCTTAAAATAAAGCCAAAATATTTTAAACAATTGTGGATTCTTTTAAATGCTTCTTCTTCTTTTAACAAATCTTTGCTTTCTATAATCCAATTCCCGTCTTTTTTAAGCACTATATCTATGGCTTGCCCTGTATGATGTTCAGAGGTTCCAGGCATTGCTACTATTTGTTCTGTATAGTCTTCACCATATTTTTTCATAAATTGTAAAAATATATTTTCTTGTGTTTCTAAACTTCTATAAGCACCATCTATATCAATTTCTATCCCATCCACTTTTAAATGGGCGCTTAATTCTCCAAAATGTATAAATGTTTCCTTTTCTATATATTTCGTTTCTTCATTATAATTTTCATATTCTATCATTTCGAAAGAATCAATCATTTCTTCATTAAATAAATTTTTTTTATTTACTAAAAGTAGCATGAAATCCCTCATTTCTTGTTTTTATTATATCATAAGTGGTATCGTTCTTATTTTTTTCTTTATTTTGTAATTTTTTTGTTGCATTTTTATTCATGTCTTGGTATACTTAACTAGTCAGCAAGAAAGTTGACTATTTAAAAGCTTAAAACAAATGGGCTTGTAGCTCAGCTGGTTAGAGCGCACGCCTGATAAGCGTGAGGTCGGAGGTTCAAGTCCCCCCAGGCCCACCATTTATTTTAAGGCCCGTTGGTGAAGCGGTTAACACATATGCCTTTCACGCATACATTCATGGGTTCAAATCCCGTACGGGTCACCATTTAAAATTTAAAGTTCAAAAATTGAACTTTTTTATTTGCCTTTTTGACTATTTTATTCTATTTTTAAATATGATATGATAAGAACAGAAAGGAAGTTTTTTGGTGATAGTTATTATAGCTATTGTGATTGCGATTCTTTTCGTAATCCTACTTGGTTCTATAAGACAAATTAATGAATATGAAAGAGGTATTCTATTTACTTGTGGTAAGTTTTCTAAAATACTGCAACCTGGTTGGCGAATTATCATCCCAATATTTCAAAGTTTTAACAAAGTAGATATTCGAACAAAAGCCGTTGATGTACCTGAACAAGACGCCATTACAAAGGATAATGTTTCTGTAAGAATTAATGCAGTTATTTATTACAAAGTATTTGATGCTTCAAAAGCGCTACTAGAAGTAGAGGATTTTCGCTATGCGGTTTCTCAACTAGCTCAAACCACTATGCGTAATGCAGTTGGAGCCGTTTCTTTAGATGAGCTACTTAGTTCAAGAGAGAAAATAAGTGCTGAAATTTGTTCTATTATTGATAAAGAAACGGATCCTTGGGGAATTAAAGTAGAAAACGTAGAATTAAAAGATATTGCTTTACCTGAACAAATGAAACGTGTAATTGCAAGAGTGGCAGAAGCCGAAAGAGAAAAACAAGCAGTTATTACAAAAGCTTCTGGAGAAGTAGAAGCATCTACTAACTTAGCTAAAGCAGCTGAAATTATGAGTTCTACACCAGGAGCACTACATTTAAGAACACTTGCTACTATTAATGATATTTCTTCTGATCAATCCAACACAATTATCTTCGCTGTTCCAGTTGAAGTACTAGATGCTTTTAAAGGGAGTAACATTAATTTAAATAAAGTCTTAGAGCCAAAGAAAAAAAGCGATAAATAAAATCGCTTTTTTATTGGTTTTTAATATCTTTTTTCTTAAATAGAATGAAAGACAATATAAATAGAATTAAGAATGTTAAGATTGTAATCGCTATAGACGTTCCTAAACTCGCATATTTAAAGCTTGGCATACCACCAAATAAGTATTCATTAAAGTTCCAACACATTGTTGGGAAAAATTTTAACATTTTTACTTCCATAGAAGAAGCCAAACCAGAAATAATACTTGATATAAAGTATGTCATAAAAGGTACCATAATAGAAAGTGCAGTATTTCCTGAAAATGTACTAATAAAGAATGCTAATGTTAAAATGATTAAATATACGGGTAATACAGAAACAAATTGTAATAATAGATAAGGAATTAATCCCATCTCCACTATACTAGCACTTACAAAATCATATACAACGACAGGTTCCCCTAAACTTGAAAAACCTGAAGCTAATCCATAAGCAATCATACAAACGACAGCATAAAAGATAGTATACATTAAGAAGACAATTAAACAAGATATATATTTGCTTGCTAATATTTTTGTTCTACTAAATGGTCTTAAAAGTAATTGTTTGATAGTTCCTTTATTATATTCGTCTGATACAATAGAACCAGCAATAAAAATAATCATAACTAGAACAAATAGAATTGGTCCACTAAATTCTGCTATCATCATATTTTTAGCCGAAAAAGTGCCACTATAATCTATATTATTTTCGATAATATAATTGTACTCTTTAAAGTTTTTTTCTACATCTCTTTTATTTAATAATTGGTTTCGATCTGTATAAGTTTTTTCATCCTTTTCTAATGATTCCCACTCTGTAGCTAATCCCTCATACATAGATATAAAACTGTAATTAGTTTTGTTACTTGGGTAAATATTTCTTTCTAAAGAATAGTTAATCCCTTGTAGACGAATATTTAGAATTTTTAATTCACTTTCTAATAAAGTTTTATCAGTTTCTTCTGTTGCTATTTTTAAACTTGCTTCTGTCGTTTTTATTTGTTCTTCAACCATCTCTTTGTTTTGGTTGACAAAGTATTTCCAATCTTTTTCTTTCAAATCTTTTAACAATTGGTTATAAGATGCTTCACATTTTTTATATTCTTCTTCATTTTTTGTTACATATTTTTCGTGGTTCATACAAGAGAGATATTCATATCCCTTGTCGTTCAACATATAATACTCAAATGATTCATAAGAATAGTTTTTTGTCGCTTTGTAAACATCAATCATCGTTTTATCTTCCACATAATTAGAGGCATCATTTGGGTTGTTTAAATCATACATACTTAAGCTATCTTCAATGTATTTCATAGTTGTATCGTTTTCATATAATTTATTCATACTTCCAGATAATTTGATGATACCATAATCTAAACAGCCAACAATTATTGTAATTATGGCAATAATATAAATCGCTTTTTTATGAAATATTTTTGTTAATTCATTTTTTATTAAATTATTCAATTACATTACCCCCTGTCTTTTTTAAGAAGGCATCTTCTAATGTCATTTCTAGCATTTTTACTTCATACAATGAGTAACCTGCTTTTACTAGTTTCTTTATCAACTCTGCTATCTCTTCTTTTGGACAAGTCACTTTAATAAAGTTTCCACTTACATTATCTGTTTCTTTTATATATTTTTCAATATTTTCTACACAATCCAATTCTATAATATAGGTTGGAATATCATATTTTTTGATTTCTGCAATTGAAGTAGAATCAATAACTACACCATTTTGAATAATACAAACATTGGTACAGAAGCTTTCTAGTTCTGCTAGATTATGACTGGAGATTAAAACACCAATCTTTTCTTTTTTGACCAACTTTTGTAGTAAATCACGAAGTTCTTTTATTCCTTCTGGATCAAGCCCATTTGTAGGCTCATCTAAAATAAGCAAATTTGGATGATTAAGCAAAGAGGCTGCTATGCCAAGTCTTTGTCTCATTCCTAAGCTATATTTACTTACTTTATCATCAATCCGATTAGTAAGCCCTACTAACTTAATAACCTCCTCTACTCGTTTTTTATCTACCTCTTTATAAAGACGCGCTATTAATTCAAGATTTTTTCTTCCGCTCAAATACATGTATAAATCTGGACTTTCCACTATTGCTCCAACTTTTGAAATGGCTTGAACAAAATTTTTTTTGGTATCATACCCGTTAATAAGAACTTCTCCTGAATCAATGGATTGTAAACCCAATATCAGTTTAATCGTTGTTGTTTTACCAGCTCCATTTGGCCCTATAAAGCCTAATATTTCTCCTTCTTTTAAAGAAAAAGAAACATCTTCTAGAATTTTTTTACTACCAAACGATTTATGAAGATTTTTGACTTCTAATACTTTTTCCATAAAATTTCCTCCTATTATATTATTATCTGTATTTTGGTTATTTCCTTTTTTAGATAATAAAAATAGAAACCCTTTCTATAAATGTAATATACATTTCTTTTTTATTATAGTCTATTTTTTTTAAGAGGAAAAGAAAAAAAGACACCTTTTTTACAAAATTGTGTCGTCTTTTTGAGAAGAATCTTCTCCCACACCCTCTATAATAGGATTATTTGGTTCTCTTACAGGCTCATCGTCTTCAAATGGATATTTAAAGAGTTCTGCCAAACTTAGTATAATATCAGGAAAATTTTCCATGTAGGTTGTCAGTTCCTCACCAAATTGCTCTTCTGCAAATGGAACAACATTTGCTTCAGGAACTTCCATTATATTTACTGTATTTGTTATACTATATTGCATGGTAAAAGTGATATATTTTTCATCTTTTCTAGTAGTATAGACTAAACTTCCTTTGTTTTTTTCCTCTGTATATTGAAGCTCTCCTGTACGTTCTTCTTCGGGAAAGTTAAAAGACAAGTCTATTTTCTTGTTTGATAGGGTTCGAATATCTAAAATAGCTATTTTTTTCTCCTTATATTCAATTTCTGCTTTAATCGCTTCTTCTTTTGTTCCCTTAATCTCTAATATTCCTAGTTCTTCTTGAGAATCTTCTTCTTGTTCCTCTATTTCTTTTTCATCTTCAAACAATTTATCTATTTGGTTTAAATCAGCGTGTAAAATAAAATGCTGGTCGTAGGCGTAATAATAAATACTTCTAAATCCATCTACTTCTATATCGAAGCCAACAAATTCATTTCCGTTTTGGTAATATAAATTAAATGCAATCCTTTGAAAAGTTGCTTTCGATGGCTCGCTGACTTCTTTCTTTAATGTTTCTAAATCTTCTTCTAGCCAAATGGACAGATTTTTCATATATTCTTCATCTTGTAAGGCTAGATGGTCATGGTTTTCAAAAAAAGATTGCACTTCATTGCCTTCTAATTGAAATGTATAACGAGTAACTTTGGTTTTCTTTTCAAAAGCGTATAATTCATCTTGTTTTTTGGATAAATTCTCTTCTTTTAATAATTCTTTAAAAAATTGAGCTTCTTTTTCGACAATGATGTTATAGGCTTTCGTTTCTGTAAACGTTTGTTTTACAAGTTCTTTTAATTCGTCCATGTCTTTCTCGTCTTCTTCACCACTGATATCGTAAAAAGTGGGATTATTTGTTAAATTCACATAGCTCCCTTTTTCGTTATGAATTATATTTAGTCCATAAACTTGTTCTTTATCTTTAATGGAAAAAGTAAAAAGATCTTTCTTTTCATTAGTATCTACACCAAAGGTAGATAAGTATTCATAATCTGTAAAGCCAACATATTCTTTCATGTTTGTATCTATTTTAAAAATAGTGTTAAAATAAATACTTTCAGCAAACTCTTCATCAACCTCTATTTTTAAATTGTTTGCTATTTCCTCTATTGAACTTTCAAACACTTCTTTTGGAGTAAGCAAAAAACATTTGTCTACAATCGGGTAAATAAAGAAAAAAGCAATTAAAGTTAATAAAGAAAGAATTGTAATACTTAAGAAAAAATTAATTATACCTTTTCTTATTTTTTTTGTCCCTTTTACAGGTTTAAAAGACTGTGTTAAAAAGTAATCTTCTTCTGTACTATCTTTCATAGGACGAACTTTTTTCACTACTATTTCCTTATCTTGTTCATGCTCTACTTTCTTCTTAGGTTTTCCTTTTTTTTCGGCCTTTTTTTCTTCTCTATCAATGGCCTCTTGAATTTCTTTAAATTTTATTTCTCGCGTCATCCCTAATTTTTCGCCGTTTATTTTCTTTTCTTCTTTCATAAAATCACACTACTTTCCTAAAGTATAACATAAAAAAAGACAAATAGATACTCTCTATTTATCTTCCTTCTAATTGTAACCAACAATCATATTCTTTAAAGAAATCATCAATTGTATAATTTCGGTTGTCTTCTAAAACAATACAACTATTATAGAACGGGTCTTCTTTTCTTGCTTTTTGAACAACTTCACGATAATTCTCGATACAAGTTGTATTATAATCTATTTTTCCATACAATTCACAATGTCTCTTACTTTGTTCTAATAAACTATACATAGTAAATAAATATAATTGATTTACATCAAAACATTTGATAAATTTATCAATAAGAAGAGGCTTGTCAAAGAAATCTAAAAGGGCATTGTAGCCCGTTAATAAACGAGTATATTTTTTCTTACATAAAAGGATAAATTCTTCTAAAGAAATATCTAGTTCACATGCCAAATACTCATTTTTTAATTCTTCAAAATAAGGAGAACTCTCTTTATTTGCTACTGCATCACGATACATATCTTTTTTAATTCGAATGGCTTTTTTGATGTCCTTGTAAGCAATCTCTCCATTTAAAGAAGCGAGTTCTTCCACATTAGAAATAATGTTTCTTAAAAATTCTTTTTTAGAAAAGAATAAATTTCTTCCGTTATTTCCTACTCTTGAACATATACCCAAACGAAAAGAATGTACCAACTCATCATCTTTAAAAATAACACGCAATGGCATATAATAGTATCTTTCTAAAAAGACTTGATAAGCATTTTTTCCTTTTTCATTTAAAGCTATTTTATCTAATCCATCTAATAAATTCCATTCACCATAGTACATAACCAAAGGTTTATATACCAATTTTAAGCTAGATATTATATTTTCATCCATCACACGAACCACCTATTCTATATTTATTATACTATACTTTCTTGAAATAGGAAATATCTTTTATTAGTGTTAATTTAAATCTGAAGTGCAACAAAGATGCATTGAAAAAGACACATGAAT
>CAOJRT010000048.1 GCA_948442255.1 uncultured Caryophanales bacterium | reverse complement strand
TATTCATGTGTCTTTTTCAATGCATCTTTGTTGCACTTCAGATTTAAATTAACATTCCATTTTTTTATTTTCTAATTTTAGAATAATTGATATAATAAAAAAGATAGGAGAGTGTGAAAATGAATAATGATTTAATTCACTCATTAAATAGTTTAAGATTGTTAAGTATAGATATGATTTCTTATGCGAATAGTGGACATCCAGGCATTTGCTTAGGTGCTGCTCCTATGTTATATTCTTTATACTCTAATTTTTTACGCATTCATCCAGCCAATCCAAATTGGGTAAATCGTGATCGGTTTGTTTTATCAGCAGGACATGGCTCCGCCCTTTTGTATGCTACACTCTTTATGGCAGGTTATCCCATTTCTATTGACGATTTGGTTAATTTTCGCCGAATTCATTCTATTACGCCAGGACATCCCGAAGTGGGGGTTACCCCAGGAGTAGATGCCACAACGGGAGCTTTGGGGCAAGGTTTTGCCACAGCTGTAGGTATGGCCATTGCAGAAAAATATTTGGAGGCGTTACTTGAAGAACAATTACCTAAACAAAAAATCATCCATTATAATATTTATACCTTAGTAGGGGATGGAGATTTACAAGAAGGAGTTACTTTAGAAGCGGCGTCTATTGCAGGAAATTTAGCTTTAGATAATCTAATCGTTCTTTATGACTCGAATACAATTACTTTAGATGGTCCTCTTTCGAATAGCAGCAATGAAGATATAATAAAGAAATTTCTAAGTATGAATTGGGAAGTGGATTTTGTCTCAGAGGGAAATGATACGCGTGAGATTGATAAAGCAATTGAACGAGCAAAAGTCAATAAAAAACCGACTTTGATTGAGATTAAAACGGTGATTGGAAGGGGAAGTGTTCATGAAGGGACCAATGTAGTACATGGAAAACCACTCACGAAAGAGGATGTTGCCAATTTAAGAGCTAAATATAAAATCAATACGAATACATTAGAAATTACGGAAGATGCTGTTAATTATTTCCGTAAGTCCATTCATACAAGAATGGCAGATGAATATGAAAAATGGCAAACAATGTATAATGATATTCGTTTGACTACACAAAATGAAGCGTTAATAAAGATTCTAAATTTTTTAGATAACCAAGATGTTGGATTGGATTTTGATTGTACAAAATTTAAAATACAAAACGACTATTTTGAAGAATTAAGAGAATCTAATTCTAAGATTTTGAATATCATAAGTGATCGGACGAAATTCTTCTTGGGAGGAAGTGCAGACCTTTCTTCAACATGTCATTCTTCCCTTTACAAAGAGCTTAACTTTACAAATAAATATCGCTTAGGAAGAAATTTATCTTTTGGTGTAAGAGAACATGCAATGGGAGCGATATTAAATGGAATTTCCTTAAGCGGAATTAAAACGTTTGGTTCTACCTTTTTAACTTTCTCTGATTATTTAAAACCAGCTATTCGTTTTAGTGCTTTAATGAATTTGCCTGTTACCTATATCTTTACACACGATTCTGTACGTATTGGGCAAGATGGGAAAACACATCAGCCGATAGAGCAGCTTGTTTCGTTAAGAGCTACACCTAATTTAACTGTTTTTCGACCTGCGGATATTAATGAAGTGATAGGATGTTGGGATTATATTGCTCATCATCGCAATCCAGTGGCAGTTGTTTTGTCTAAGGAAGAAGCACATATCTTAGCGGGAACCGATAGTACAGCTACCAAATACGGAGGTTATATTGTAAAAAAGGAAGAAAATCGTTTAGATTGTGTCTTAGTAAGTACAGGAATCGATTTTACTACTACTTATTTAATTCGAGAAGAATTGCGTAATAAAGGTTACGATATTCGCTTAGTATCTATGCCTTCCTTAGATTTATTTTTAGAGCAACCTTCCTCTTACCAAGAACAGGTAATTCCTTCTTCTTCCTTGGTGTTTACTATTGAAGCAAGTTCCACAATGGGGTGGTATCAAGTTGCTTCTAAAAATTGTGCTATAGGAATTAATCGATTTGGCTTATCAGGACTTAAAGAAGATGTTTTAAAAGAAGTACAATTTGATTATGATAGCATTTTAAAACGAATTGAAGAAAAATTACAACAGACAAAATTAAACATAATACGATAAAAAAAATTCTTATAGTATAGATGGTGATATATATGAGAACATTTTATGTTTTTAAGATTAAGAAACATTTTACCTATCTTACTAAAAATAGTCCTTATCATTTATATAAAACGATAGAGAATTTTTATTATTTAAAACCTAGACAGATTCCAATTATAGGTAATGCGTTTTTGAATTTAAAAGCAGATATAAATGATACGACTTTAAATGAAGCCGTTTATAAAAAATGTAAGGACAATTATACCTACACAAAGTATAAAAATACACATATGATAAATGATTACTATACAAACGAAAAGTCGAGAATGGTCGTTGATAAGAATTTTATCCTTATTACAACAACGAAAGAGTATCCATCCTTCTTTAAAACGATTCCAAAAAAGAATTTCTTTGTTTGTGATTTTCAAAATAAAGAGTATTTTTGGTTAGAGCAACTTGCATAAAAAGCTTGTGAAACCATATGATTTTTAGTACAATAAACATACATGAAGGAGTGAAGAAGATGCCAATATGGTTAATTGATATTTTATACGTCTTACTTGGGTTAGTAATTGGTTTAGTGATTGGATTCTTTGTATCTAAAAAATTATTTACAAAGCAATTAGAAGCTAATCCTCCTATCAATGAGAAAATGATTGAAGCGATGATGAGTAGTATGGGAAGAAAGCCTAGTCAAAAACAAGTTAGACAAGTTATGCAACAAATGAACCGTTATCGATAGAATAGTTTGGGAATCCAAATTATTTTTTCTTTCCATTGAAGTCTTTTTATGATATCCTATTCATATACTAATTATAAAGAGGGAATATAATGAAGTTACTTTCTATATTTGATACTCTGTATCAAAGTCGATTTTTTACAACATTCTTACTTGTCACTATAATCTTGTTGACTGTTTTATTTGGTTTACTTTTTTTTATAGGCATCCGTGATGCGAAAAAGGATAGAAAAGCAAATACTTCTGCACAAGAAAAAAAGAGTAATGATCCAGTCCTTTTAGTTAATAATAAGAAAGAAAAGAAGGAAGATGTTACGTTTGAAGAATCTTTCTTGACGCAAAATCTAGAAAATTTTAAAAAGACTTTAGAAGAAGAAATAAAGAAAGAAGATAAAGTTTTTGAATTAAAACCAGATGAAAAGGATTATGTAGAAATTTTAAAAGAGAAAAAGGTGCCTATTTTAGACAAAGAAGCAATAGATGATACAGTTATGTCCCCTATATTAATTGACGACGAGACAGATTTAGAGATTCCTAAAAGTAAAAAAAACGCCTGAAATAAAGGGAAATAATGACAACTACAACGTCAAGTCTCTTTTTTTTTGTGTCGAATTTTGTTATACTAGGTATGGTGAAAAAAATGGCAACAACAAAATATGATGAAAAATCAATTAAAATTTTAGAAGGGCTTGAAGCTGTACGAAAAAGACCTGGGATGTATATTGGTTCGACAGACAGACGTGGCTTGCACCATCTTATATGGGAGATTGTTGATAATGCTATAGATGAGTGTATTAATGGTTATGGAGATTATATAAAGATTTCTTTAAATACAGATGGGTCAGTTACAGTGGAAGATCATGGTCGTGGTGTACCAATTGGAATGCATGAGAGTGGTATGTCTACACCAGAGGTTATTTATACTATTTTACATGCAGGTGGTAAATTTGAAGAAGGAGGATATAAAGTATCTGGTGGACTTCATGGAGTAGGAGCAAGTGTTGTAAATGCCCTTAGTACAGAGATGGATGTTACTATTTATAAAGAAGGACAAATTAATACTATTCAATTTAGAGATGGGGGACATGTCTTTCAAAAACTAATGAAAATAGGTACTACTAATAAAACAGGAACTACGGTTCGTTTTAAACCAGATCCAACCATATTTAAGAGTACAAACTTTTCTTTTACTACAGTTACAGAACGTATGCAAGAAAGTGCTTTTTTACTTTCTGGATTAACGATTGAAGTTGTTGATGAAGAAACAAAGAGAAATGTTAAATATCGTTATGAAAATGGTTTGATTAGTTTTGTTGAATATATTAATGAAGGCAAAAATGTCTTACATAAAGTTATTAGTTTTGACGGTATTAAACAGGGCATAGAAGTAGAAATTGCTTTACAATATCAAGAAGGATATAATGAGAATATTTTAAGTTTTGTTAATAATGTTAAAACAGGTGATGGTGGTTCTCATGAGACAGGTTTTAAGACAGGAATTACTAAAGCATTTAATGAATATGCGAAAGCAAATGGAATCTTAAAAGGAAAAGATGCATCTTTTGATGGCTCAGATGTTCGAGAGGGATTAAGTGCAGTAATTAACTTAAAAATCCCTGAAGCACAGCTACAATTTGAAGGACAAACAAAAGGAAAATTAGGAACTCCAGAAGCACGTGTTGTAACGGAACAAATTACTTATGAAAACATGAAGTTCTTTTTAGAGGAAAATCGTGAAACAGCATTGATGATTGTTGAAAAAGCAAGCCGTAGTAAGATTGCTCGTGAAGCAGCTAGAAAAGCTCGCGAAGCAGCTAGAAATGATAAAGGGCGAGAGAAAAAAGATAAGATTTTAAGTGGAAAGCTTGCAAAAGCTACTGGGAAAGATAGTCAAAAGAATGAACTATTTTTAGTCGAAGGAGATTCAGCTGGAGGTTCTGCTAAAACAGGAAGAAATAGGGAAACTCAAGCAATTCTTCCTTTACGTGGAAAAGTGCTTAATTGTGAGAAAGCGTCTGATAGTGATATTCATAACAATGAAGAATTAAATACGTTAACTTATGCAATAGGGGCTGGTATAGGAGCTGATTTCCGTCCGGAGGATTCTAATTATGGAAAAGTAATTATTATGACAGATGCAGATGATGATGGAGCGCATATTCAAATCTTATTACTTACTTTCTTTTATCGTTTTATGCGACCACTCATTGAAGCAGGGATGCTTTATATAGCAAAACCTCCTTTGTATGGCTTAGATTTCGGGAAGTTTAAAGAGTATGTAGCTACTGATGAGGAACTAGAAGAAAAGAAACGTACAGTCAAACAGGCTTATAAAGTACAACGCTTCAAAGGGTTGGGTGAAATGAATGCTGATGAACTTTATGAAACTACTATGAATCCCGCTACTAGAAGTTTAATCAAGGTGAGTATTACAGATGCAGCTGTAGCAGAAAAGAGAGTCACTGTTTTAATGGGAGATAAAGTAGAACCTAGAAAAGAATGGATAGAAGAAAATGTTGACTTTACTTTAGAAGACAACTTTAAGAGGTGAAAAAAATGGCACGTAAAAAAGATATAGAAGAAAAATCCATTATAGAGAAAATTTATGATTATACCCTTGAAGATATTATGGGAGATCGATTTGGAAGATATTCCAAATCGATTATTCAAGATCGTGCTTTACCTGATGTACGTGATGGTTTAAAACCTGTACAAAGAAGAATTTTATATACGATGTTTGAAGATAAAAATACCTTTGATAAGCCTTATCGAAAGTGTGCGAAATCAGTAGGAGACGTCATGGGAAAATACCACCCCCATGGAGATTCCAGTATTTATGGGGCGATGATTTATATGTCCCAACCTTGGAAGGTGAGAGAACCATTTATTGATATTCATGGTAATAATGGTTCGATTGATGGGGATGGACCTGCAGCATATCGTTATACAGAGTGTCGATTGACAAAGCTTGCGCAAGTGATGTTAAAAGATATCAATCGTAATTCGGTAGAAATGGCGCTTAATTATTCTGATGAAGATTTAGAGCCAACTGTATTACCCGCTAATTTTCCTAACCTTTTAGTGAATGGTTCGACAGGAATTTCAGCAGGATATGCAACAAATATTCCCCCTCACAACTTGGGCGAAGTGATTGATGCAACTATCCATCGCATAGATAATCCTAATTGCCGTTTAGAAACAATTTTAGATATAGTAAAAGGCCCCGATTTTCCTACAGGTGGAATTGTTGAAGGTAAAGAGGGCTTAATAGATGCTTATACAACTGGTAGAGGAAAAGTTGTTGTCAAAGCTCGCACCGAAATTATTAAAGAAAAAGGAGTTCACAAAATAGTAATTCATGAAATTCCTTATGATGTGTTAAAAGAACAATTAAGAAAAAAAATTGAAGACATTAAGATTGATAAAAAAGTAGAAGGTATTCTGGATGTAGTAGATTTGTCAGATCGTGAGCATATGGCAAAAATCGTAATTGAATTAAAAAAAGATGCTAATGCAGAGCTTATTTTAAATTATTTGTATAAAAATACCGAATTACAAATGAATTACAATTTTAATATGGTTGCTATTGTTAATAGAAGACCTAAACAATTAGGTATTTTAGAAATATTGGATGCTTTTATAGCACATCAAAGAGAAGTTATTGTTAGAAGAACAAATTATGACTTGGAACATGCAAAAGCCAGATTACATATTGTTGAAGGTTTATTAAAAGCAGTTTCTATTTTAGACGAAGTAATCGAAACAATCCGTGCTTCTAAAAATAAAGCAGATTCTATTGCCAATTTGATGGAGAGATTTCAATTTACAGAAGAACAGGCGACTGCAATCGTTATGATGCGTCTTTATACGCTTTCTAATACAGATATTACAGACTTACAAGAGGAGTCAGATTCCTTACATAAGATGATTGATTTCTTAACTTTAATTTTAAATGATGAAACAGTTCTAAAAAAACAAATGAAGACAGAACTTACTGAAGTAAAAAAAGAATTTGCAAGTCCTCGTCGAACAGACATTAAAGCAGAAATTACTGATATAAAGATTGATCTAAAAGATATGATTCCAAAAGAGAATGTCCTTGTTGTTGTCACAAATGAAGGATATGTTAAACGTATTTCTTTAAAATCTTATGCTTCAGTAGGAGGTGAACCAACGACTGTTAAACCAGGGGATTATGTAACAGGTTTTTATAGTACAACAACATTAGACACCCTGTTATTATTTACGAACCAAGGACACTATTTGTATGTTCCTGTTCATGAGATATTTGAGGCCAAATGGAAGGACTTAGGAAAACATATTAGTAATTTAATTCCTTTATCTTCAGAAGAAAGAGTTGTTTCTTCGCTTATGTTGGATAGTAAGAATTCAAAAGTTGTTATGGTGACAAAAGAAGGGGCTGCTAAGCGTACAAGTTTAAATGATTTGGTTGTTAGTCGTTATACAAAACCAATTAATGCTATGCGTTTAAAAGATAAAGATGAACTTGTTTGTGTTGTAAAAGATTATGGAAAAGTTATCTTTGTTACTGAAAATGGTTATTATTTACATATTGATACTAATGAAATTCCTCTTGTAGGGGCAAAAGCATCTGGCATTAAAGGAATTTCTTTAAAAGATGATAAAGTCATTACTTGTATTTCACCAGAAAGTGATGAGGAGTACTTGCATATTGTAACGAATAAAAATACAGCGAAGCGAGTTAAAATTGCGGAATTAGAAACGATGAGTAGAGCGAAAAGAGGAAGTACATTAATTAAACGTGTGAAGTCAAATCCTTATTTGTTAACACAAGTAGTTGCTGTAGCAAAAGATAGCAACGTTGGGTTTAAAGTAGAGGGAGATACCAAAGAAATTAAAGTAACGGAAATTCCAATTATGGATTTTGCTTCAACAGGAAGCTCCTTATCAAAAAAAGCGATAGAAGCATCTTACTTAGTAAAGACATTAAAAGAAGTAAAAATAGATGAAAATGAGAAAGTGATTCCTATATTAAAAGAAGAAGCTAGAAATGAAGAAGGAACACAAGAACTTACGATTGATGACTTTATAGAAGACTTTAAACTATAGAATAAAATCACCTAAAGTACATAAAATGTATTAGGTGATTTTTTATGGGGAAACAAGAGTTTAAAAATTTCGTAGCCAAAAAACCTGAATTAGCCGATTATGTCCATACAAAAGAAATGACTTGGCAGGAATTCTATGAATTATATGATTTATATGGGGAAGATGAATCTGTTTGGAACAAGTATCAAAAAAAAGAAGTTCGAAAAGTAAGCGACTTTATGCAAAATTTAGACACTGATTCTTTACAAAAACATATTGAAAGTGCACAGAAAGCTCTTAATTTTATTAGTGAATTATCCACTAAGGGAGCAGAAGAAGTTTCTAATGTTGTAAAGCCAGCAGTAGAAAGACCTATAAAAAAGTTTTTTGGAGATTAATATGGAAAAAATATTGCTCGATCGTTTAGTGAAAGATAAATATTACGACTATTTAAAAGAGAATTCTTTTTTTATAAAAGATTTTTATCGTAATCCAAATGCCTATCTAAAATTTAAAGAGTTTGTCAAAGATAAATACCATTTAAGAATGACAGATAAAATAAGTACAGCTATAGATGATATCGAATTGATTAGTAGTGTTTTACAAACGATTCAGTAAGATGACTTGTAATTTCTTGTTCTTTATATTAAAATAGAATAAAGATAAGAAGAGTGATTATATGCATACATTAAATGAAAAAGGATTTTCAACTATTGAGGTGTTATTTTTAATCGTAATAACTTCTATTTTACTTGCTCTAGGTATTAGTATCGTTTTTTTTGTTACAAAAAAAGAAGAAGAAAAAAATTTTAAAGAACAAGCCAATTTACTTATTAGTGCTGCACAGAATGCTTATGAAACTTATAAAAAACAAGAAAAGAATGATTATATAGTTACTGGTGATGATGGTGTTACTAAAGGAATGTGTATAACCCTAAATGGTTTAAATAAAAATAAATTTTATAGTAAAGAATTAACGGATTGGGATGGTTATATTGTTATTGAAGAGAAGGATAACTTTTTGACTTATAGCTTGTGGTTGACAAATAAAAAATTAGTTATTGATGGTTATGCTTCTACTCAATTAGATACTATTTCTTCTAAAAATAAAAAGATTAGTACTTATAATCAAGAAAGTTTTCAAACACATGTTAAAACTTCTTTTTCAGGAACTACTTATGAAAAAGGGGGGTCAGGTACCAAAGACGGAAAGGTAAAAAATTATATGGCGGCTTGTATTAATGAAAAGATAGACTAATATCTTTTTTTTATGACATTCTAAATAAAGCCAAGTATTATTTTTTTATAGTCGTTTTAGATATTATTACATGACAAAAATATATTAGACTTTTTAAAATATTATACTATATATTTTTACATATATAAGTTATTTCCTTCACACTGTAAAACTAAATTAACAAAAAACAAGAGAATAGTCTGCCATAAAAATGGATTCGAAGAACCTTGGCATAATCTGACTTAACTCTTAAAATAAATTACCTAAAAAGAGGTAAAAACTTTTACATAGTAAGCTGAAGTTTAAATCACTTCAATTTACTAAGTCCATTATACGTGGTATAATGGACCTGGTGATATTATGTTAATTCTTGGAAGTCATGTTTCTTTTGGGCCTGAGCAGTTACTTGGAGCTACTAAGGAAGCGTTAAGTTATGGAGCGAATACTTTTATGTTTTATACAGGTGCTCCCACTAATACAATTAGAAAAGATATCAATAATGTCTATATAGAAGAAGCGATGTCTCTTATGAAAGATAATGATATTTTAATAGAGAATGTTGTCTGTCATGCACCTTATATAGTCAATTTAGCTAATAAAAGTGATTTATCTAAATATGATTTTAGTATTAACTTTATAAAAAAAGAATTACAAAGATGCGATGCTATGCAGATTAAACAAATGGTTTTACACCCAGGAAGTGCAGTAGGAATTTCAAAGGAAGAAGGCTTACATAATATTGTTGAGGCATTAAATTGTATATTGGATGGGACAACAAAATGTCGTATTTTACTAGAGACGATGGCTGGTAAGGGAAGCGAATGTGGGGCAACGATAGAAGAGATAGCTTTCTTAGTAAATCATACAATTAGAAAAGAACAGATTGGCATTTGCTTAGATACTTGTCACTTGCATGATGCTGGATATGATATGAGTCATTTTGATGCCTATTTAGATGCATTAGGAAATTTAGTTGATTTGTCTTATATAGGTTGTATTCATATCAATGACTCAAAAAATGAAAAAGCTTCACATAAGGATCGACATGCGAATATCGGCAAAGGGCATATTGGCTTTAGTAATCTTATAACAATATTAAATAATGATAAATTGGCCTCTGTTCCTAAGATATTAGAGACTCCTTATATTGGTGATACAGACGAAGCAAAAGAAAGAATCTATCCTCCTTATAAATACGAAATAGAGATGTTGCGAAATAAGGAGTATGATGAGGATTGTTTTCAAAAGATAAGAGATTCATATAAAAAAGTATAGGAAGAACTTGAAAGCGAGTCTTTCTTTTTTTGTGACATTTTATACAATAGTTCTTTCCATTTTTCTAAACTTTGACAATTGTCAAGACATAATTACAAAAAAGAATAAAGCAAAAAAGATTTTAG
>CAOJRT010000047.1 GCA_948442255.1 uncultured Caryophanales bacterium | reverse complement strand
TGAACTATATTTAAATTATTCTATTTGTTGCACTTGACTTTTTAATTTATAATTATAAATCAACAAACTCATTCGCGATTGTACTATACTTTTCTTTCAGTGTATATATCTATATATCTTTGTTTTTTTACTCAAACCAACTGGCTATCAATATTTATTAATTATTGTATCGTATTTTTATACCTCTTACTTAATCAGTACAATAAAAATGAACACAAAGATTCAGAGTAATCTAGTTCTCTGTGTTCTATAGCTCTTTTATTATTGCTTTAAATAGTAGAGTTATGTTGCTGTTCTCTAGATTGCAAATAAATATTAGCATTTTCTAATCCAAAAACATAAGTTAAATTATCATTATCCATGGTAAGGGAGTACCAAATATAAATTTATTCTTTTTTTCTAATGTATAATCAAAAAAATTGGTTGGATCATTTAAAATTACAGGTTCACTATCATATCCATTAGGATAAATAAAAATGTAGGCATGATAGCCATCATTTAAAGCTCCACAAACAAATTCACAATCACTCCCTAAAAATTTGAACAAATTATAGGCCAACCCTTTTTTTTGAGCATATACCTATGCCGTTTCTTCTAATCTTTTTTATCAACCTCCAAAAAATTTATGCAATTTTTTTCTAACTAACATAAAATTAATTTAAATCTATAAAGAATTAAAACAAAATTTCAAGCATATTAAAACTCGAATCATAAAGGTTCGAGTTTCTTATCAATCTGGTGATCTGTATGGGATTTGAACCCATGAATGTAACCTTGAGAGGGTTATGTGTTAACCACTTCACCAACAGACCATTAATTCGTAAATACGAATTAATCGTATCATAAAAATAGAGTTTTGACAATCTATTTTATAATACCTCCTCCAATAACAATATCATTATCATATAAAACTAAAGATTGTCCTGGGGTTACTGCTTTTACTTTATTGTTAAATTTTATTTTTAATTCCTCATTAGAAAGTTCTATTACTTCACACTCTTCTAAAGGAGCTTTGTATCTTATTTTAGCTTGAGCATTTTTAGGCCATTTATCTACTAATAAATTACAATTCGTGATAGTTGCCTCGTTTACATACAAATCTTCTTTACTACCAAGTGTAATTGTATTTGTTGATGTATTTATTTTAATGACATAAAGAGGCGTAGTGTGTGAAATACCAAGACCTTTTCTTTGGCCGATTGTATAATTTGTTATTCCTTTGTGATTCCCTATTATTGTTCCATCTTTTAATACAAAATTTCCTACCTGCTCTTTTATATTTTGTTCTTCTAAAAAGGTTTTATAATCCTTATCTTCAATAAAACATATATCTTGACTATCCTTTTTATCCTTTACAACTAAGTTTAGTTTACGAGCTATAGCCCTTACTTCTTCTTTATCTTTATAGTTGGATAAAGGAAATAAGATATGCGGGATGACTTCTTTATTAATTTGGTATAAAAAATAACTTTGGTCTTTTTCTGATTCTATTCTTTTTAAAAACTTATCTTCTCTGTTAGCATAATGTCCTGTAGCAATATACGTACAATTTAATTTTTTAGCCTCTTCCCATAATAAACCAAATTTCAAATATTTATTACATTCTACACATGGATTAGGAGTTTTTCCTTCCTTATAACTCCCTATAAAATGATCGATTACATGTTTCTTAAAAGCGCAATTGAATTTTACGATATGGTGTTCTATCCCTAGCATTTGGCAAACAACAGAAGCATCTTGTCCTGCCTTAAAAGATGTACATCCTTCTTCTTTTTTACTGTCAAATAACTCCATTGTTATTCCAACCACTTCATAACCTTGTTCTTGTAATAAATAAGCGGCTACTGAAGAATCAACTCCTCCAGACATACCCAGTAAAACTTTATCCATTATTCATCCTCCTCCCACTTTTCTAAGTAAGAATGCAATATTCCTTCTTTTCTATAAGCGATAATAGCGTCCATGTTCACATTTTCTGCACTTTTAAAAATATTATCATCTATTGTAGGATTTATTTTTTTTAGGTCCTTAATTAATTCTTTTATTTCTTTACGTTTGCTGTCCTCTTCATGTCCGATGGCAATTTTTTCAGTAAAACGACAAGCACAATTTATAAATTCTAAACCATTGTATTTAGCCCAACTCATAATATTATTTTCTTTTACATAATATAGTGGTCTTATCAATTCTACACCTTCAAAATTATCGCTTTTTATTTTTGGCAACATCGTTTTAAATTCTGCACCATAAAACATAGATAGAAGAGTTGTTTCTATTACATCATTAAAATGGTGTCCTAATGCAATTTTGTTACATCCTAATTCCTTTGCTTTACTATATAGATAACCTCTACGCATTCTTGCACATAAATAACATGGAGATTTTTCATTTAAAGTATTCGAAATCGCAAAAATATCGGTTTTAAAAAATTCTACTTCTACTCCTAAAATAGTGGCATTTTCCTTTATTTTCTTTATATGCTTTGTACTATATCCAGGGTCCATTACTACATACTTATCATTAAAGTGGATACGACCATGTCTTTTTATTTCTTGGATACATTTGGCAAGTAAAAAAGAATCTTTTCCGCCACTAATACAAACCATAATGGAATCGTTTTCGTTTATTAACTTATAATCTGTTACTGCTTTGGTAAATTTTGTCCATATCTCTTTACGATAAGTTTTTATAATACTTCTTTCGATTTCTTTTTGTCTATCCATAGTAATCCTCTTTTTCTTTACTAGTATAGCACATTTATCTTCTACAAACAAAAAGTACTCTTTTGAGTACTAGTCATTATTTTTAGCAAATAATCTTAATAGCTTTAAGAAAATGTTAATAAAGTCTAAGAATAATTGAAATGCACAAAATATTCCTTTATTTTCCGAATCAGCTAAGTAAGACTTTTCTAAAGCAAATTTTACATCATAAGCAATGTAGCCTGAAAATACAAGAATTGTCACAATACATAACACCATATCAAGGGTATTATTAGCTAGAAATATATTGATTATTTCTAAAACAATAATTGCTAGTAAAGCGACAAATAAATAGATTCCCCACTTTGTTAAATCAATTTTAGTTGTTTTCCCAATAAACGCAAAAATTCCAAATATGATAGCAGTAGCTAGAAAAACAAAACAGATAGAGGAAGCTGTATAAACAATAAAAATACCTGTTAAGCCTAGCCCTGTTAAGGCGGTATATACAATATATAATACTTTAGCTACAATGGGATTTAATTTATTTATGAATAAAGATAAACATAACGCAATCACTATTTCAGCAATAAAGTAAATCAAATAGCCATATCCATTAAATGCGCCATAAACCATATTAAATATACTACTTGATAATGTTGTTGTGTACGATATACCAAAGCATACTAATAGTCCTATAAATAACCAAAAGAATGCTTGTGTTAATGTGTCTTTCTTTTCCATTTTATCATCTCCTAATTTCATTTTATCATATTTTCTTCCTATATTTCTATCTTATCTATCTCTTTTTATTTTATTCTTCTTAATAATAGAAAATCATTCTTTTTCTTATTTTATAACTCCATATTGTTGTAATCTTGTTTTTACGACTGACTCAGCCATTGACCCCATATAACCGAAGACCATTTTATTATTTTTGATAATGATAAACATTGGTGTTGTTCCCATAAAAGAACCGAAAGTATCTGTTTTATTATCCAAAGTGTACTCATAATCTAGTTTTTCTTTTAATTTTGTATATTCTTCTGTATTTATGTCCATATTTAACAAATCTAGATAATTGAGTTCAAATTGGTACTTAGCAACAGCTAATTGGAGAGTAGGTAAAAAATCAATGCATACTCCACAGGTTTTTCTTCCAATTACTAAGACATGTGTCTTGTTATCTTCAAATAAAGTAAGTGCCTCTTCCGTTGTTAGATTTGTAAACATACTTGTGTCGTATATTATTTCTTCTTTAACTTCTTTATTGGGTTTAATAAATAAAAGGCAGCAGACAACTATAATAGTAAATAAAATAAGGTAAATAGCATAATACTCTTTTAAATGGATTATTATCTTATTCATTTTCTTCCTCAATTAATACTTTTAATGCTTCTATTGCTACTTTAATTTCGTTATCTACATCCAAATTTTTTTCTCCTGTAAAACCGGCATTTTCTCGTTCTTGGTTCCAAACTACGGTAAGGACTGCTCCTGCATGTAAACCTAAATAACTTGCGACTATAAATAAAGAAGCAGTTTCCATTTCACTTGCTAAAGCTCCTGCTTTTATCCATGCTTGCCATTTTTCTTGTAATTCATAAGATACGGGCATTCTTTCAGGACTATGTTGTCCATAGAAAGAGTCTTTACAATGAACAGTTCCTGTATGGCTTTTTAAATGTAGTCTTTTAACAGATTCGCGAAGTGCATTTACGATTTTTATGTCTGCTATAGCCGGGAATTCGATGGGAACATATTCTTTTGAAGTCCCTTCTTGTCTTATTGCTCCAGAGGCAATGACGATATCTCCTGCTACTACATCCATTTGCATTCCTCCACAAGTTCCTACACGAATGAAGTTTTCAATGCCAAGTGTTGCTAATTCCTCTACACATATTGCGGTAGAAGGTCCTCCCATCCCTGTTGATATTATGAGCACTTGTACACCTTTTATTTCTCCTAAGAAACTAGTATATTCTCTTGATACTGCAAGAGGATGAGCATTTTCTAAATAAGAAGCAATTATTTTTACACGGGAAGGATCTCCTGGTAATATGGCATATTTTGCCCCTTTAATATCCTCTTTGCTTAGTCCTATATGATACATTTTTTCTAATTCATTAAAATGCATTTTACTCATTCCTTTCAAAGTCAAAACTATGTGGTAGTAGTTCCTCTAGCGTATACGTTATTATTTTATCTTCTTTTTCGTCGTAGGTATAAACCATAAAATCTTCTTTTCCATACTGTTTCATAAATTGACGACAATATCCGCAAGGAACAATCTTGGTAAATTCCTCTTTGTCCATATTTTTTCCTATTATTGCTATACAACTAAATTCTTTATTTCCTTCTGATAACGCTTTTACGAAAGCAGTTCTTTCTGCACAAATAGATTGTATTCCGTTATTTTCGATGTTAAATCCATTGTATACTTTTCCTTCTTTTGTTAAAAGTACGGCTCCAACCGAAAAGTGAGAATCTTTACAGCAAAAATTTTCATTTGCTATTTTTTTTGCTTCTTCTATTAATTTTCTAATCATTTCTTCTTTCATGCTTACACTCCTATTTTTATTTTAACACAGACTAAAAAAAAAGACCATATGGTCTAATAATTGTTATATAAATAATTATCGTTTCCTTTTAATTTAGGTAAGATAATATTTTCTTGATTATATTCTAAATTTCTAAAGTATAGTATAAAATCTTTTTCGTGTTTAAATGCTGGTACTTTATTTGTATTGTAAATGGTACATAATTGAAAAGTTCTTATACTCTTATAATCAATTGGTTGTTCTTCTTCATAATTAAAAATATCTAATTGATCTATTTTTCCATCTATATCCTTTCTTTGTCTTTTAAATACATTGTTAGCATAGATTTGTCTTATACTTATATTGTGTTTATATAAAGACACAACATATTCATTTCCTAATAATAAATCCCAATATAGACGAGATTTCTCTTTTAATTTCTCTCTTAATCTAATATATGTATGAAACAATAATAAAGGAGAATATGTTTCTTGATACTTTTCATAATTATCTATATAATTAATAAAGTCTTGGTATTCTTTTGCTTCTAACACCATAGCTGCGGCAAATTTTATATCAGCAAGAGGTCCTAAAAGGTTAGGAGAACGGAAAGATTTTAGAATATATTTATTACTTGCATTTAGAAATATTTTTTTCATTTTTTCTTCTTCCCCTGCATGGATATATTCTTCTAGAGGGATTGGTGTTGTATTTTTTGCATACATATCATGTATCTCTCTTACAACATCTGTAATAGTATCTAAATCATGTTCTTCTTGAAATCCTAATGATTTACACATTAATTCTAAAAATAAAGGAATATTTAAGGAATCTTTTTTTAAATAAGCTATATTAGTTATTAATTTTTTTATATCCTCTGGGCTACAATTAATCTTACTTAAATATTCATATATTTTTGTTATAGTAGATTTGTCATTTCCTAATTGAATTCTATTATAAGAATCACATTTAAATACTTTAAAAAAGTCCATTATTTTACTAGATGCCATATGAATACCCCCTCTTCTTAGAAACCATTTTATTTAATCTTTTCTTTTCTGTCAAATTTTGCTATCATTTTTATAGGTGATAAGTATGGAAGTAAAGATAAAAGGGATTTATAAACATTTTAAAGGGGACTACTACTTAGTAGAGGATATCGCTTTATCTAGTGATGATGGTGTTACTCCTTATGTTATTTATCGACAACTTTATGGAGATGGTCATCTTTATATTAGAGAATTAAACGACTTTCTAGGAAATGTTAATAAAGAGAAATATCCAAACGTAGAACAGGAAAAGAAATTTATGTTACAAAGTATTACTAGTAAAAGAGATTCTTTTTAAGGGTATTCTAGTAATACTTTTTTTGTGGTACAATAGTAAACATTCTTTAGTTGGTGATTCTATGACTTTACAAGATTTAAAAGAATTACAAGATAAAAAAATGGAAGCTGTTGAACAAAAAGTATGTCATACTTGCTTTCATATTTTAAATGACTATGCTTTTTCTTATGCAAATAAAGATATAGCTTATGTAGAAAGTGTTATGAAGAAGCTAGATTTTGCTATGCTATATAACCCTTATTATGCTTATACTATTTTTTATCAGTTTTATGCTTATTTAAAGAGAAGGCATCAAGAAAAGGACTTTAATACTTTATTAGAAGATTATCATTTTTCTTATTCATATTCTATAAAGGAAGCTCTTTATTATTTATTGGGTAATAAAAAGGATGATATACATTATATAGATCCTTTACTTTTTCCTGGCATTCAATCGATAAATAAAGCTGGATTTACATATCAAATCGAGACGAATATAGGAAGTATATGTGTCAACCAAGCAAGTGAAGTATTTAAAAGACACCCTTCTGCTCACTTATTTAGAAAAAAATTAGGCGGAAAATGTTATAAAAGAAGTTATGAGTTCTTATGTGAGAATCCTTCTTATACAGCAGTTATTCAATATGTATCGCAGATGTTTTTGGAAGATGGATATTATCATGTTTATTTGAAAAAGGACAATCATGTACTAGATATAGCGGCGAATGCTTATTATGATTCTTTAGAAGAGGCATGTAAGTTATTAACAGGAGAAATTATTAAAGAAGTTTCTTTAGATACTATCGAAAGAGATTTCATTACTTTAAGAAATGAAATAAAAAGGGTTAGCAAGAATCAAGATAAGTTACAAATTTTAACTTTATATTACGATGCAAAAAGATGTAAGGAATAGAGACCTTACATCTTTCTTTTATATATTCTAATATCAAATTAATATATCTTTTTAACTAAAGCCTATAATCCATAATTAAACAACCCCCATTTCATTAATTGCTTATAACTATGGTAATTTAATTATAAATGGATTACTGTTGGCTCCAGTACCACCAGTTATTAAAATTTCAGATTTCAAATATACGACTGGACGTACGCCATATCCATTAGCAGGCGTATATGCAGTACTTTTACTAATTCCTCCAGAATTACGTAATGTATACACATGAGTTCCATAAAAAGGATTTGCACCCCATACAGAGGATGTAAGAGTCCATTCTCCATTATTCCGAACATTGCTTTTTAACCAATCACTCGTATAACAGTCGCCAAAAGAGCTGTCATATTTCCCTAATCCCAAATTAAGACAAGCACTTCTGTCTAAACCGCCAACCGCAAATCCATAATCACTTGGATACATTAATCCAACATACCCAATCCACGTAGAAGGTCTAGTTATTGTTCCATTACTATAAGTTATTGTTCCTCTTTCTCGTGTATAAATTTCAAATGGATTTTCAATATCATTTGATACAGAACCTGCACCTGCTCCTAGGTTCCATACGGCCTTACTTATCATCTCTTTTGCATCTGTTGTTAATCCAGAACTACTAAAATAGCATTTTGAGGAAGTAGTCAATGACCAAAAACAGCTACCATCTTCTCTTTTCCAATAAGCCATTTCATTTAAAGTTAGCATTAATTTACTATCTGTCCAATCATTACTTCCATAATCTGATAAAGAGGAACCAACTCCTCGTCTTTTACTATCCCAAGAAGCACCGCCTCCAATTAGAGGCTCATTCCTTATTATTTTAATATGAGATTCTGTTTTTCCATTTTCATCAGTTATATTATTCATTACGCCTATTATTCTCCATAATTCACCATTAAAACGCACATAATTATTTGGGTTAGATCCTATATATCTTAAGTTATTATCTTCCGTTCCATCATATGCTAAATTATTATTATTTAAGCTTGTTATATATGTAATTGCATTTATTGCAAATGTTACAATACATCTGCTTGTTCCACTCATATTATTATTTGATATTGTTATAGTTTGCTCTTCTGTTTGATTTGCTCCTACTTGTGCATTGGTAGTATATCCATTTGAACAGCTTACTTCTGATAAATAATATCCACTATTTGGTTTAACTTTAAATATATTTGTCCCCGAATATTCTATAGATAAATGTGTAGGTGATACAGTTCCTCCTCCAGAATTTACAATATTAACAGAATAAGTTGGTAGTTTCCAATGTGCATATAAATTTTGGCTTTCTATTAATTCTAGTCTAGTATTATTATAAATTTGTGTTCCTCCATCTTCTTCAGTATACCATCCATCAAATATATATCCATCTCTTGTTGGTATTTCTAAAATCAATTCATCTTCTGGATTTCCTTGAATTGTTGTTATACTTGATGATCCTTTATATTCTCCTCCATTTGGGTTTATATATAAGACCTTCTTTACTACAGGTGCCACTGCACAACTATCTGCTTGGATATAGTTTAGTTGAAGTTTTAAGGTTAAGTCTATATCACTAGATGGTAAATCTTCTTTGTTATCTACCTCTTTAAACTCGACTCTTATTTTCATTTTTTCTTTGGTTCCGGATGCTAATAGGTCACAATGTTTGATTGGAGTTCCATCGCTATAGGTCGCTGTATAGGAGATATACTTTTCTTCTTGTCCTCTATTCCTTCTTGTACTATTGTATCTATCATGGCATCTACTGAACCATCATTTACTACATTGACATCAAATTCATAGAAGTCACCTGGTTTATTTAAGATTATACCAAAATCGATGGTTGTTTTTGTATCATCTATTTTTAACTCTTTGGTTGCTTCAACACTCCCTTCTTTCTCTATAGCTTTATCAAAATAGATAACCCAAGAGTTTTTTTCGATATTGGTGGTTCCATTAACTCGCAATCTCTCTTTTAAATAAGCAGAACCTATAGAGACACAGAATAATAGCAAAAATATTCCGATGATAATTAGGTTTCTTTTTTTCTTATTGAACGTCATATACTTTACTCCTCTCTTTATTATATCTATAATACTCTTTCTCAGACGTGTTTGTCAATTGAATGAGTTTTCTCCGCGAGTTATACTTTTTATTTGTTAATTTTCATACTAAATGCACCTTTAAAGTTTTAACGAGCATTTACTATTGGAAACTTTTGTTTAATATTATAAATATATTGCTTGTTTATTTTTAAGAAAGAATTTTATTTATAAAACAAACAAATAAGCAATTTCTATTGAGGATAAAAAATATCGAAAATCTTCTTAATTAATCTTTCAACTTCTTTCAAATCTCTAATATTATCCATAAACATAGAACTACTATTTTTAGAAAAGTATATAATTACAGAGTTAAGAGAAAAAAACTTAAAATTATTCATCTTATTAAAAATTTAGGCATTACTCATCATAACCATGTTTGGGTTACTGATATTATTTATATTTAAACTTCTTATGATGATTGGGTTTAGCTTTCTTCTATGATTGATCTTTTTCTAGAAAAGTAATTGCTTGAAATGTTGGTCAGCACATGAAAAAGAACTTGTTATTACTACTTTTAAAGTTAGAAATAATCCTATTTGTGTCATTATCCAAAGCTAGGCTGGATCATTTTCTTGCTTTTAGAGAAATTATTCTTTATAGTTATACTTCTTTAAATGATTCTTGCGATGAAAATGCCACTCAAGAATCTTTTCATACTACATGGTTATATTAACATTCATGATGTAGAAAGCTAAAAAAAAAGGAGATTCTTTCTCCTATTAACTAATTTGATATGGTGCGTTACCTGAGCCATCTCCACTTATAAATGTAGTAGTGGGGTTAAGTGAGATAACAGGTCTTACTCCTCCTCCATTACTATAAGAAACTGGCGCATAATTTATACTACCATCAAAATCGATATGAATCACTCGTACAATAGAATCGAAAGTTATATGTCCAGGTGAAAGAGTCCTATACCAAGATCCTGTATGCAAGTAGTAACTTGTATTTTCTCCTGAATTAACATCATTCGTATGACCTCTCCCTCCTGCTAAAATGACTTCATCACTTGTTATAAGGCCCACAGGATAAGTTAAAGCACCATTTCCTATGTCACTATTTATGGTAAATATATCTTCTTTGTTAAGAGCACCTAATTTAACTGTTGTATGTATTACAGTTTCAAGAATATTTCCTGTTCCCCATATTCTTACTCTCGGCGCAAATGCAATTGGAAATCCATCTCCTTCTACATAATCTCTTTCATTATAAAATGGTGTATCTTCTAAGTAATTTATGTAATCAGTT
>CAOJRT010000046.1 GCA_948442255.1 uncultured Caryophanales bacterium | reverse complement strand
TCATAAAGTAACTAACTTTATGAAAGCTGATTCTACCATGTCTGGATAACCAAAAGAATAATTTGGGGAGATAGTTTGGAGGAAGTAAATTGGAAAAATACGAAGAAAATAATATTTATAGACCTTATGAAGAACGTGAAATAAGTATACAATATAAAAATCTAATAAAAGAGATTTTAGAAAAAGGAATAAAAAGTCCCTCTCCAATGGTTGACAAAGATGGAAAAGAAATAAATACAATTGATTATATGGGGACTACTCCTATACGTTTTAATATTTTAGAAAATGGAGCTCCTGTTATTACTGAAAGAAGTATTGCTGGTTTTTGGAAGGCAGCAGTCGGAGAATTATTTGCATTTATTAATGGGGCTCATACGCAAATTGAATTAGAAAGATTTAAGTGCAAATGGTGGAAGGCTTGGTTGACAGAGGCAAAATGTGCAAAACGAGGACTAGAGACTGGGGATTTAGGTCCTGGTTCTTATGGAGCAGCTTTTGCTAATTTTCCTACTTTTGATGGAGGCTCTTTTAATCAATTTGATGAAATAGTTAAACAAATGAAAGAAAGACCTGAACTAAAAACACATTTAATTACTCCTTGGATTCCGCAATATACGATAAGAAATTCTGATCATCAGCAAAAAGTTGTTGTCGCTCCTTGTCATGGATGGATACATTTTAGAATATTTGAGGATAGGTTAGATATGGTCATGTGGCAAAGAAGTTGTGATGTTTTAATTGGTTGTCCTAGTAATTGGGTACAATATTCTGCTCTATTAATAGCTATGGCCGAGGTATTAGGATTAAAACCACACGAATTTATTCATATGATATCTGATGCTCATATTTATGAAAATCAAATGCCTTGGGTAGAAGAAATCCTAGCAAGAGAGAGTCATGCTTTTCCAACTCTTAAATTAATAAATAAGCACAAAGATATTAAAGATTATCGTTCTGATGATTTTGAATTAAGTGATTATCATGCAGAAGAAGCAATTAAGAACATACCTGTAGGAGTGTAAGATATGAATGATGTACTTCTTGAAAAAATTAGAATAGCAAGAGAAAAAGGGAAAAAAATTGGCTTAGTGCAAGGCTCATGGGATTTATTTCATTTAGGGCATTTATCTTATTTACAAAAAGCAAAAGAGTTATGTGATTTTTTAGTAGTGGGAATGGATAGTGATGAAAAAATAAAATATCGTAAAGGCAATAAGCGCCCTATTATTCCATTGGAAGAACGTTATGCCATGATAGAAAAATTAGGGATTGCCGATGTAATAGCTGTCAAAGGTTTAAATGAAGCTCATTGGGAGCTCATAAAAACGATAAAACCAGATGTCTTAATCGCTATAAAAGAAAATTATAGTGATGAAAATATTAAAAAATTGGAAACTATTTGTGGAAAAGTTGCTATATTACCACGTCAAGCAACTACTTCTACTTCTGATATTATTAGAAAAACTTTAATTTTAAATGGTATACAAGCTTTTCCGAAGAAAGATCCTAGAGTTCTTGATGCTGTCGAAAAATTTAAACAACGAATAGGCTGTTATGATAGTTTGGATGATTATATCAAACGAGTGATTTCTTTCATGCAAAATTCTACAGATTGGGTCACACCTGTTGCAGCTTGTTGCTATTTAAATGGAAAATGGCATTTTGGAGCTAATTTAATTGACCAAAGTTGTCCCGAAGCTGATATAGTGAATCGTTCCGAGTTATTTTATGCAACTATAGAACATGCAGAGCTTAATTTATTAAAACAATTAAGAGGAGTTGAAAAATTAGAAAGTCCTGTTTGGACAACTTTATTTCCGTGTGATAGATGCATGAAAGTTTTAATTGACAAAGGAGTTAAACAAATTTTTTACTTAGAAGATCATCCCGATAGAAATTGGAGCAAAAATTCACATAAGCTTGCAATGGAACACGGAGTAAACGTAGTTCAAATAGGTACTAAAAATAAAGAATTAGAAGAAACTGAAAATAAAGAAGAATTTCCAAAATTCAAATATATTGATCCTCGAAATGTTCGTTCACAAAAACAATTAGATATAATGTTAGAAAGAGAAGCCAATAATGAAGATCCTTTTGATCCACTTATTATTGACCAAGATATTCTTTTTACAACTGATTATTGGTATGTTTCACAAAATAGATTTCCATATGAAGAAATAGAATACCAAATATTAATTATTTCTAAATATCCTATATATACAATAGATGAAATGTCTTCCGAAATGTGGCAAGATTTAAGAAATATAATGAATGCATTAAGAAAAGAGTATGAAATACCTGGAGGAGCATTATGTTATCGATTTGGAGATACTTTATATTCTGGCGCTTCCTTAAAAAGACTTCATGCTCATTTGATTGTACCTAAAAAAGATAAGAAAACAAAATTTACGGTTGGTGGCAATCCAGTTATGAAGAAAGAATTTAATTTAAGTTCTACACAAGATAATAAGGAGTGATTTATTTGCCAACAAATAATGTTAGAAATAATTTAGACTTAATTGTAGCAAAAGGAAAAAATAATGAAATCGGTTATAAGAAAGATTTAATTTGGCGAATAAAAGAAGATTTGTTGTTTTTTAAAGATGTTACGATGAACTCCTATATAATAATGGGAAGAAATACTTATGAGAGTATGCCAAAAAAACTTCCTGGCAGAAAGTATATAATTTTATCTAAAAATGAAAATTTGAGGTTTTACCTGGGCAATTACTTTTTAGTGACATAGGGCAAGTTTTAAACTTTGTTGATGCCCATCAAAAGCGTAAATTTAATGTTGTTGGGGGAGGGATTATTTATGAGAAATTTTTGCCTTATGTCAAAAATATGCATATTACTGCAATTGAAGCTTCTTTCCCAAATGCTGATACATTTTTTCCACAATTCGATGAATCAGAATGGGATATAAAGCCTCAGGATAAAATTATTTGTCCTGATACGAAAGTAACTTATCAAAATACGCTCTATTTAAGAAAAAATAATCAAGACTAAATTTCTCGATTATTTTTTTATATTCTCAATTGCTCTTGCTACGCCAAGGCGTCCATATTCATAAGTAAGTCCCCCTTGTTGATAAGCGATAAATGGCGCTCTTATTGGCCCATCTGCACTTAATTCAATAGAAGAACCTTGCGTGAATGAGCCAGATGCCATGATGACTTTATCTTCATATCCAGGCATATTCCAAGGTAAGGGAACCGAATTTGAATCAATTGGAGAAGCTGCTTGAATTCCTTGCACATAACTTACTAAATCAGCTTCTTTACCAAATATAATATTTTGGACAATATCGGCACGATTATCATTGTATCTTGGTTCTACTTTATAACCTAAATCCTCAAGACATACACTTGTTAATACGGCTGTTTTTAAAGAACTTGCTACAACACCTGGAGCGAAGAAAAGTCCTTCTAGAATACTCTTGTTAATCCCTAAAGTAGGACCTACTTCTCTTCCTTCTCCAGGACAAGTAAGTCTTTCTCCTGCTAAATCTACTAACTCTTTTTTTCCAGCAATATAAGCCCCATTTGGAGCTATTCCTCCTCCTAAGTTTTTTATTAGAGATCCAACTATGATGTCTGCTCCAACAGAAAGAGGAGTCTTTGTCTCAACAAATTCACAATAACAGTTATCAACCATTATGATAACATTCTTGTCTACTTCGCGAATCATTTTTATTACTTTTTCTACTTTATCTATCGTTATACTTTTTCTTGTTGAATAGCCTTTACTTCTTTGAATTTCTATTAATTTTACCTTGTTATTTTTTAAATAGTTTTGGATACTTTCATAGTCAAAATCATCCTCTACTAAGTCAATTTGCTCATATTTTACACCAAAAGAAGCTAAACTACTTTGATTAGGAACAATCCCAATTACTTCGTGAAGTGTGTCATAAGGAAGACCTGCTATGGATAATAGAATATCATTCGGTCTAAGATAAGAAAACAAAGCAACTGTAAGAGCATGTGTTCCCGAAATAAATTGACTTCTTACCAAGGCATCTTCTCCCTCTAAAACTTCTGCAAATATTTTTTCTATATTGTCTCTTCCTAAATCATTGTATCCATAGCCAGTTGTACTATTAAAGAAGCCTTCTGACACATTATGTTTATGAAATGCACTTAATACTTTTAAAGAATTTAATCGACAATTCGCGTCAATGATTTTAAAAATATCACTTATTTTTTCTTCTTCTTTTTCTATAAAATCTAACGTTTCTTTTTTTATGCCTAATTCCTCTAACATATGCGTCTACCCCCATCTACTTTTATTATAGAATCATTTATATAGGATGCCTCTGCTACAAATACAATCGTTTCTGCTATTTCTTTTGGTTCAGCAAAACGGTTTAATAAAATATGGTTACATTCTTTTTTATAAAATTCTTCATCCATTTCTTTATTTGCATCAGTATTTACCCATCCAGGAGCAACACAGTTTACATGAATCTCTTTAGCGTATAAAAGGGCGAAATTATGTGTTAGAGAAATAACGCCCGCTTTGGAAGCATCATAATCCATACTATAAGGATAATATGCATCAATTGCATTTCCACTCGCTATGTTTACAATAGAACCAAAGCCTTGTTCTTTCATGAATGTTCCTATATACTTACAGCAAAGAAAAGTTCCTATAAGATTGGTATTTATAATTTTATTAAAGTTATCTACTGTTTTGTCTTCTAAAGTAGTATCTATGGCGATTCCAGCATTATTAACTAGAACATCTATTCTTTTAAATATCTTTTTTGTCTCTTCTAATAAATAGAAAACTTCTTCCTCTATACTAATATCGGCTTTCACAAGTATTGCTTGTACATTGTATAAATTTTCGATTTTCTTTTTTAAGTCCTCTGCTGTTTTTTCATGCTGTACATAATTAATAACTACATTATAATTTTTTTTAGCAAATTCCTCTATCGTGGCGGCGCCAATCCCACGAGAACTCCCTGTTACGACTGCACATTTTTTTCCATAACTTTCACTCATATTTACATCCCTCTTTTCATAAAAATTATTATAACACAGGAATTTTTTTAATGATATAATATTCTTAGGTGATCAATATGGGAAAATTAGAAATAAGTCAACCAGATAATCACGATGCTTTTTTGCTACAAATTGCTAGGGAGTTGTTCTATGATAGTATCTCTTTAGAAAAAGTAAAAGGTCTTACAGAGATGGATAAAGAGAAAATTAAATACTATTATACTTGTCTAGAACAAGGAAATGATATAGGGTATATTTCTACTGAGGAAAATACCATAAAAATGGCTGTATAGCTATAGAAGGTAAACTAAAAAGTATTACCTTTTTTTTATTTCTACATATTTTTTATATTTTTTTATTTCTTTGGTAAAACAAGATTCTTCTTTGTAAGGACTTAAGATATAGCAATAATTTTTGGTACGAGTTAAAGCAACATAAAGCAAACGTCTTTCTTCCTCATAAGGATATACTTCTTTTTCCTCATTTATATATTTTAGAATCTTTTCTCTTTTCATTTTTGTTGGAAGACCAGTCATTTTATCTTGCACATTGATAATTAAAACATTTTCACTTTCCAATCCTTTTGCTTTATGAATTGTTAAATAACGGAATTGTATATTTTTATAACAGAAGTATTGTTTCTCTTCTTTAAAATCCCCTTCAAGATACGCATAGATATCTTTGTTATTTCTTCCTAAAACTAAAATATCTTTAGAAAGGGTTCTTAGTTCTTTTAAGAGATTTAAAAATTCTTTTTTCTTTTTGTTAGTATAAATAATTTTAATTGGCTTTTCTAAGTGCTTTTTAGATATTAAATTTTTCTTTTGTTGGCATTTATTTTTCATCACAAAAGAACCTGCTACATAAATAAGTTCTTGGGGACTGCGGTAGGTATTTATTATTTGAAAAATGATTGCGTTTTTAAAATACTTTTGAAAATTCAAAAAAATATTTAGGTTACATCCTGTAAAACGATATATGGATTGGAAATCATCTCCTACGACTAATAATTTTGCCTTCGTTATCTTTCTTATTTCTTCTATCATATAAAATTTTGTTAAAGATGTATCTTGGTATTCATCAATAATAATGTATTTCCAAGGATGTGTTTCTTTTGTTTCTTTTAAAAGGGTTGTTGCTTTATTAATCATGTCATCAAAGTCTAAAGCTTGCTCTTTTTTTAAATTATCTTCATACAGAAGGTATATATTTATTATAAGAAGCAATAAACTTTTATTCTTTTTGTATTCTTCTCTATTCCAGGTCCTTTTTATTTTTTTTAATATGGTTTGAAAATAAGAAATTTCGTAATTATTTGCTTTAAAAAGATGAATAAACGTAGCAATTACTCTTTTTATATGACTAAGTTCTTTTCTATTTTTTTCTATTAAAATGGTTATTTCTTTTTGGAATTTTTCACTATAACATAAAAAGAAAGTATCAATAGTTTCTTCTAAATAATTATCTGGGGCGATAATAAACTCTTTTTTATGGTCTTTTATTATTCTTAGTGCCAATTTATGAAATGTAAATATCTCTATGTCAAAGTTATAATTTTTCTTTAAACTTTTTTTTAAGTTTATCGTAGCATCGTTAGTAAAAGAGATAACTAAGATATCTTTAGGATAAATATTTTTTCGATTAATTAGATAAACAATTTTTCCGATTATAGTAAGACTTTTTCCTGATCCTGCACCCGCTACTACTAGTGTAGCTTCTTCATTAGATAATACAACTTTCGATTGGTGTTCATCCAAAGGATATCCATTTATATTATTTAAAATGACCTCTTTTTCTCTTTCTTTCTTGATAAAGTTATTATTGTGGATAGATAAAAACTTATCCACATGCTTGTAATCTTTTAAAAACTTTTTTTCTATATTGGTCTTTTCTTTTTGCTTCTTTATCTTTTTATACAAAGGGAGATATTTTTTTCTTATCTCTTCTTTTTCCTGTATATTAATATAATGGTTGCCTTCTTTATAAAAATCATTTGGTATTACATTTATTCCTCCTTTTTAGAGTCTTATTAACCACTATAAAAACACCCATGATTTATTCTATATGGATGCTTTTCTTTCGTCAACCCTTTTTTCTATTTATGTTCTCTTTTTAGCTTGCTACTTTTTTATTCCATGATTTTTTATGACAATAAGGACATTTTAAATATCTTCTGCGTAAGAAATTCATAGAAAAAAAGAATGGTAAAAGTTTGGGAATGTATTTATGATGACAATTATGACATTCATAAAATCCAACTTCTCTTTCAATCTTCAAACTAAAGAAGATGCCTGTGGCAAAGATTAACAAACTTATCCCAATAACAACTCCTTTTCCTAGTAAAGTAAAATTGGCAAAACATGCAATTAGAATTAAGGTAATAAAACTAATGGTACAAGAGAGTCCGATTACAAGTTCTAAAAGAAAAAGTAATTTATTTTGTTCCTCTTCCCTTCTTTTTAAATCAACAAGATTTCCTTCTGCTTTTTTCATATAATTTTCGTCTGTAATGAATTCTCCACTAAAAAGTTCATTAATACTAATAGAAAGAATAGAACATAATTCTTTTATTAACGATGCATCGGGTAAATTGAGGCCGCGTTCCCATTTTGAAACAGCTCTGTCAGTTATTCCTAACTTTTCTGCCAATTCTAATTGGGTGAGATTTTTCTTTTTGCGACAAGTAGCAATAAACTTTCCTATTTGTTCTTGATTCATTTTTTCCTCCTTTTTACCATTGTATCTAAAATAAGACTTATTATACACATACTAAAAGTTGAGTTTTTAAAAAAGTCTCTTTTTTAAGAAATCTTATTTTTCTCTGTTTTTTATTTTTTTATAAACTTTTCTTATATCTAAAAGAAGAAATAAGGTTAATAAAGCTGAAATCGCTATAAGTAACATAGATAATTGTTTATTTTCATTTCTATGAATTATAGCAATATAAATAATAAGACCAAATAAAAGTATATATAGTCCTAATAAAATACTTCCTAAAAAGAAGCGAATCCATTTGGGAACTTTACTGTTTTTGGTTCCTTCTACGGCCATTTCTAAAATAAACTCTAGAATAAACTCTAATAAAAAGTCCATTTATATTCCTCCTACTTTATTTCTTCATCATAATCCCATAGACTTAATTTCCCATTTATAGGTATAGGAGTTATTTTTTTTACATTTTCTAATTTAAATCCATAGCCGTCCCAGTCTTTTGCAGTTTTATTAATTACTCCTTTGTAGACGATTGGATCTTTTTTAGATAATATGTCTCTTAAGTTATCATCTACTTTAATGCAGTCCGTTATGGTTGCCTTAGCAATTATTTGACCCGTAGGATATTCCAAATTTAAATATTTGAATCTCTCCATTGCTTTTTTATCTATTCCTTTGCCAGCATGAATTAGTATCTCACCACGATACTTAGTTTTCCAAGTACGAAATTCATATTCTTTTATTCCTTCTGCTATTAATGTTGCAAAAGGTTGTTTAATTGTAATTACTTTCATATGTATCACCTTTTTTTATTATAACACATTTCTTTCGTTTCCCTTTTGTTTACTTCTCTTTTTTCTCATGATATAATTGAGTAGATAATAAAGGAGAATGAAAAGTGGGAGAATATGATACAAAAGATTATTTTACTAAGTTAAATGCTTATTGGAATGCTGCGAATTATTTATCAGCTTGTCAGTTATACTTATTAGATAATCCCCTATTAAAAAGAAATTTAAGACCAGAAGATATTAAGAAAAAGATTGTTGGGCATTGGGGGACGATTCCTGGACAGACTTTTGCTTATACACATTTAAATCGTATTATTAATAAATATGATTTAAATATGCTTTATATTTCAGGGCCTGGACATGGAGGAAATGCCATTGTTAGTCATGTCTATTTGGAAGGTTCTTATAGTGAAGTCTATCCTTCTGTTTCTTTAGATGAAATGGGATTAAAGAAATTATTTAAGCAATTTTCTTTTCCAGGGGGGATTAGTAGTCACGTAGCTCCTGAAACACCTGGATCTATTAACGAAGGAGGAGAACTTGGCTATAGTCTTTCACATGCTTTTGGGGCTGTATTTGATAATCCTGATTTAATTGCTGCTGTTGTTGTTGGCGATGGAGAAGCAGAAACGGCTTCTTTAGCAACGAGTTGGCAATCTAATAAGTTTTTGAATCCAAAAAATGATGGAGCTGTCTTACCAATACTTCATTTAAATGGGTACAAAATAAGTAATCCGACGATTTTATCACGTATAAGTGAAGAGGAACTAAAAAATTTCTTTCATGGATGTGGATGGGATGCTATATTTGTCTCAGGGAGCGAGCCTTTTCTAATGCACGAACAAATGGCGAAGGCACTTGATACCTGTGTAGAAAAGATTAAAGAAATACAAAAAAAAGCTCGTACTTCTGATATTGTAGAACGTCCTTTTTGGCCGATGATTGTTCTACGTACACCAAAAGGATGGACTGGGCCAGAGATTGTCGATGAAAAGGAAATTGAAGGAACTTTCCGTGCGCACCAAGTTCCTATTGATATGACAAAAGATGGGCATCTTGCCTTGTTAGAAAGTTGGCTTAGAAGTTATCATCCTGAAGAGTTATTTTTAGAAAATGGTAAATTACGACCAGATTTACAGCAATTGTCTCCAAAAGGAAGTAGAAGGATGGGAAGTAATCCTCATGCGAATGGAGGAACTCTTTTAAAAGATTTAATTTTACCTGATTTTAGGGATTATGCTGTGGAAGTTAATTCACCAGGAGATGTAGAAGCACAAGATATGATTGAACTTGGGAATTATGTTCGTGATGTTTTTAAATTAAATAAGCACAATAAAAATTTTAGAATATTTGGTCCTGATGAAACAATGTCTAATCGTTTAACTCACTCTTTTGAAGCCGAAAGTAGAAGTTGGATGGCAGATTTACAAGCAAATGATGAATTCTTAGCTAAAGATGGGCGTATCATGGATGGGATGCTTTCAGAAAATATGTGTGAAGGTTGGCTTGAAGGCTACTTACTTACAGGAAGGCATGGATTTTTTGCAAGTTACGAAGCATTTGTTAGAGTTATTGATTCTATGACAAGTCAGCATGCTAAATGGATAAAGGTTTGTAAACAACTGCCTTGGAGAGATGATATTGCTTCATTAAATTATATTTTGACTAGTAATGTATGGCAACAAGACCATAATGGATATACACATCAGGATCCAGGTTTCTTAGATCATATTGCTTCTAAAAAAGCTGATATCGTTCGTATGTATCTACCTCCTGATGCAAATTGTCTTCTTTCTTGTTTAGATCATTGTTTACGAAGTAAGAATTATGTAAATGCGATTGTCGCTTCTAAACATGTGAGACCCCAATGGCTTACAATGGAAGAAGCCGTTAAACATTGTACACAAGGTTTAGGTATTTGGGACTTTGCTAGTAATGATCAGATGAGTGAACCTGATTTAATCATGGCTTGTTGTGGGGAAACCCCTACTTTAGAAAGTTTAGCAGCAGTTTCTATTTTAAGAGAACATTTACCTAAATTAAAAATACGTTTTATTAACGTAGTAGATTTGTTTAAAATACAATCCCATACAAAACATCCACATGGTTTAACTGATCAAGAATATGATGCTTTATTTACGAAAAAGAAACCAATTTTATTTAATTTCCATGGTTATCCTTCTTTAATTCACGAATTATTATATGAGCGCTTTAATCATAATATTATTGTTAAGGGATACATGGAAGAAGGTTCTATCACGACCCCATTTGATATGCGTGTGCAAAATGAAATTGATCGTTATCACTTGGTTATTGAAGTATGCAATATGGTTCCTAATTTAGGAAGCAAAGGAATTTATTTAACAAAATTAATGCAAGAAAAATTAATTGAGCATAAACAGTATATCTATGATAATGGTGTCGATATGCCTGAAATTATTGATTGGAAATGGAAAAACGAAAAGTAGTTATTGCTAGAATAACTACTTTTTCAGAGTGTTGACAAAGTCAATGCTCTTTTCTTTTTTTAAGTTTTATTAT
>CAOJRT010000045.1 GCA_948442255.1 uncultured Caryophanales bacterium | reverse complement strand
TTATATAATAAAATTTAAAAAAAGAAAAGAGCATTGACCTTTGTCAACACTCTGAGAACTTTTATTATAAAAGTCCTTCGATACATTGCTATCATTTTATTACTCCTTACCTTATTGGTAATAGCAATAAAAATATGACACTCTTTCATCTCTGATTGAGTGTCAAACCTAATTCTATTAGAGGCGACATTCACTTGCAGAATCGAATGTTCCTCTTTTTTTATTTTATGCAAGTTTCCTTGACATATTCATAATATCATAAAAACGACTTTTTGACAAGTCGTTTTGCTAATACTCGAAAAAATTCGAGTTTATTATCAATCTGGTGCGAGTGAAGGGACTTGAACCCCCACGCCGTAAGGCACTAGATCCTAAGTCTAGCGCGTCTACCAATTTCGCCACACTCGCATTAAGTGGTGGACCTCATAGGACTCGAACCTATGACCGCCCGGTTATGAGCCGGATGCTCTAACCAACTGAGCTAGAGGTCCATCGACTTTTTAATAATATCATAATATTTCTTATCATGCAATACTTAAAATTATTTTTTATCAATTATTTGATGGACAGTACGAGGAAGAAAACAATTAAGCAGATAAAAACAATATTTATATAAAGCATTCGGCACTTTTTGTCTAACTCTTTTCCTGCGAGTCTAGCGACAAAAAAGAACATAGCATAAAACAAATTAAAGATAACAAAGCCCACTACAAGTGCTAAAACACACACCTGTAAAAGATTAGTATTTGTTAATGTACTAAATGCCTGTAAACTAAAACTAATACCACTAACCATACCAATACTTACCGCAATAAAAATCGCTATAATAGTAACTATATCAATTATATTTTTGTCATATCTTCCTTTGAGTTCATTCACTTTGCTATTCAGTGCGTTATAAGATTCGTTTGATATATCAAAGGTATTTTTTAATAATCTTATCTTAAAAGCATCACTTACCATATCTTTAGGACTTTGATTTGCTTTTTCTATTCGTTCTATTGCATCGAAATAATTATACATACCAACCAAATCTTCTCTTTTAATTTCCATATCTATAGATTTTAACATATTATTATAAATTTCATCTTCTAATAATATGGATTCACAATAATAACAAATCTTCTTAAAATTTGCAGTAAACATCCCATTATCATTTTTATAATACTCAAATATGAATCTTTCTCTTTGGTCGTTATCTTTTAAAAAATACAGGAAATCAAAAGCAACTATAAAACAAACAATATTCGTTCCATTGCCCCCATTTTCTAGTCTTTTTATTTTTTCTATCATATCTTCAAGATTCATACTATCACCCTTTAAAATGAGTATACCACATTATGAAGAAAACAAAAAGAAAAAGGACTTTTTTCATCCTTTATTCAAAAGCTAAACTACTTATAAAATCGTTGTACATAGTACTACAAGTTTTATTATTATTAGGATTTACATATACAGTATGATAAAAGTTCCCTTTATGAACAATTGAAACATATTTATAACGAAGAGCTGTATTATACCCTTCTAGAGTAGAAGAATCTTCTACAATATTTAGAATACTAAGACTTCGCCAAACGTTATCATTCACTTTTATTTCTTCTACTTGGTTTATCATATCTTTTTCATTTTCATATTGTTCTTTTATCCCATTTAAATAATTATCAATATAAGTATCTCCTTCAGTTACTGGACCATACGTAATACGCAGGGCACAATCTTCCTCATAAGTATAATAACGTGACCCACTATCTTCACTCTTCAATTTGAATTCTTTTTCTACATGATAATATAAACCACCCAAACTATCCGTATCTGTTACATTTTTATGAAAGAAGTGTAAGAATACAAATGCTAATAAAGCAACAAATACAAGAATACAAACTAAATTAAAGATAAGTGTCCTTTTTTGCTTAGGAGACAATTCTCTATTTTGCTCCTCTTTTTTATCTGGCAAATACTCTCCCCAATTAATTTCTTTTTTAGTTTCTTTTTTTTCTCTAACTTTAGCTTCTTCTTTCTTGTCTTCTGTTACAGCATCTTTCTTAACTTGCGTTTTTTTCTTCTGCTCTTCTTTTTCTTGTTCTATACGTTCTTTTCTTTCTTCTATTTGCCTTTTTCGCTCTTCTTGTTTTAGCTTCAACTCTTTTTGTTCTTCTCTACGTTTTTCTTTCTCTTCTCGCTTTTTTTCTAAAGCCGCTTCTTTTTCAATTCGTTTTCGTTCTTTTTCGATTTCTAATTGCTTTAACGCTTCTTCTTTTTCCTTTTTTTCTCTAATAGCATCATTTTTGCTTTTAAACTCTTCTTTATTAAAGATATTATCCCACTCTTTTTTTAAGTTTGATCTTTCATCTCGCTCTAATTCATTTAAATTATTTAAGTTCTCATTAAAATAGTGTGAAGTCACTTTATCGTTACTTATAAAAGAAGAATTTTCTTTTTTCTTTTTTAAATCTTCTTTAAAAGGATTAAGATCTTCTTGCTCACTGAAAACATTGTCCTGCGTTTCGGATATTGTCGCTCCAATTTGACTATCAAACATATCTCCAAAACGTGAAAAATTAGCCTGATTTAAACTTGTCCCACACATATAGCAAGTCTTTTTTGAGTCATCTAATATAGTTCCGCATTTAGGACATTTTTTCATCTTTATGCCTCCTTTTTATTCAATAAATTCTAGCGATTTCATAAAAGAATCCAATGTTGCATTACAGAAATTATTATTGGCATTATTAATTAATTCGATGTCATAATAATAACTATTATATACTTTAGATAAATACATATTTTTTAAAACAGAATATTGTTCTACTGTTATATCTGGTCGATAATATACATTCATACGATACCAAGTCGAATCGTGAATACTTTGCTCATTTTTTGTTGTACTAAATACATCTAATTCATCTAGAATATTACCTTCTCTATCTGTTTCCGGTTCTATTTTTTTTAAAGCACTTGCAAAATAATCTTCTACATGATTTCCACTTGTACTACTTCCATAGGTTATTTTTATAGAACAATCACTTCCTTTGTCACCACTTTTGCTATAAGTAATACTTGTGTTTGTTTGTTCTATAGCTATGTATTCTTTATCCACTTCAAAATACAATTCGCCAAGAAGAGGTTCTTTTGGAGGCACTGTATTTTTCTTTTCATATATTTTAAAAACAGCCACGCCAACTCCTACTAAGAGTAAAACGATTAAAAGAAAATTGATTATTTTTTTATGCGCCATATAAAAATCAACAATGTCTCGGTCTCCTTTTTGTGCTTCAATAGGAACGTTTCGATAATCAGTCATTCTCTCTTTATATTCTTCTTTTTGACGCAGATATTGCTCTTGATAAAAATTGTTTTGTTCATTCGCCTTATAAGAAGCATTATTGTATTCTTCTTTTTTTGAAGCATCACTCCAACTTGCTCCACACATAAAACAATTTTTCTTTCCTTCTTCTAAAAAAGCTCCACATTTTGGACATCGCATAAATTTCACCTTCTATTTTCTATAAAATTATATCACAAATGATTTTATATCGCATTATTATTTTGTATTCTTTTCATCTAAATACTTTATCACTGTATAACCGATAACAGAAAGAACAAATAGGATTAGAAAAAGTTCTTTTTTAAATACTTCGCTCATCCAAAGACCAAAAGATATTACAGTACTTCCCAATAAGATTCGTTCTATATACGCGATAAAAACTCCATATTTTCTTTTTTTCTCTTCTACTATTTCTAAATGACAATCAAAAGGTGTTTTTCTTTTTATGTGTTTTAGTAAATAATTTATAAAATAGAAAAGAGGAAAAAAAACAATTATAAGACCACTTATTGTAATTATCCCATCGACCATATTATTGCTCTCCTTCATTTAATAAATTGCATCCTGAAAGTCCTTTTACCGTTCTTACAAATTCAGGATTATCCAAGTTCATTGTATTGTAGTTATAATCTATTTTAAATTCATAATAAGAAATAGCATCCTCATTTTCACTACAAAAGGACTTATTAGCTCCAATAAACATATGAAAGTTTTTTTCTATTTTATTATAGTTAATGTATATGGGGTCGCTTGGAGTTAATTGTTTTCCATCTACTAAAATAGGAAATTTTTCTTTAAGGTTAAAAGTCACTTGGTTTTGACTAATCGTCAGTAAGTTATAACTAACTAAATCAGTTGTGCTATTATCTTCTAAAATAATTATTTTATCAAAAAAAGTACTAAAGGATGGTAACGTGTTATTAGATCTAGCAAAATAGCTATATAAATTACCTTCTTTTAAGAAGTCACTCTTTATTTCAAGATAAAATCCTCCGCCTTGAGGGGAAACATTCATAAAAAATTTTCCATTTACTCCTGTAATAGGTGTATCCTCTATTTCATAATAGTTTCCTGGGAATTCTGTTTCTTTTATAATAAAAGGAAGAGAAGACAAAGAAATATTTCTTAGAGATTTAGCTATTTGATTATTGGTTACAATTTCAAAGACATGTTCTACTTTTATAAAAATTTGGTCATTATAATTTATTTTGTATGTTTTTTCTCCTTCATCAAACTCTATTTTTAACTCAGCTAAATTGCCTACTTTTTGCAAGTAAGTTCCCATACACGTACTCCTATAAATTTCATAGTTATCTTCAACAATTAAGATATAATTATGTACTTGACTTACACTACATCCTGCATATATATTATAAGATAAACCAAGTGGCTCCTCATAAGCATACACTCCGTTATAATTATCTTGGTTTTTCTTTAATTCTTGGTTATTACTAGAAGGATTGGTATGAAATATATCTCCTATATTTTTATCCGATTTTAGGAAAAAAAACGCTCCTAATCCAATCATTCCTACAAAAATGCATACAATTCCTAGTATAAGTCCTTTTCTTCTTCTCATACGATTCACCTATTTTATCAATTATACCATATCTCTTCTTAATTGAAAACAAGAAAAAAAGTATACTATGCTACTTTATTTAGGCTATTTTAACAAAAAAAGAAAGGAAAACTTAGCTTTTCAGTAAATCTCCTTCTTCTAACATGGTAATTATACTAATCCCATACCCTTTTTTTACATCATCCACTAAAACTCTTGTTACTGCTCCAATGATTTTATCCTCTTGAATAATAGGCGAACCACTCATTCCTTGTACAATACCACCAGACATAGATAATAGATCTTCATCTACTATTTCAATATAAAAGTTTTTTTCTTTACTTTTTTTATCTACATCTAATATTTTTATCTCATATGCTTTTATTTCATCTTCCTGATTGGTTGTATAAATATAAGCTTTTCCTGTTTTGACTTCATCCAATGTAGCTACTTTCATTGTTTTTTTATCCAGTTTTTGTTTATTAAAGCCAAAGACTCCATAATTTGTGTTTTTCTCAATAGTACCAAAAAGTTCTTCCTCTAAGATAGTAGCATTTTTGCTTCCTACACTTCCATTTGCACTTCTTGTGAAATTTTCTATCTTGGCATTGTAAGCATTTCCTGTTTTGACTTCAATTCGGTGATTTGTTTTACTCTCATTAATAACATGGCCGAGAAGTCCAAAAACATTTGTTTCGGGATCTATATAAGTTAGAGTTCCTACTCCAACAATAAAACTTTTTACATACAGACCTGTACGATAATTTCCATTAAAATAACTTAATTCTAGCTCGGTTTCCTGTTCTTCATCATTTCGAACAAAAGTAACAGTTACACGATTATCCTCCATATATTTGTCAATTAAGTCCACCATGTTATTAACGTCTTCTATAGTGACTCCATTAACCTTAGTTACTTTATCACCAATTTCCAGATTTTTATTGATATAATCGCCATTCACTTTATAATAACCAACAATTAAAACGCCTTCATTATTTATATGTAATCCAAGAGTTTCTCCACCTGGTATTATTTCTGTTGAATAGGCAAATACAGTTACCTGAAAAAACAGAAGCATAATTATAAATATAACTTTTTTCATTTCTCTTCACCTAATAGTAGTATGAGTGAAGAATTTAGAATTATAAAACCAATTCCTACCAAAAATTTTTACTCTATTTTATACTCCATATGATAAATTGCTTGATCTATAATAAGATAATCCTTATTTATTTGAATTTTGCTGCCAGATATTTGATTGATTGTTTTTAATGACGCATCTTTTATTGATATGGTATTTTCGGCATCATTTAGAAAAACAAAATAATCAAGTGTATAATAGATAAGAATTTCGCTCTCCATTTTTGTATTTTGTTCCAAATTATAAATAATTGCTTTTTCTTCCTTATCTGTAGTCATATACTCCATATATAGGTAATCTTTAAATAAAGTGCTTTTTTTTATCTCTAAAATATTTTCTAAAAAAATTGTATTTTCTTCTCTATCATAAATTTTATAAGGGGTATCTTTTTTATGATAAAGAAGAATAGAAGAAGCTAAATAAGAATTTTGTTCTATTTTCTCTATTAGTTTGTCACTTTCAAAAACATACAGTATATGAAATTTGTAATTTCTATTCTCTTGCTCTTCATACTTATTATTTGCAACAAATATTTTATTATCTATTCTAAAACAGTCTATACTATTGGCATGACTATTTATGTCAAAAGTAATAGCAGTATTATAATCCATAACAAAACCACTTTTACTTATTAAGTCTTTGTCATATAAAGCCATTTTGTTTTTATTATTTATTACCACATAGTAATCTTCGTATGAAACGATTCCTTGGTAGTTAAAATCTAGTAAAACTTCTCCTGTATCTGATAAAATACCATACTTTCCATTTTTATTTTCCGCAATAAACGTACCATTTGTCGTCCCTTTTATCTTTTGATATTGAAAATCAATAACTATATTGCCCTCTAAATCTATAACACCAACCTGTTCTTTATTGTTTTTCATTACAAGATAATTAGAAGTATTATTATAGTAAATATTCTCTTGGTATACATCGCCAAGAAAAGTATAAGATTCTAATTCGGTTTTCTTTCCTGTAAGAGGACTATATAAAACAAGATTGTTTTCTCTAAAAGAGACAAAAGCAATTAAATATTCTGTATTTTCCTTTTTATAAAGAATAGGCTTTATATTTGGAGTATCTTCGATTGTGTAAAGATATTTTATTGTTTTTCCGTCAAAGAGATAACTTTCCAAAAAAGCATCGTTTGCATTATAAATAAGGTAAGAGTCTTTTTCTACTTTTTTATAGTCTGTATAGGAAATATCATATGCACTCTTATATATTTCTTTGCCATTCTTATCTATAAAAACATTTATAAGATTATCATAAGTACCAAAAAAAACATCGTCTCCTAAGTTATGTAATTCATAATCAGAAGAATAGATTTGTTTAAATATCATTTTTGCTTCTGCCTCTTTGTTACTTTCTTTTAAAGATAAAAGAATAGAAATAATAAAGACTGAAAGTAATAAAAATATAATAGTGCCTATTAATAACCACTGATTTCTTTTTTCTTGTTTCATATTCACCACTCTCTTATTATAACATAAATAAAAAAAAAGAAGCGATTATTCACTTCTAATAAAGGCATAATATGTAGATTCAAAAGGGAAATAATAGTTGTTTTCTCTTTTTTGAATAGAATCAATCGAGAAATCTTCTTCATTAAATTGAAATTGTTCTTCCTCTTTATAAAAGACTTTTATATTGTTTCCTTTTCTTTTCAAAGTAATGCCATCTAGATTTGTTTCTATTTCTTCTGGCTCTTTTGGTTTACTTAATTCTTCTCCTGTTTCATAATCAAAATAATATGTTTTATCAAGTTTTGCTATGATTGTACCATTTTCTAAAGATAAATTCGCCTTTTCTTTTCCTTCATATTCACTAAAATCAAGGGTATATTTACTATTTAGATTTTCATCATAAATTGTAAAGGTACTTGAAGATTTTTTGTAAGCATATAAAATTTCTCCATAATAAAATCTATCTGCTTCTATAGTTTCATAATTGTAATTGCCATCAATCACATAGGTATAATTATATAAATAATTTGTTTTTTCATCATAATTAATCGTTAAAAGTATTTTATCATTTCTTTTTTCTGAATAAAAATCATTTTTACTAGAAGGAATGTACGCAATCCCTTGGTAAGCAAAAAGAAAATCTGTTTTTACGTTATAATCTTGATCCATTATAGCCATTTTTCTTTCTTTGCAAACGATATAATAATCTTCATGAAATTCAATGAAATCATAGATAAAATCAACTAATTTCTCGCCACTTTTATTTATAATGCCCACTGCACCATCTTTTTTAGCTATCCAAGTAGATTCATTTATTTGGATAAGAGATTCATATTCGCAAGGAATTTTTAATGTGTCCTCTTGTAAACTATATAAACCATAATATCTTTTATTATTTTTATATTGTGTTACTTGGATATCAGTAGGATTTTCTGTTTGCTTAGCGTTTTTATTTTGTTCTACCCATTTATATCCTTTGATGATTTTGCTTTTTTCTTCTCCAAGAATATAGAAATATTCTTTTTCTTCTTCCTTTTCAAACGTTTCATAAGAACCTGCAAAACCAACTAGCTTTTCTTGATAAAGAAGAGGATTATAAAACACACCAGAATCATTAAGAGAATAAATTTCTTTAAACGAATTGTCTTCAAAGCGATAAATAGTAATTAAATTCTCCGTTTCGATTTCTTCCACTAAAATGGCATACAAATAGCCATCCACTCCCTCGTATAGAGCAGTAAACTCTAAGGAGTCTTTATATAACACATTCGCTTTAGTATCCATCACTTTTTCTATTATATTATGTTCATATTCTATTATGTAATCATTTATATAGTACAAGTTGTTTTCTGTTTTATATGTTATTATGTTGTAATTGATAGTTTCTTTCTCTTCTTGTTTTTTCTCATCGTTCGCTTTGTTGGTATCATAAACATGCTCATACCAATACCAAGTTCCAAAGGAAACAGAACCAATAATAAGTAGAATGAGTAAAAGAGCTTTCACTTCACTCATAATTTTTTTACGTCTTTCTTTTCTTCGTTCTTTTTTTATTTTTAATTGGATGTCATCTTCTTGTTTTTCTACTTTCTTCTCTTCCACTCTGTTTTTCTCTTTTTCCATAAACTTCACCTATCTATTCTATTTTTATATTAACATAAATAAGAAAAAAATAGAAGGCTATTCTTCTATTGAAAATTCTTCAATATTTCCGTTTTCTTTTAAGATTTGGTTTACTTTGGCAGTAGCGTTATCTAATTTATCACTGCAATTTTTTATCAATTTCATTGCATCGCTATACTTATTAATTGCCTGATCCAAATCTACATTTCCACTTTCTAAGTCTTTTATTAAAGATTCTAATTCTACCAAAGACTGCTCAAAAGTTTTTTCTTGTTCCATTTTAGCTTACCTCCTTTACAATGGCTTTTATCTTTCCTTTATATAATTTCACTTCTATTTTATCATTAACTTTTAGACGATTACTTTCTTTCACAATGGTACCCTCTTTTGTTACCACGCTATAACCTTTCTCCAAAATGTGTAGAGGATTTAAAAGTTCAATCTTGTTTAAAATAATTTCATATTTATGTGTTTCCGTTTTTATTTTATTTTCTATTCCTTTACGTAGTCTTTCTCTATAATTTTTTATTTTCTCTTTCGTTATCTCAAAAGAAGATAAAGGGTTTTTTAAAACATACGAAGATTTTAAGTTTTCTAATTGTACTTTATAATTCAAAAGAATCTGTTCCATACTCTTTTGAATAAGATTCATAAAAGTATCTAATTTTTGTTCTTTTACTTCATATAAGGATAAAGGATTTTTTAGAACGTAGGCGTTTTTTAATGCCTCTAATTTTTCTCTGTAAGAAGAAAATATTTTTTTTGTGGTTTCGTTTGCACGAATCTTATATTGTTCTAATAAAGTTTTAATATCAACTAAATTAGGTACAGCCATTTCAGCTGCTCCAGTCGGCGTTGGAGCTCTTAAATCAGCAACAAAGTCAGCAATAGTAAAGTCAATTTCATGTCCAACGGCTGAAATGATAGGAATTTTAGAATTAAAAATTGCTCTTGCAACAATCTCTTCATTAAATGCCCATAAATCTTCAATCGATCCTCCTCCTCGACCACAAATGATGAGATCCAATTCAAAGGCTTGTGCTACTTCTAAATTATGCACAATACTTTCTTTAGCGCCATTTCCTTGGACCAATGCAGGAAACAAAATCGTCTCACAGATAGGATATCTTCTTTTAATAGTACTTAAGATATCTCGGATAGCAGCTCCTGTAGGCGCCGTGATAATTCCAATCCTTTTCGGAAACTTTGGAATAGGTTTTTTGTATTCTTTTCGAAATAAACCTTCAAGTTCAAGTTTTCTCTTTAATTTTTCGTATTCTAAATAAAGATTTCCTATGCCATCTAAGCTCATTTCTTCGACGTAAATTTGATACCCTCCTGTCGCTTCATATACAGTCACTCGCCCACTTACTAATACTTTCATTCCATCTTCTGGCTTGAAATTTAAATTACTAGCCGAGGCAGAAAACATAACCGCTGCAATTCTACTATTTTCATCTTTTAAGGTAAAATATAAATGCCCTCTTGTATGATGCTTGAAATTGCTTATTTCCCCTTTTATGTATACCTGGTTTAATTCAGGTTTGCTATCAAACATATTTTTTATCGCACGATTCAAAGCCGTAATTGTAAAATATTTTCTATCCATATTATCACCATTCTTTTTTATTATAGCAAACATTTGTTGCACAAACAATAAAAAAGAATAGCATTTTTCTATCCTTCACTTAACTTTTGCTCTTTAATCGCAAGTTCTTTATTAACCAATTCTGTCATTTCTTTATCAATTTGATTAAGTTCTTTGCTAACTTCCCATAACCTTTTATCTATTTCTTCTGTACAATAACGCGATTTATAGCTTAATTTATGATTTAGTCCAGCCCATAAATCCATAGCTAAAGTTCTTATTTGAATTTCTGCTTTTACATATTCTTTACCACGAATTAAATCTACTGGTACTTCTACTAAAATATGATAGCTTCGATATCCACTATCTTTAGGATTAGTAATGTAATCTTTTTCTCCTATTACACGAATAATATTTGAATTTTTTATAATATCAATTAAGTCATATACGTCTGGAAGAAAAGAGCAGATAATTCGAACCCCTACTACATCTTTAATGGACTTGTCAATATTCTTTAAATTTGTTAATTTAAATCTGAAGTGCAACAAAGATGCATTGAAAAAGACACATGAAT
>CAOJRT010000044.1 GCA_948442255.1 uncultured Caryophanales bacterium | reverse complement strand
CTTATCTATAATGGAATACCAAATAATGGTGTATGTAACGCAACAGGAGAGGCAATCGAGATAGGAAAAAGTGTTTTTAATGTCGAATCAAGTGATGCAAAATAGGAAGATTGGTTACATGTAGTAGATGAATGGTTTGCTACCAACTTAATAGACTACCAAGATTATTTAGAAGATACACCTTCCTATAATGAAAGAGATTATTTAGAAGGTGTGGGAGAAGTGACATTTGCATATGCTCCTAGAATGCGAATTTGGGGAACTGCTATAGATGGTTATGAGGAAAATGTTCCTAAAACGACAATAAAACTAGGAGCAACTAATAAAGAGGGTATATTTATGGTGAATAATGAAAAAGGAAATGGTGCATTAACCTCTCCAGTAGGACTTATTACATCAGATGAAGTGGTTATGGCAGGAGGAAGCGGTTATATTAATAATAAATTTTCTCCACTTGATAATTATTTTCTATATACAGACTCATGGTACTGGACAATGTCTCCAAGCTTTTTAAGAAATTCTTCTATTGCAAATGTAATACGTATCCGTAATAATGATGGCAATATGTCTGCTATTGACTTATCTGGTAGTGGAGGAATAAGGCCTGTTATATCGCTCCAACTTAATGCCACTTACCTAACTGGTGATGGTACTATAAATAATCCTTATCTCATAACAAGTTAAGAAATGAAAAATCATTTCTTCTTTTTTTAAAATATTCTAAATTTTTTATTAAAATTTAGAAATATAAAATCTGTCAAAGAAAATGTCTAAATTATTAAAAAGAAGAGAAATGTATGATATAATGCCTAATATAAAGGAGAGAAAAGAATGAGAGAAGAATGGATAAATTTTAAAGAAGGAGCATGGGCTTCTTCTATAAATGTAAGTGATTTTATAAAAAAGAATTATAATGCTTATTTAGGAGATGAAAGCTTTTTAGTTGGACCAACTGAAAAGTCATTACGAGTACTAAATGTCTTTGAAGACATGAACAAAGAAGAAGTAAAAAAACATGTTATTGATATAGATGTTGAACATCCTGCTGGGATAAATGCTTTTGCACCAGGTTATATTTCAAAAGATGATGATGTGATTGTCGGCTTACAGACAGATGCATTAGGAAAACGTAGTATTGTTCCTAAAGGCGGACTTAAAATGGTATACCAGGAGCTTGATGCATATGGCTATAAAATGGCTGAAAATCTTGATAAATTTTTAAATTCGAATTTGGTGAAGACGCATAACGATGGCGTATTTGATGCTTATACAAAAGAAATAAGGAAGGCAAGACATGTCAAATTACTTACTGGGCTTCCTGATGCTTATGGTCGTGGACGAATCATTGGAGATTACAGAAGAATTGCTCTTTATGGAATTGATTTCTTAATGGAAGAAAAATTTAAAGAATGGGACAACATGGAAATTAAGGTAATGGATCAAGATACCATTCGTTTAAGAGAAGAAATTGCTATGCAACATAAAGCTTTGAAAGAAATGAAGGAAATGGCTGCTTCTTATGGGTTCGATATTTCAAAACCAGCCAAAAATGCGAAAGAGGCTGTCCAATGGACTTATTTTGGATATTTGGCTGCTATAAAAGAAAATAATGGTGCAGCGATGTCTTTAGGAAGAGTTGATGCTTTCTTTGATATATATTTTGAAAGGGATTTAAAAAATGGTGTACTTACTGAAGAAGAAGCTCAAGAAATTATTGATCAATTTGTAATCAAGTTGCGTGCTGTAAGACATTTGAGAACTCCTGATTATGATGAGTTGTTTTCAGGAGATCCAACCTGGGTTACTTGCTCTTTAGGAGGAATGACTACAGAAGGGAAAACATTAGTAAATAAGACTTCCTATAGAATTCTGCATACTTTAGAAAATCTTAATCCGTCTCCAGAACCTAATATGACTGTTTTATGGGGGCAAGATTTACCTGAGGCTTGGAAAAAATATTGTGCTAAAGTAAGTATTGCGACAGATGCCGTTCAATATGAAAATGATGATGTGATGCGACCTTCTATGCAAGATGATTATGCAATTGCTTGTTGTGTATCTTCTATGCGTGTCGGTAAAGACATGCAATTCTTTGGTGCACGTTGTAATTTAGCAAAAGCATTATTATATTCTATTAATGGCGGAATAGATGAGATAAAAAGAGATTTAGTTATACCTGGCTTTGAAAAAATGACTGATGAAATATTAGATTATGATAAAGTAAAGGACTCTTATTGGAAGATGTTAAAAGAAGTAGCTAGAATCTATAGTGATGCCATGAATATAATTCACTATATACATGATAAGTATGCTTACGAAGCAGGACAAATGGCTTTGCATGATACAGACGTTAATCGTTTAATGGCTTATGGGGTAGCAGGATTCTCTGTAGCAGTTGATTCTTTATCGGCTATAAAATACGCTAAAGTAAAACCAATTAGGGATGAAGAAGGAATTACTATTGATTTTGAAATTGAAGGGGATTATCCTAAGTATGGAAATGACGATGACCGCGTAGATGACATTGGAAAAGAATTGTTGGAAAAAATTTATAATGAGTTAGCCTCTCATCCATGTTATAGAAACGCACATCCAACCTTATCTGTTTTAACCATAACTTCTAATGTAGTATATGGCTCTAATACGGGAGCAACTCCTGATGGTAGAAAAAAAGGAGTTGCTTTTGCACCAGGAGCAAACCCTATGCATGGAAGAGACAATAGTGGAGCAATTGCTTCTTTAAATAGTGTGGCAAAATTAGATTGGGAGAACTGTTGCCGTGATGGAATTTCTAACACATTCTCTATAGTTCCAAGTGCTTTAGGAATGGATGAAGAAGCAAGAGTTACTAATTTAGTACAATTAATGGATGGTTATTTTTCTCAAGGAGCACACCACTTAAATGTAAATGTTTTAAATAGAGAAATGTTAGAAGATGCTATGGAAAATCCTGATAAATATCCTCTTTTAACTATTCGTGTTTCTGGATATTCTGTTCGTTTCAATCGTTTAACAAGAAAACAACAAGAAGAAGTTATTGCAAGAACATTCCATGAGAAAATGTAATGAAATCAGGTTCTGTTGATTCGATTGAAACATTCGGACTAGTAGATGGCCCTGGTATTCGTACAGTTGTTTTCTTAAATGGGTGTGGTTTAAGATGCAAATACTGTCATAATCCAGAAATGTGGAACAAGAGGATAGATAACTATACAAGTGAAGAAATAAGAAAGAAAGTATTGCGTAGTAAACCATATTTTAAAAATAATGGAGGCGTCACCTTTAGTGGAGGGGAACCTTTGATGCAATATGACTTTTTGGTAGAATGTTGCAAGAAAATAAAACAAGATGGTATTCATATAGCAGTAGATACTGCTGGAATAGGAGCTTGCTCTTGTAAAGAATTATTACATATAATAGATATGGTACTCCTTGATATCAAACACATAACAAAAGAAGGTTATATGGAAATAACGCAAAGAGATCTTTTGGATCAATTTCTTCTTTTTGTTAAAGAACTAAACGAGGCAAATGTAGAAGTGTGGATACGTCAGGTGGTTGTTCCTGGCGTCCATGATAATGAAGAATATATTCATAATTTGTCACATTTTATAAAAAAACATATAAAAAATGTAACTAGAGTAGATTTTCTTCCTTACCATAAATTAGGGAGTGAGAAATACAAGAGTCTTGAAATAGAGAATCCTTATATAGAAAAAGAAGAAATGAATAAAGAAACTTGTGAAAAATTATATAAATTATTTTTAGAAGACTTTACAAACTAAAGTCTTTTAAAGTGCTTATCATAAATTTTGTTAGAATAACAGAAATAAAAAATAGTGAAGGGAATATTTAAACCTTTAAAAAAATAAAGTGACACAAAAAACGAGGTGGTTCTCGTTTTATTTTACTACTACGTTTGATAAGTTATTAAAAAAGTCACGCATGATTGTAAGGTAAGTATCATTATTTTGCTTTTCTTTTTCCGTTAACGTTTCCATAGTATTAATCTCTATTAGAGTTGCTCCATAATTATCTACTAAATCTTTGACGCTATTTGATACTTTTTTTGCATCTTTTACAAAAATATAATTATAAGTCTTATTTTTAAATTTATTCTTTATAGAGGCAGTAATATTCGATTCATTAGAAATATTTACTATATCAAAACCATATTCTCCTAAAAAGCCAAACGTATCATAGGCAACAACAATTGTCTGCGTTTCATTTTTTGTGGCAGCTTTTGCAATATTACGTAATTCGGCATCTAAAAGAGATAAATCTTCTTCTAATTTGCTGTAGTTTTCTTCAATTTTTTCAGCTGCATATTTACTTGAACTTAAATCTTTTAAATCATTCTTTATTGTATTGGCAAGCATTAAGTAGTTATTTGGACTTAACCATAATTCTTCTACTCCATAAGTGTACTTTAAGCCATAAGAGACATCAATGATTTGCAATTTATTGTTTTTATTAATAAAATTTTTAGCAATTCCCTTTTCATTAGATAAGCCATTATAAATAAATACAGTCGCTTCTTTAGAATAATCTTTTATTTGTTTATCAGTTAACTCGTAACTTTCTACATTTGTATCAGGGGGATAAATGCTCTTAATGGTACTGTTATAGCCATATAATGATTCCGTTAAATATTCAATTGGGTAAACAGTAGCAGTAATTGTTGATCCTTCTAATTTATCGCCACTAAAACACCCAGTTGCTAAAGTAAGTACGAAAGTACATAATAAAATAAATAGTAATATTTTCTTTTTCATATTCTTCTCCTAATCTATTACATAAAATATTTTACTATAATAGCATTGTTTTTTCAAATAAGTTTAGTATTATTTTTAATAATTTGATATAATGGGTAAGGTGATACTATGAATTTCTTAGAAAAATATGGGATAAAGATTAAAAATAAAGAATTATTATTAACGGCTTTAACACACTCTTCTTATTCTAATGAACACAATTGTAAAAATTATGAACGCTTAGAATTCTTAGGTGATGCTGTATTACAAATTTTAATGAGTGAATACTTGTATGAGAATAAAAATTTATCTGAAGGTGAAATGAGTAAGACAAGAGCATCTTATGTTTGTGAAAGTGCATGTGTAAAATATGCTCAATTAATTAATTATAAACCTTATATTAGAGTAGGACATGGGCAGATTAATAATATTAACGATACTATAGTAGCTGATATATTTGAAAGTATTATGGGGTGTATTTATCTTGATCAAGGACTTTCTGCTGCTAGAACTCTTTTTCGTAATGTAGTCATTCCATGTGTGGAGAATCATAGTGTTTTTTTGGGAGATTATAAAAGTAAATTACAAGAACTTGTTCAAACAACAAAAAAATCCTTAGAATATCGTTTGGTCAATGAAACAGGGCCTGCGCATGATAAAATATTTGAAGTAGAAGTAGTCATAGAAAATATTATTTATGGCAGAGGAAAAGGGAAATCTAAAAAAGAAGCAGAACAAAACGCAGCTAAGGACGCGTATAACAAACAGGCAAAAGTTTAGGTGGTAAAAATGTATTTAAGAAGTATAAGAGCAAATGGCTTTAAGTCTTTTGCTGACAAAATAGAAATTGATATAAATAAAGGAATTACGGGAATTGTAGGACCAAATGGTTCTGGAAAAAGCAATATTTTAGATGCTATTCGTTGGGTAATGGGAGAACAAAGCGTCAAAGCCTTGCGAGGAGATTCTTCTATGGTAGATGTTATTTTTGCAGGAAGTAAAAGTAGGGGGCCTGCTAGCCGTGCTTGGGTTAGTTTAACGTTTGATAACACAGATCATTATTTAAACAGCGAATTTAACGAAATAGAAATAAAACGAGTCGTTTATAAAACAGGAGAGAACGAGTACTATATTAATAATAGCAAAGCTCGTTTAAAAGATATTACCGACTTGTTTTTAGATAGTGGAGCAGGAAAAGAATCTTTTAACATCATTTCACAAGGAGCAGTTGCTGATATAATAAATAGCAAACCCGAAGATAGAAGAGTTATTTTTGAAGAGGCAGCGGGTGTTTTAAAATATAAAAAAAGAAAAGACGAATCCTATCGTAAGTTAGAAAAAACAAACGAAAACCTAGCAAGAGTAAATCTTTTAATAGATGAACTTTTAACAAATCTAGAACCATTAAAAGAACAAAGTGAAAAAGCAAGAAGATATTTAGATTATAAAGAAGAATTAGAAAACATAGAAATAGCTCTTATTGTAAGTGATATAGATAAAATGAATGAAGAGTACACAAAAGTAAAAGAAAATGTGGCGAGATTAAACAAAGAAGTAGAAGAGTTAGATACAACTAACACAACAGATACTTCAAAAGTGGAACAATTAAAACTAGTTAGCATGAAACTAGATCATGATATTGAGGAAAAAAATGCACATTTAATGGAGTTAACACGTAAAGTGGCTGAACTACAAAGTAAAAAGCAAATTGAGACAGAAAGGCAAAAATATAATGCTTCTAGCGATAAATTAGAGCAAAATGTAATTGCCTTAAAAGAAGAAATATTATCTTTAGAAAACAGTGTTTCTTTATTAGAAAGGGAACTTTCGAATGTCAAAAAAGACTTAGAGACTAAACAATTGCAAAAAATCGAAATGGCAAGAAATAGTAAAGAATTAAGAGAAATAAAAGATAAAATAATGGGGGAGCTAAATGAAGCGAATAAAAAGAAAATGCTTTATCAAAATAAAATAGATATTTTGGAAGAAAATATGAAAAGTGATGCTAAATTACCTTTTGCAGTAAAATCTATAGTCAGTAATATCCGTTTAAAAGGTATATGTGGGGTTTTGGGGAAGCTAATAAAAGCGAAAGATGAGTACATTACAGCTTTAGAAACTTCTCTAGGTGCAAACATGAATGTAGTTGTGGTAGACGATGAAAAAAGTGCCAAAGATGCAATCTCCTATTTGAAAGAAAATAAATTAGGAAGGGCTACTTTTTTTCCAATCTCTGTTATCAAAGGTCGCCAAGTAAAAGAAGAAGATGTTGAGATTGTAAAAGGTATTTCGGGCTATATAGGGGTCTTATCTGATTTGGTTGCATATGATGCCAAATACAGGAATATCGTTTTAAATCAAATGGGAAACGTGTTAGTGGTAGATACGATTGACACTTTAAACCAAGTAGGAAAAATAGTAAATTATAAATATAAAATAGTTTCTTTAGAAGGAGAGATCTTATATACTGGTGGAGCAGTTACAGGTGGTACAAATAAAACCAATAATAGCTTATTAAGTCAAAAATTAGAATTAGAAAATCTAAAAAAAGAAGTAAGAGAAACAGATAGCAACATCAATCTTTTGGAGACAAAATTAGCGAAAAAAGGAGAAGAAATAGAAGAAGCAGAAATAAAAGAAGAAAATTTGGTAAGAGAAATTGTTTTATTAGAAGAGCAAAAAAATGCTAAAGAAATTAACTTTAAGGAAGTAAAAGAAAATCATAAAAGAAAGCAAGAGGAATTAGAAGGAACTGAAAATGTAGTTAATAACGCTACGCAGGATGTTTTAGATCAAATCATGAAGGAATATTATGCGACTTTAAAAGCGCAAGAAATAGAAGAACGTAACTTGACAAAATTAAAAAACGAAAAAAGTGATTTAGCAACACAAATTTCAGCACTAGAAAAAAGTTATCGTGATATGAATTACCAATTGAATGTTAAACAAAACGAATTAAAACAGGAAGAAATAAAACTGGGAAAGATGGATGTCCGTTTAGACAATCTTTTATTATCTTTAAATGAAAATTATAGTATGACTTACGAAAAAGCTAAAGAAGAATACGAACTAGATGTTCATGAGGGAACCGCTCGTTTAACTGTCAATAATTTAAAGACGAAAATAAAAGAATTGGGGGAAGTAAATACAGGAAGCATTGCCGAATATGAAAGAGTAAGTATGAGACATGGCTTCCTTTCTACGCAACGAGATGACTTAGAAGCTTCTGTAAGTAGTTTGTTAGGGGTCATTGCTGAAATGGATGAAATTATGAAAACTAGATTCCTTGAAGTTTTTGAAAAAATTAAAGAAGAATTCAAAAATGTCTTCCAAAAACTTTTTAAAGGAGGAGAAGGAATCTTAGAACTAACAAATCCAGAGGATATACTTCATACAGGTATTGAAATAAGTGCTCTGCCTCCAGGGAAGAAACTAAATTCCATCGCTTTATTGTCTGGAGGAGAAAAAACATTAACGGCCATTGCCTTATTGTTCGCTATATTAAATGTCAAGCCAGTGCCATTTGTCGTTTTGGATGAGGTTGAAGCAGCTTTAGATGAAGCGAATGTTGATGCATTTGGGCAATACTTACTTTCTAGAAAAGAAAGAAGTCAATTCATTATTATTACACATAAAAAAAGAACGATGGAGTATACAGATGCATTATATGGAATAACGATGCAAGAATCGGGAGTCTCTAAATTAGTAAGTGTAAAACTAGAAGGATAAAACACAAAAGTGTTTTTCTTTTGGATAAATTATAATTTTTAAGGGCTTCTATAAAGGAATAAGAAAATATGTTAAACTGATTTTGGTGGTATGTATGGCTTTGTATGATAAATACTTTTTATATACGATGATAACTATTGTTATAACGCGAATTTTCGTATATATCTTTAAAAAACCTAGTCCAACTATAAAAAATTTTAGAACTCATCATTGGATGTTTGGCTTAGCGTTTACAATAATTCTTTTTAGTATAGCGAATTTTTATACCAATATATATTTATTAGCAATCAGTACAGGTATATTTTTAGATGAAATAGGCTTTATTATACTTAGAGGTAAAACACACGAAGATAATTATAGTCCTCAATCTTTTATGCTATTAATGTTTTTTATACTTCTTTTATTTATATTTAGAGAAATAATTGTTAATTTTTATTTATAAAAAAGGAAATACAGAAGAAAGAGATAATATATTATATATAAGAGCATAAATACGACAAAAAGTGGCATTGTCCTTTGTTACACTTCTTTTAGGTGATGATATGAAGAAATTCTTACTTTTTGCATTTGTTGCGATACTAATAGGAGGTGGATTTGCTTTATATATATTTAAAGATCAAGTAGTAGCTACAGACACGACTGAAACGACTGTTTCTGCTTTCCAAATTGGTGTTTATAAAAATTATGACAATGCCTATAAGGTGGCTGTACGGAATAATGGCATTGTTATAAAGGAAGAAGATTTATACCGAGTATATATTGCTTTAGTTAATAAAAGAGATAGTATTTCACTATTAAGTAATTATTATGAATCAATTGGTTTATCCTTTTATTTAAAAGAAATTACGGTAAAAAAAGAATTTATTGATTATATGAATCGTTATGAAGAAATGCTTATCTCTTCTAGTAGTGATCAATACAAAGAAATCAATTTAAATATATTAAATAAGTATGTAGAAATATATGAGTAGTTTAAATGAGTTAGTAGATAGTAGTAAACCTAGAGAGAGATTTAAAAACGATGGTGTAGAAAGTCTAAGTGATGAAGAATTAATAAGTATTTTACTTCGTTGTGGAACAAAAAATAAAAGTGTAAAGGAACTAAGTAACACCCTTTTGAAAGAAATCCCTTTAGAAGATTTAATGCATATGCATTATAAAACTTTAAAACAAATCAAAGGAATAGGAGAGGTAAAAGCAATTACTCTTTTAAGTGCTATAGAACTTGGCAAAAGGGTTTGGCGAAAAAGGAACTTAAAAAGTCAAATAAAAACAAGCGATGATGCTTACTTTTTGGTAAAAGAGGATATGGAGTGTCAATTACAAGAAAAGTTTATGGTTCTTTTCTTAGATAATCGCAAATTTGTGATAGAGAAAAAAGTTTTATTTATGGGAACAGTAAATCAAAGTAATGTTTTTATAAGAGACGTATTTCGTGAAGCAGTAAAGCTTAATGCTGTTAGTATTATTTTAGTACATAATCATCCTAGTGGTGTCATAACTCCTAGTTATCAGGATGTCTACATGACTAACCAATTTATTAAAGGAGGAAGATTATTAAATGAAGAAGTGCTTGACCATTTAATTATTGGTCATGAAGAGTATTATAGTTTTAGGGAAAGAAATGGTGATTTATTTGCAAACGATGCGTAGTTGGCTAGGAAAAATTATAGCATTTTTAATTTTGTTATTTCTAATAGGGGAATTTGGTTATTATCTTTCTTACTTAAGATATAAGGATGAAGAATATGTCAATATAGAAGCGTTAAAGTTAGAAAAGGAAGAGTTACAAAAAGACAATGAAGAGTTATATGCCCTAACAAATGTAGAAAAGCCAGCTACATATATTGCTAGAGTTGGAATACGTAATATTCATAATTTTTATGAAGAAATCCTTCTTGAAAATAAAGGATACGATGTAAAAGTTGGAGACCCAGTCATGAATAGTGAGGGATTAGTTGGTGTAATAGCTGAAGTAGGGGACAATATCAAAGTAAATCTTACGACAAGCAATATAAGTGTTTCTGTATTAGTAAACGGAACTTATGGAACATTTCATAATGGCCGTATTACTATGATAGACAAAAATGCTTCTATTCAAGAAGGGGATAAAGTGTATACAAGTGGCCTTACTTCTATCCCAGAAGGAATATATGTGGGAGAGATTACAAAAGTGCTGCCAGATGCTGAAAATTTAGGAATAGAAGCTAAAATAAAACTGGTTAACACATCACACTTAAATTATGTAAGTATTTATACTAGGAGGGATTAAAATGTATTTAGCGCTTCTTTTAGATGTTCTTATTCCTTCCCTTTGTCCTTTTGGAAGTTATTGTATTCTTTGGGATTTAGATAAAAGAAAAATTCAGGATGTATTTTTTATTGGTTTGTTTTTTGATTTGATTTATAATAAATTAGGTTATCATCTTTTCTTTTTCTTTCTCTTTTTCTTTCTTTTTAAAAGAGTTAAAATGAAAAACAAGTATATAAAAAACAGTTTTTTATTTATCATTTATTTCTTTCTTACTTATTATATCTTTAGCTTTAATAAAGAAATCTTTCTTTTTCCTTTCTTCTTTGGTCTATTTGTTCTATTGTTTTACGGATACGCATCAGATAAGTTATAAGAAAAATTTTCTTTCATATATTTAGTTAGGTGATATATATGTTAGATTGCAAGTATTATAAAAGAAAAAAAGAGCAAAAAAAAGATCGTGTATGGATAAGTAAACTCTTACTAAGCGCTATTTTGTTACTAATCAGTTTAATTTATATGAATTTTAGTGATAAAAATAAAGAATTATTAACAAAAAATCTATATGAGAAAAATTTTAATTTTAGTGAGGTGGCAAAGTTTTATGATGCATTTATTTCCCATTCTCAAAAAGAAGAGGAAATCTTAGTAAATAATGAAGGAGTGACAAAACCAGTCGAGAAAGTAGGTAACTCCTACAAACTAGATGTAAAAGAGAGTTATAATGCTACATTACTAAATGGAGGTATCATTGTTTATATAGGAGAGAAAGAAGATTTGGGAAATACAGTTATCGTCCAAGGAAATGATGGGGTAGATATATGGTATAGCAATATTATTGTAACCGAATATGGGTTATACGATTATGTAAGCAAAGGTGACATTATTGGCATAAGTAATGATGATTATATTTATCTTACTTTTTGCAAAAACGGAAATTATCTAGAGTATGATAGCTATGTTAAAAAAAATTAAAATCGACATTACAACATATATATTAATCTTGATTGCTTTGTTGGCTGGTTATATAAAATATGTAGAGATTTTATTAATTATTGTTTTTTTTCATGAGCTGGGTCATTTGTTTTTTTTCTCTCTTTTTCATTTTGAAGTAGAATCGGTAATTATTTATCCTTTTGGTGGAGTAAGTAAAATTAATAAAAGATTACATGAAAGAATTTATAAAGACTTTTTATGTGCGATAGGAGGAATTTTGTTTCAAATCTTACTTTATATCCTGTTTCTTTTTCTCTTTCGTGTCAATCTTATTGTGCATAGTACATTTACCCAGTTTGTTGTTTTAAATAAAAGCATAATTTTGTTTAATTTGTTACCAATTCTTCCTTTGGATGGTAGTAGAATGTTATTTTCTTTGTTTACCAAATGGTTCTCTTTTAAAAAAAGCTATATTCTAATGTTAATGGTAAGTATCATTTCTTTATTTTTTTTCTTTTTGTATAATTTTTTATATTGCTTACAAGATATTGTTATTTACTTATTTTTATTATGGAATTTATGGATTGTAATTTTAGAATATCCTTATATAATGAATAAATTTTATTTAGAAAGAGTCTTATATGACCATTACTACGATTCCATTGTTTCAAAAGGAGAAATAGAAAAAATGTGTTTGACAAAATTTTATTTTTTTAAAATAGAAAAAAAATATACAAACGAGAAAAAGTATATTGCCGAGTGGATGAATAAAAAGCGTTGAATCAATCTAAAGTGCACAAATAAGTGCAATTGGATAAAAAAAGTGTGTTTTTAAAAGAAAATGCACTTTTTATAAGGAAAAAAATAGTGAATAGATTAAGAAAAAATTTATAAATTAAAAAGTCAAGTGCAACAAATAGAATAATTTAAATATAGTT
>CAOJRT010000043.1 GCA_948442255.1 uncultured Caryophanales bacterium | reverse complement strand
TATATTTTTGACAAAAAGAAAAGACTGTTGTTTTTTCTTTGTCAACAGTCTGAGAAGAGATTAATCTCTTTTTTAGTTGAATTTGCTTTTTTTCCTTCTTTTTGCTAGTATAAGCAAACCAAAGGGGGAACTTTTATGACAGGACCAATTAGCAATGAATATTATGCTTTTCAACAATTTTTGGGCTCTGATGCAAGAGTGGTTAGCGAGACTATGCCTGGCTATGCCTTATTAAAAGATGCACAGGAGGTAATTTCTTCTAATTCATCAGAGGCTTATTTGGAAAAGCCTTTTCTTGTCACAACAGAAAATCAAAGATATTTAGAACAAACAGGAGCTTTTTCTGCTAAAAGGGCTTTTTGTATTTTAGGTGGAGGAGAAACTGTTATATCTCTTGCTGCTGCGGGTGTTTTTTCTATAACTGCTATTGATATTAATAAATTTCAGATGCCTGTATTTGCTTTAAAAGAGGCGACATTAAATAGTTTAGATAACAAAGGGATGGAATCTTTTGTATATGATGCGTCTGATCGAAACTTTTTGGCTTATGATGTTTTTTCGAAGATTAGTTCTTCTTTTAAAGAAGGAGAAGAAGATTATAAGAATTTTTGGGAATATATGATTTCTGTGCATAAAGAAGATTTGCGCGATGCCTTTTTTAAAGGCGGAGCAGAAGGAGTTTCTATTGATAAAGTACGTATGGCGATTCCGTTTATAAAACGTAGAGGAGTTTATTTAGAGGCTCGTGAGAATTTAAAAAAAGCAAAAGTTATTCAGGTAGTTGGGGATGCAATACAATATTTGCTTAGTCATTCAGAGGAAAAGTTTGATTATATTGATTTAACTAATATACTTTGTTATATATACGAAATTCAATGTGGGTATGATACTAACAACTTTAAAGATGTAATAGAACAACTAGAGCAAATTTATCAAGTGAATTTAAATGAAGGCGGAACAATAGTTTTTGATTATTTGTTTCGAACCAATATAGATTCTTTAAAAAAGCATTCTTCATTTGTTCTTTGGGAGATATATGCGCATATTTATGAGGAACTGAATAAGAAATTTGCAGTTAGTCATTTTTCTGTACCTAATATAATTCCATTTTATGAATCACAAATTCCGACCGATATGATTATTATGAAAAAGAAAATTTAAATTTCTTTTTTTATGATATAATTTTTATAAGATAAGAGGTGTATTAATGAAAAAAACAGATAATAATCAGTATGGAGTGAATCTTCAAGATAAAGAAGCTATAAAAAAAGAGTTGGAGCGATTAAGAAAAAAACATCGAATAGTTACTATTATTGCTTTTGTTATCATTTTAATTATGTTTATTCCTATTATCGATTTTATTCAAGCTCGTATGGGGGGATTCCTAGAATAGCTATCACCTCGCCGATTGAAAATGGTGTTTTATATAAGAGAATTGGATACCGCGTTACTGTCTGTGATGATGGCACACAGACTTTTGGAACCTTAGCAGTTTCTTGTTCTAAAAAAGAAATAAATACTTTTAATGACTTAGTTTATCAGGCTTTTAAAAAATATGCTGAAAAAGAAAAGTTGCTTGATTTTTCTAATTTAGAAGTTTTGGAGTTTGATAGTCTTTTATTTGATGAATCTCATGAAGATGGAAGCAATGATTATATTGTTGCTATTCATTATGTTTGTAAAGAAAATAGAGAATGTTTTAAACCATTGAAAAATGTAGAAGATAAAAACCATTATCAGCTTTATCTTACATTGGATCGGATGAATGATGTTGTAAATGTCTTTTCTTTTAAGACGAGTGGACTTTATTATGAGAGTCTAAAAGAAAAATATGGTCAAGAGGTGTTACAATACTTGGTAGAGCATCATTTGGCTTTTAAAGAAAATGTTCGTTTATTTAAAGTAGATCTTTTGAATAATTAAGGGGTTTATACATATGAAGGAACAACCTATAGTGATAGTTATTTTGTGCGTATTTATTATATGTGTTTAGATAATGGAAATCAGTGTGTTGTAAGTGAGGAAAGTGAGAATGATGATAATCTAGCTTTTGATATGGCGATGTTTCTAGATAACAAAGGACAAGTCCGTTTGATGACTTCTTCCCTTGTTTTGCGTAATTAGACTTTAAAAGTCTTTTTTGTGTTATAATGAAATTAGGTGATACAAATGAAAAATACTTTGTATATGGTTATTCCTTGTTATAATGAAGAGGAAGTTATTCTAGAAACAACAAAGAGATTGCATGAAAAGTACGATGACTTAATTAAAAGAAAGCTTATTTCTAAAAAAAGTAAAATTCTTTATGTTAATGATGGTTCAAAAGATAAGACTTGGGAACTTATTTTAAAGATTACAAAAGAAGATTCTTATTTTAGCGGAATTAGTTTGTCAAGAAACAGAGGACATCAAAATGCTTTAGTAGCTGGACTTTTAACAGCGAAAGATTATGCCGATGTTGTTATTTCTATGGATGCCGATTTGCAAGATGATATTCATACTATAGATACCATGCTTACTAAGTATTTAGATGAAGGAGTAGAAATTGTTTATGGGGTGCGCTCTAGTAGACAAACTGACTCTTTGTTTAAAAGGACGACTGCGCAAGGTTTTTATAAGTTTATGCAATTCATGGGAGTAGATGTAGTATATAATCACGCAGATTTTCGTTTGACAACCAAAAATGTATTAAATCATTTTGCTGATTATAAAGAAGTTAATTTATTTTTAAGAGGTATTTTTCCTTTAATTGGTTTTAAGTCTGACATTGTTTATTATGAGCGAAAAGAACGATTTGCAGGGGAGTCCAAGTATCCGTTAAAGAAAATGCTCAATTTTGCTTGGGATGGAATTACTTCCTTTTCGGTTCGTCCTTTACGTCTTATTTGTGTGCTTGGTTTTATTATCTTATTTATAAGTTTGTGTGTTATGATTTATTCTGTTATTATGAAAATTCTTGCTAATACAATAGAGGGATGGGCTTTCTTAGCTATTTCTATTTGGTTTATAGGTGCTTTACAAATGATTAGTATTGGAATTATTGGGGAATATGTTGGTAAAATGTATAATGAAACAAAATCTAGACCTCGTTTTATTGTAGAAAAGAACTTATTGGAGAGTAAAAATGACAAATAAATTGCTTGTTTTTTTTAAAAAATATAAATTTTTCTTTTATTCTTTACTTGTGGCTTTTGCTATTTTACTATTTACGAGTAAGAATTCCCCTTTATACCCTTTTAATGATTGGGTAGATGAAAATGCTTTTTTTACAGTGGGAAAGGGAATTTTTAAAGGCGTTGTTCCTTACCGGGATGTTTTTGAGCAAAAAGGGTTGCTTCTTTATTTCCTTTTTGGGGTTTCCTCTTTACTTAGTTATAAGACTTTTATAGGTGTATTTATTTTTGAGATTTTATTTTTTACTTTCTTTTTATATTATGGCCATAAAACAATTAAACTTTTTTTAGATGAAAAATATACTTATATTATTTTGCCAATTCTAGCTTTTTTTATTACAACGTGTATTAGTTTTGTTCATGGAGGTTCTTGTGAAGAGTTTTGTTTGCCTTTTTTAGCTTATGGGTTATATTCTTATTTTAAACATTTTAAAGAAAAAGAACTTACTAAAAAAGAGTATTTTCTTAATGGAATTATGGCTGGTTTAATATTCATGATGAAGTATACTTTGGTTGGATTTTATTTCGCCTTTATGCTTTTTCTGTTCTTTGATTTACTTATAAGAAAAAGACAATATAAAGGTTCTTTTCTAGCTTGTTTTACATTCTTATTTGGGATGATTTTACCAATAGGATTAAGCTTTATCTATTTAGGAATCAATCATGGAATAAAAGATTTTATAGACTGTTATTTTATTACAAATATGACAGCTTATAATAGGGAGACTATTAGTATTTTTGAAAAATTAAATAAAATTTTTGCTGGAACTATTTCTTTATTAGTAGGAAATGGAATGCATATGTTTCTTATCCTTATTTTGCTTCCTCTTGCTTTAACAAAAATAAAAATTCCTATTTATGCTAAGATTAGCTTTATTGGTATTTTATTAATTGATTCTATATTTCTTTTCTTTGGAATTCGTTTTTATTATTATTATTTTCTTCCTCTTGTTTTATTTTTACTTCCTTCTTTCATTGGTTTATTTCTGTTTTTAGATAAGAAAATAAAAGTCTTATTTAAGAGTAAATTTTCTGCTTTTTTCTTCTGTTTTCTTTTTACTCTATGTGTTTTTTTATCTTATACATTTGCTAATTATAAAGATATGATTGGAATGAAAAAGGAAGAAATGTTTCAATATAAATATGCAGCTTATATGAAACAATTTTCTGATCCGACTTTATTAAATATGGGGTATTTAGATGCCGGTTTGTATACAACAACAGGAATTGTTCCTAATACAAAGTTTTTTGAAGTTCAGAATATTCCTTATGATAAATTTCCTGATAATTTAAATGATATGAAATATAATGTAGAGAATCAAAATGTTATGTTTATATTATATTTTACTCGTATGGATTATGAAAAAGTTCTTGCGAAAGATGGTTATATCCTGGATGGGTATACACTTGTATTTGATGATTCGCAAGAATTTGAAGGAGACATATACAACGCCTTCTTATTCCAAGTAAAAGAATAATTGTGTAGGAGGAGATATTTATGCAGAGAGTTAATAAACAATCTGTTAATTTTTATGAGTTTAAGGAACTGAAAGTTCCTCATGCTTTTTTAGGAAGAGAGTATAATTTTCTTTCTAGTTTGTCTAGGAAAGAACTATCTTTGCAATATGAAAATGTGAAAAAAGTTATGGGAGTGGACAAGGTAGCTCTCGTGAATCAAATTCATTCGAATCAAGTAAAAATAGTTACAAAGGAAAATTATTTAGAAAGTAATGCAAGTGATGGAATGCTTACGAATGAGAAAGGAATTGCACTAGCTACTAAAGTGGCAGATTGTCAGGCTATTCTTTTATATGATGAGAAAAGACAGGTGATAGGTAATATTCACTCAGGATGGAAAGGAACTGTAGATCGTATTCTTCAAACTGCTATTACACTAATGCAGGATACTTATGCGTGTGAAGTAAAAGATATAAAAGTTTATTTTTGTCCTTCCATTTGTCAAGATTGTTTTGAAGTAAAGGAAGATGTGTACCTTTTGTTTAAAGAGACTTTTTTAGATATAGACTTAGATCAGTTTGTCTTTTATTCTAAAGAAAAAGATAGATACTTTATAGATACTGTTGGTATTAATAAGGAATTAGTTCTTCAGGAAGGGATTTTAAAAGAAAATATTATTGTTAGTGAATTATGCACAAAATGTAATCCTACTTTATTTCATTCTTATCGTGTGGATAAAGAAAATTCAGGAAGGAATTTGGCTATTATATGTTTATAGAGAGAAGGTTTTTCTCTTTTTTCTTGTTATTTTTACTTTGTATGTTAAAATAAAAGAAAAATGAGGTGGGTTTATGGAATTTATTAAAGAAGAAAAGTAACCTGGTTTAAAATTGTATTTAGAGGAAAACAATGAAAATGTAAGAAGATGGTTTTTATTTGAGGAAGCTTTTCGAGCTGATACGTTAGAGGGAGTTGGCTCTAACATTGTAGGAAGCATATGTATATATTGGCAAGAGAGAATAATTGATTTTCATGTTAACAATCATATCTTATTAGGAGAAAAGAAGAATTACCAAGGGAAAGGATATGGAACAATGATTATGCATTATATTGAAAATGAAATGCTACCTGATCTTCCTCCTGGTTTTAAAATTACAAATAAAAATTGTCGAGGAGAAGATAAATTTTCTACCTTTAAACAGTCTGTAGAAGAAAAAATAAGATCTTCTTTAAATGTTTTGGTTATTGGCGTAGATGAATTTTTGATACGTGAGCTAAAAGCGAAAGGATATAAGAAGATATATAATATTAAGTCATATGTAGCAGCGGTTACTTTCTTAGAAGACCATAAAGATATTGCTGCTCATATTCATTTGGTATTTTTTAAAAAGTCTGATCATCAAGTATATACTGAGGTACGAGAACGTTTAGATGCTATTTTTTCGTATCAGTTTGAGACGTATAATTCTTATCTTGTGAATCCTATTAAGAAAGAACATGTTCATTTTCATTATTGGGAGAATGAATTTCCGAGAATATTTTCTTATGATGAACCTCTTTTAAAGGGAGATAATAATGTAGATGTCCAATATTATTCAATTGTTGCTCATGATTGGTTTAAGACTACTTATACTTCTTATATTTCCTATGTAGAAAAGCAGATTTTCTCTTTATTAAAAGTCGGTTGTTTAAATAGAGAAGAGCTTCCTATTGCTTTGCCCTTTTCTAAAGAAAATCGCGTAAAAAAGTTAGAGGATTTGCGAATTTTACTACTTGTGGGAAGCGATAATTTTTCTTATTTTAAAGAATACTTTGCTAAAAAAGGGATTACTCATATAAGTCTGTTTCAGGATTCCAACTCTTCTTATTTGTGTAATGCCTTGTATCAGATGGGAGATGTTGATATCGTTATTGCTTCAGATATATTTTCTTATGGTTTGTTATCTAACTACTTGGAAGCTAAAGAGCAAGCTAAATTATGTGGTCGAGATACAATCTTGCTTGCTTGTTATGATGATTCATCTATCTATAACGGTATAACATTAGATAATAGTGTAAAATATCGTTTAATAGATAAAGAGGACGTGATAAGGAACAACTATATATTTCGAATGATTTATGATGATGATAGTTCTTTACCAGTACATAGGGATTATGAATATGTAGTAGCCCGTATAGCAGAAACAGTTATTAGAGAATATCTTAACTTTATAAATAGCAAAGGAGCTTCTATTTCTTGTGAACAATTTACTACTTATCAACAGTTAGATAATCAATGTGAAGAATATATAAAGAATATGTTACAAGAAGAAAATCGCAAAGCTGAAGAGAAGCAAAAGGAAGACTTGTTCTATCAGAAATTTGATGATTTGAAAAGTAATTTACTACGCTATCTGGAAGTGAGTAGAATACCCTCTATAGAAAAAGTAGAAGAAGTATCTATAGAAGAACAATCTGATTATATAAGAGTTTGTTTTTTGATAAAAGGTACAATTAGGGGAGCTCTTAGTATACCAACAAGAAAGCAAGAAAATGGGCGAATATTTACTCTTGAGTTACAAGGAAAGAATGGACGTTTACAGCCTGCTCACTCTGTTTGTTTACGCTACAATGAAGAAGATGGAGATCCTTCTTATGTTTCTCCTTCAGAAAAGGAATTACAATTCTTTGAAGGGATTTGTAAAAGGGTGGATACTTATATTAATCCAGCAGTAGAAAGAGCTTTAGATAATAGCAATAGGCCATTTGTGCCTAGAAAAAAACGTAATAAGAGAAAGATGTGCTATAATGACAATAGGAGATGAAAATTATGTATAAAATATTATGTACAAACTCAGCTTTTACAAAAGAGGAGATAGAGAATGCAAAAGTAAAAGATTTGGAACTTATTCCTGCATCAGGAAATTTGTCAAAAGAAGAGCTAATTCTTGCTTTGCAAGATTGCGATGGCGTTATTTTAAATGGGGAAGAATATTTAGATGAGTCTATTTTGAGCCAATGTCCTAAATTGAAAGTCATACAATACTTTGGTATTGCTTATCAGCAGGGAGTTAATTTGGAAGCTGCAAACCAATATAAAAAGATTGTTTTAAATACACCAAAAGTAAATTCTTATTCGGTAGCAGAGTTTACTCTAGGATTATTGCTTACTTTAAATCAAAAACTATTACAACATGAGGAAGATAATAAAAATGGTAGATGGGAAGAGAGAATGTTTTTTGATTTACAAAATAAGACAGTAGGAATCATTGGTCTTGGACATATTGGTATTCCATTTGCGGAAATTCTCTATAATGGATTTCATACGAAAATACTTTATTATGATATAGAGAATAAAGAAGAAGTTGCTAAAAGATTTCATGGAGAGTGTGTTTCATTAGAAAGATTGCTTAGTGAGTCTGATGTTGTTTCTCTTCATTTGCCTTTAACTAATGAAACAAGAAATTTAATTGGAAAAAATGAGTTATCTTTGATGAAAGAAAGCGCATACCTTATTAATACCGCAAGAGCGGAGATAGTAGATGCAGATGCTTTATATGAAGTATTACATAATGACTTAATTGCTGGAAGTGCCTTTGATGGTTTTTATTCAGAACCAGTAGATAAAGACTCTAAAGAAGCAAAATTACTGACTTTACCAACAGGAAAATTTTTCTTAACACCTCATACAGGATATAATGCTGTAGAAGCAACAGAACGCTTAAAAGCAATGAGTATTAGTAATTTAGATCAAGTTTTTCATCATGAAGAATGTCATGCCATTATAAATAAAAATGTTTTATAAAGAGGTAGATTATTTCTACTTTTTTTGTATAATTTTATTGTGTCAAGGGTAGTGTACTTTATATAGTAGTACTAAAAACTATGTTATAATGGTTAAAGAAAGTAGTTGACAAAAATGAAAACTAGAAATCAGAGAGAAGAGGAATTATTAGCTAGTGGGTTAGTAGATTCTATAAAAAGTTTATTTCAGAATTCAGGAGCTTATATTCCAGAAAAATACTATTTATTATTAGCAGATTACGTAGATTCCATTGGGAGTTGAATTTTGAAGGTGGTCTTTATCTTGATGCTATCCAAATAGCAAAGGCTTTGCCAAATGTGTTGACAGAAATAAGAGAAGATAATATTGGCGCTATTCATGGGAGAACGGATGGCACTAAAATAACGATGAATGTCTCTTTAGATTATGAAACAAATAAACTCTTTTTCTTTCACGAATTAACGCATGCCTTGCAAACAAGATGGGTGGATAATCATGAGGAATGCTCTTTTTATAATGGAGAAACAGGAATGTTTTTAACTGAAGGGGCTACTCAGTTTACTGCTGAAATTTTATACCATATATCTAATGATACAAATATTTTATATCGTGAACAACCTAATACGGTAAGAGGACATAAAGAGCTTATTCCTTATAGTCCTTTATTGGAATATCAATTAAATGGAAATATCTTAATGTTATTATCTAAATCTTTAGGAGTACCTCTTAATCAAATATTAGCATTAGGATTTAGAAGTAATGGAAGACAATTATTAAAAGAACTATATGAGGCTTTTCCAGGTAATGAGGGAAAATTTGAAGAATTTATGTTAGATTTAGAAAAAATATATTCTATTGACAAATTGATTATTGCAGGATATGAAAATCAATTGCGAGGGAATTTGGTAGATATAAAAATGCAAAATGGGTGTTCTTTTAAAGGAAATATTGAATCACAAGGAGAACTTATTCAAAAAGTGGAGCGTGAATTAATTGCTAATTTTGTTGCTAATAATGATACTTCGCATGTTCTTCAAAACTATCAAGATATATCACAATATTTGACTTCACCTCAAGTAAGGCAAATGTTTAAGAATACAATAAAGGATTTGGCTATACTTAAAAATGAACAGAATGTTGAACCATCTGCTTTTGGACCAAGATGATTTTTCTTATTATATAAAAATGTTATTATAGAAAAGGTGATATCATGTATGTTACACATCCTTTACAACCAATCTATAATCAAGAGTCGAAAGTATTGATTTTAGGGTCTATTCCTTCTTTAAAATCAAGAGAAGAATTATTTTATTATGCACATCCTAAAAATAGGTTTTGGTCTACGCTAGAGAAAGTGTATGAAGAGAAAATTGGAAATACAACGGAGGACAAGATACAATTTCTTTTGAAACATCATATAGCTTTATTTGATGTAGTAAAAAGTTGTGATATAGAGTCTTCTAAGGATCAATCTATTAAAAATGTAGTTCCTAATGATTTTAGTGAAATATTTGCTTGTACAGATATAAAAATGATTTTTTGTACAGGAAAGAAAGCTTACCAATTATATCAAAAGTATTCTTATCCCATAACAAAAAGAGAGGCTATTCTTTTGCCTAGTACATCTCCTGCGAATTGTCCTAAAAATATAGAACAAATTTTATACCAAGAGTATAAAAAAATAAAAATGTATACTGATAAGTAGATACCTCTTTTTTTTACATGATTTTTTCTTATTTTACCATATTAATAATGGTGAATTATGTGAAAAAAGAAAGTTTATGGAATAAAGATATAAAACGTGATACAGGAATTTCTTTGACTCAGTCTTTGGAGACAGATGTTTTAATTATTGGAGGAGGAATTACTGGAATTACGACTGCCTATTATTTAAAAGATACTAATTTGAAGGTGACGTTAGTTGAACAGAATCTTGTTGCTAGTGGAGTGAGTTCTCGAACTACAGGAAAAGTTAATTATTTACAAGAAACTATTTATACAGATTTAGAAAAACTTTATTCCTCTAAAGTGGCTACTAATTATTTAGAATCGCAGTTGTTTGCTATAAACGAAATAAAAAGAATTGTCAAGAAAGAAAAGATAAAGTGTAATTTAGAAAAGGTTTCTTCTTATATATTTACGAATAAGAAAAGAGAGATTACTAAAATAAAAGAGGAAAAAAATTTTTTACAAAAACAAGGAATAGAAGTAAAGGCACACACTCATTTATCATTACCTTTAGCAATTCAGTATGCTATATCGGTACGAGATACTTATGTTTTTCATCCTTTAAAATATTTATTGCATTTAAAAAAGGTATGTGAGGCAAAAGGAGTTAGTTTTTATGAAAATACTAGAATACAAAAAATGGAAAAGTTAGATGATGGATATCTTTGTTATACGGATAAGTATGAAATTAAAGCGAATAAGGTTGTTTTAGCTTGTCATTATCCTTTTTTTCTTCATCCCTTTTTAATGCCTTTAAAAGTATATACAGAAAAATCTTATATTACAGCATTTAAGACAAAGAATTATCAAACTGAAACCTATATTACCAATACTTTACCTTGTCAATCTGTTCGCTTTCATAAAGATAATACTTCTTATATGCTTTATTTAAGTAGGAGTCATCAACTAAGTAACCATTTAGATGAAAAAGAGAATTTTAATGAAGCTATACGCGGAGCTAAAAGGTTTTCTAAAAAAGTGGATTATATTTGGGAGAATGATGACATGATGACTTTGGATCATCTTCCCTATATTGGTTATCTTGAAAAAGAGAATCCTAATCTTATTATAGGAACAGGATATAATACATGGGGAATGACAAATGGAACACTTGCAGGGCATATTATAAGTAATTTAATAATGGGTAAAAAAAATTCTTTTAGTTCTTTATTTAATCCTTTGCGAACAAATCACTATTTTTATCCAGGAATGAGTTTGTATATTTTGGGAGTAACTGCTAAAGGGTATATTGAAAATAAATTGTGGAAAAATAAGTCTTGGTATTCTAAAAAAGTAGAATTTCTAAAAAAAGACGGAGAAGATGTTGCTATCTATCACGAGGGAAAAAAAGAATATATTGTTTATAGTAAATGTCCTCATATGGGATGTTCGCTTATTTTTAATGAAGTGGAAAAAACATGGGATTGTCCTTGTCATGCCTCTCGTTTTTCTTTAGATGGAAAGTGTATCAAAGGTCCTAGTAGTTATGATATTACTTATAAGAAGAAATAGGGTATTATGCTAAGCTTGGTGTTATTATATAATATATTGTGTTTGTTATTATAAGAAGATAAAAATTATGCAGATTTTGAAGACTAAATTTTAATTTTATACTTTATTGTTGGTTTAGCAAAAATTGTTTTTTTTGAATAGATAAGCTATAATATAAGTACTTAAAGGGGGAAACTTATGAATGATTTAGGTTTATTTATACTAAAAGAAAGCCAAATAAGAAAGAGCGAGATATTTAGCAAAGTAGGTTTACAGGCAGAAATTTCTGAATTTGCCATATTGTGTGGGGGATTTTATGGTTTTTATTATAAAGAGAGACCTATAATTACGCGAGGTTGTTTGGGAAGTACTCTTGTATGTGGAAGTGAAATAATACCTGGTAGGAGGATTGCGATAGGTAATTATCTCTTAAATGGATCTAAGACAAGAGAAGAGGAAAATTATGATATTGGATGGTGTACAAATATGATTGGTAATAAAGAATCATATAGAATTTCCAAAGGAACAGTTCGCAAATGTTATCAATCAATTGTCTCTATTGAAGGTGAGGTTGATATACAATCTATTTCAAATGTGGGAGTCCGTTTGGCAGTACCATATTCTTCTATTTCTCATAATTGTTTAAGTAAAAAAGTAAATGAAGATGGTTTATTAGAAGTAGAGTTTGGGGAATATCCTTTTAATACAGTTCCATATGGAGAACAGAAAACTATTGATAGCTTATATCTTTTAGACGATGATTCTTTTTATAGAACAGGAAAAAGGTACACAATAATTACTACTAAGGGAAAAAGTAGTTGTGATGAATTTGTATGTAATGGTAAAAAATATATAAGGTTAAAAGTTGAATTGTGTAATGAACTATTTTCACCAGAAGAAATCATATATAACACAGGAGATTATGTTTGGATAGAAGTAAAACCTATTAAGTGGTTAGTTGATAAAGAGAATGATGTTGCAGTTTCTAAAAGTATATTAGCAAATATTGTTAGTAATTATAAATGTGATATGTCTTTTCCTAATAGTATGCTTCTTGCTCAACACTTAATTGACAAATGTTTATCTACAGAAATTATTCCATCTGAACCAGAAGTTCTGAAAAATGAAAAAACAATTGATTCTGTAAAATTAGTAATAAATAAATAGATTAGAATCTTATGAGAAATAGACTTAAAAATTAGAGATAACTCTTAATATTGTTATCTCTTTTAAATTGTTATTAAATTGTTTGCAAATGTCATACAATATAGTGGTGATATTATGTTTAACTTGCAAGATGCTTATTATGCAGCAAAGTGTTTAGGAGTTTCTTTTGATCAATTTACTCCCGAAGAGTTCTTAGATGGTATAAATATTGAGCTTGAACATGGAACTGTAAATCCTCTTACAAATGTTACAAATGATGATTTAATTGTTACGGCTAAAATAGCTTTAGCACATTTAAATGAATTTCCTAATTATTATAATACAATTTATGGATTAAGAAATTTTGAAAAGTTTCTTCAAAGTAAATTAAAAGAAAGGAAGAGTCGCTATTAATAGTGATTTTTTTCTTTTAAGTATTCTTTTATTTGTGATGTTGAAATACCTTTTGTTCTTTTTACTATTTGTACATCACAAATATCATTTAATTTCTCATCTTGTGGATATATTGTTACAAATACATCTATATGTAATTTTTCTATAAGACTTTTAGAGATAGGCTCAGTTCTGATAATTACTTCATCGATGCATTTTAAAGATAGTAGAAATTTTTTTCTTATATCCTCTTTAAAATAAGGAATTTTTCCTTTTTCTATGTTTACCAAATTATCTGAAGTTAGCATTACTATTAAATAATCTCCATATGATTTGGCTTTTTCTAAATAATTTATGTGTCCATAATGCATGATATCAAATGTACCATGTGCTAAAACTTTTTTCATAGGTACTCCTTCATTTCTATTAAGGTTTAAATATATTTAGTATAGCATAAAAATACATTTTTAACACGAATAAATTTTAATTTCTAATGTTTTAAGTAACTATTCAGACTTAAAGAGATAAGAAATCTCTTTTTTGTTGTGAGTAGAAA
>CAOJRT010000042.1 GCA_948442255.1 uncultured Caryophanales bacterium | reverse complement strand
TTTATTATTCTACTGCTTATCAACACTTGTTTCCTTTATGGCTGTGAATAGTAACCTAATTATTTATAGTCATTGTATTGCTTTGACGTATAATTTTTACAATGAATAAAAGATTGTACACGATACTTATCTGTTTCCTTTTCCGCTTCTTTCTCGTCATTATAATAAACAATACTATATCCAATACAAGCATCGTCTAAAACAACATCAGTAGATAAAGAAGATTCATTTACCAAAGCGTCCAAACTCATTTTAAAATATTTATCAGTTGTAGCATAAATAGAGTGCGTTGTCACATAATCTAGCATTGCTACATTCATTTGTTCCTCCATATCGTAATATTGATTTAATCTCTTATTATTTGTACTAGAAAAAGCAATTAGTGAAACTAAAAGGAATAGTAGAACACCCCAAACGCCCATAATATAACGTACCTTTACAGGAATTCTCAAAAAAGAAGCATATAACTCTTTTATAGCCTCTATAAAAGCTTTTTTTAACTTAGCAAATGTCATTTTTTTCTTGTTTTGTTTTTTCTTTTTCATAACATCAATCTCCATAACCATCTGTAACATAATGACTACATGTAATATAAGATTCTACTGTGTACAAAGAATTTTTGACTAAAATAGTAGCATACCCCTTACACGCACTGCCGTCCAGTATATCTGTTACTTTATTAACATAACCAAATCCCTCTAAAATATCCAAATCAATTTTACGAATTGTACTTGTTTCTTGATAATTATTTTTTTCTAAATAAACATAAGTTGCCTGCTTAATTTCTAACTCCTTATTATGATAATACGCTTCTTGTTCTTTCGTAAGAGAGACTGTTTCCTTATCTTTTTCTCCCTCTGTTTTAGTAACATAGGAAGGAGTATTAGAAACATTTTTTTCTAAATTCGTATACATCAAATGACTAAAAAAAACAACTATAAGCAAAGAGATGATAATAATCGAACTATATATAATCATATCCCTATATCCCCATCCACGATCATCTAGCTTCATAACAAGTCCTCCAATTCGCTAATACAATTATAATACAAAACAAAATAATTTACTACATAGAAAAAGAGAATACTTAAGTATTCCCAAAGAAAAGCGTTCTAAATTAAGCTAATTCTACAGTTGCTCCAGCTTCTTCTAATTGTGCTTTAATTTCTTCAGCTTCCTTAGCAGGAACGTTTTCTTTAACATTTCCACCATTGTCAGCTAATCCTTTTGCTTCAACAAGTCCTAAACCAGTAATTTCTTTTAATAATTTAATTACTTGCATCTTAGTTGCTCCAGCATCTTTTAATACTACAGTTTTAGCAGCATTATCTTCTGCAGCAGCACCAGCGCCAGCTGCAGGTGCAGCCACAGCTACAGCACTTGGATCTACACCAAATTCTTCTTTCATTGCATCAACTAATTCTTTTACTTCAAGAATAGTCATTTCTTTTAAAGCACTAATAAAATCTTCTTTTGTTAATTTTGCCATATTATATTTTCCTTTCCTTCTACAAAATTATTATTTTTCTAATTGTTCTGCATAAAGATTTAAACTAATAGATAAATCTCTTACATATTGAATCATTCCACCAGCTAACATAGTTAGTAGACCTTCTCTTGATGGAATAGAAGCATATTCTTTAATAACATCTAAATCTGCTTTAGCACCACTAATAATACCTACACGAATGCCTGCCTTATCATGTTCCTTAGCAAATTCAGATATTGCCTTAATTGGTTCAAGTAAATCTTTACCAAAAAGAATAGCATTAGGTCCTTCTAAGAACGCATCTAAGTTTAAGTCCATATCATTTAAAGCTCTTCTAACTAGTGTGTTCTTATAAATTTTAACTTCACTATCTGTACTTTTAAGACTCTTTCTAAGAGAACTCAAATCTGCAACAGTTAATCCTTGATAAGTAAAAATAATTACAGATTCGCTTGATTTTACTTTCTCCTGAATCTCTGACACAATAGCTTTTTTGTTTTCTAAAATTTTTGCACTTGCCATTTTTTCCCTCCTTTAAGGATATTAGAAAAAGCTTTCCCATAGGAAAGCTTAAAATACACATTAAAATCAGTGTTTATAAGAACTTTCCTCGGCAAGATTTACTTTACTACTTGCTGTCTTTGGTGAGTTGCTTTTTCTTAATAATTCATATTATATTCTATTAACAATTAAATGTCAAAAGAATTTTGATCAAGTTTAATTCCAGGTCCCATAGTACTTGAAATAGAAATATTGGTAATAAATTTCCCTTTTACAGCAGTAGGTTTTGCTTTCGCAATAGTTCCTACAACATAATTTAAATTTTCAAGTAATTTCGCCTCATCAAATGATACTTTTCCAATAACTGTATGAATATTTCCGTAAGTATCAGTTTTATATTCAACCATACCTTTTTTAATATCAGTAACAGCTTTTTTAGTATCCATAGTAACAGTACCTGTCTTAGGGTTAGGCATTAAACCTTTAGGTCCTAAAACACGTCCTATTTTCCCTAATTGAGCCATCATATCTGGAGCTGCTACGATTACATCAAAATCAAACCAGTTTTCATTGCTAATCTTATCAATCATGTCAGTGTCTCCAACATAATCAGCGCCAGCTTCCTTAGCAGCGAGAGCAGCTTCACCCTTAGCAATAACTAAAACTTTTTTCATTTTACCAGTTCCATTAGGTAATACCATAGATCCTCTCAACTGTTGATCAGCTTTCTTAGGGTCAACGTTTAGTTTAAAGGCAACTTCAATAGTACTATCAAAATTAGTAATTGCAGTTTCTTTAACTAACTTAATTGCTTCTTCTTTCGTATAAAGAATACTCTTATCTACTTTTTTAGAAGCTTCCACATACTTTTTACCTGACTTTCTCATTATTTTACCTCCTAATTGTGGTTTATTAGCGGATTTCTATTAATAATTATATTATTCTTCTTCAGTTTTTTCTTCGCCGATTACTTCAACTTCATGTGTTTCATTTGCTTCAGCTTCCATCTTAGCTAAGTCAGCTTCTCTTTTTGCTTCTTTGATTTCAGCTTCTTTTGCTTCTTTTGCTTGTTCAGCTAATTCTGCATCATTTAATCCTTTAACAGCAACACCCATATTACGAGCAGTCCCTTCAATGATACGCATAGCAGACTCTACATCATAAGCATTTAAATCTGGCAATTTAGTTTCTGCTATTTGTCTTAAATCATCTTTAGTAATCGTTGCCACCACTTGATTTGCACCTTTTGTACTACCCTTTTGAATTTTAGCTGCTTTCTTAATTAAGAATCCAGCTGGGGCAGTTTTTAGAACAAAATCAAATGTTCTATCTTCATAAAGACTGATTTCAACAGGAATAATATCTCCCATTTTATCTCTAGTAGCATCATTAAATTTTGTACAGAATTCTTGTAAATTAATACCTGCAGGTCCTAAAACAGTTCCAACTGGTGGAGCTGGTGTAGCTTTTCCAGCAGGGATTTGTAATTTGATTTTCTTAACGACTTCTTTTGCCACGAAAAACACCTCCTAAAAAATTTTTTTCGCGAAAGTGGTACAGGGCGATCCGCTATATTTCCCTCCCACTTAAGCTAATTATATATCTAAATACATAATTGCAACTTAGATACTATCACACAAGCGCCAAGATTGCAAGTAGAAAAGCACAATTTTACTCCTTAGGAGTAAATTTCAATGCAAAATTATCATCTAATTGTTTCGTAATTAAAACTCGAATAAAATCTTGCATTTCTTCCAATTGGTCTTTTCTTAAGCTTCTTCCTTTCATTTCTTCAAATAAATGTAACAAACTCTCAATATGTTGTTCTTCTAATGATATTCTATTACTACAAAATGCTTGCATTTCTTCTTCACTCCACCCCATTTTCGTAAGGAAGTCATTTCTAGAAAATCCTAAACAAATACGAATATTTTCTATTCTTTCCCCAAGAAAGAACTTCTCTCCTTCGATTTTATCTTTTGGATATCTATTTCTTTTTCTACGACATAATGCCATATACTGTACTAGAAGCTTCATTTGTTCTTGTAATGCACTAGATAAATATAAATAATTGCTACTAGTATTTTGTATACTGCTTACAATCATATAATAAAAACGATTCCCATCTGTATTATCAAAAAGCAATAGTTCCTTTGGTTTAGGAATTCTTCCATTTTCATAAATAAAATTAGATAAAGAAATAAACTTATATATAAAATAATTTTCTTTTTGTGGCATAACCTTTTTCTGATAAAGAAAATATAAATAGTGCAATACATCTTTTTTAGCAGGAGAATATTGACCTAAAGACATTTTATATACTTCTCTTTTAAACCACCTACAAGAAGGTAACTTGAAAGAAGCATCCTCCTCCACTCCTGCCCACATAATTTTATATACTTTTTTAAACTCCTCATACCAAGCTATATCTTCATCATGTATTTCTTTCAAACAGGAAATGGGAATATCTTTTAATAAGTTGCATGTATACGAAACAGTATTCGTAGAAAAAACATCTTTTTTAAAGGATAAATTCACTTGCAAATATTCACTAAGAGACAAAAGAACCTTTTTAAAATGCGCTATGTCCTCTACTTGGTCATCCCGACAAAGAGTTAAATCAAATTTTTCTAATACAGAAAGCATTTTTTGAGTATGATTTAAAGATGGCAAGTTTATATTCAACATATAATGAACAATAGTCATTCTAGAAAAAGAAAACATTTCCATCAAAGATTCAATCGTAAAATGCAAACTATCCATAAAACACGCAAGCTCATAACCAAAATTAATAGCATCAAAATGATTTAAATTACTCTTCTTTTTTTCAATCATTTTCCAACGCAAACTTTTAATGCGTTTAATCTGCTGTTCTGTAAAAGGTACTTCTCTTTGCATAAGAGGGCGACAAATAATTCGCCAAGCATCAACTAGTTGTATTTCTTTAAAACACAAATCAGCAAGAATTTTATCATGATTAAAAATAGATTTTTCAATATTATCTAAAAAAGAATCAATATTTGCTAGCACTTCTTGTTCTTTTTCATCTTTTTTAGCATTCATAAGATTTTCTTCTTGTAATACCACTTTTAACATAGCATTTTGTTCCTCATTTATCTTAAATTTCAATCTTCCTGCGGATGCTCTTTTTTGTGTTGTTAACCATCTATAGCAAGAGGAAGCATCATAAAAATAATCTTCTGTATTAGGTTTTCTTCTTTTTGATTTACATATATAAAAATAGGTTAAACACTTTAAATACCAATCATAATTTTTTATTCTTACCTTTGCTAATACAGTAGAGTCAAAACCTTTCCATAGCTCTAAATATTTAGCCTCTTCCTCTTTTGGATAATAAACAAAAAAAAGCTTATCTCCCTTTAAATGCATTGATTTTAATTTCTCATATGCTTGAATTGCTTCTTCTACAAATTCTTTTTCATATGCATCTGAAATAGGTAAATTATTTAAAAATCGTAAAACGTCAAGAATGAAGTCCTCCCTTGGAATAAGTTTATTTTCCAAAATTTGTACCATACATAAATTAGGTATCTTAAAAGCAGTAAAAACCTGTTCAGAATCCAAGCAATATAAAGTTAAGACTCTTCTCAAACTTGAACCATAATCAAATGGAATTCCTACATGTAATGGAACTGTATTAGAATTGTAAAGCTCTTTAACAACTTGATAAAGCCCTCTTTTTTTTATTTTTTTTAATGATAAATTTTGGGGATCATTTTTCTTTCTCAAGAAACTGTAAAACCATTTCCCCATCAAATAACTTCCATCAGAAAAATAAACATTTTGTGGAATAACAGACACTTGATGAACACGTATATATTCTATAATTTCGTTTATTTTCTGTTGCCATTGTTGCAGTCTTTTTTCTTCTTCCAAAACAGATAAGAATTTTTTTATTTCCCTTTGTTGTACAGTATTAAAAGACAATAAATTCAAATGAGATAGATTCTCCATAATTGTCTCTAAAACGTTTTTATCCAATCGATTATAATAAAAATCCCTATACAGATAAGGTTTAATGCCCAAAAATTCACAAAAAGATTTTTTCCTTACAAATCGCATTACCATTTGGAAATACAAAAGCTTAGAAGAAAAATTTTCTTCTTTCAAAGAACATTTATACATGTCTAAAAAAACAAACTCTTCCTCTTCCTTCATCTTCTCTTCTACATAATAATTAACCAACGAAGAATACCATAAAAATACAGAAGTTCCATCAAAAAAGAAATAGTCAGAAGAATGAGAAAGATTATCTAAAGAGATAGATTGCTCCTTTACAAAAAGAACTTTATCTACCAAAGTAGAAGAAACAGGATTTTTTATATTTTCAATATTCTTACACACCAAACTATATCGCTTCTTCTGGACATTTGATAAAGTATCTATATGTCTCTCTAAACAATTTCGTTCCTTTAACAAATCTAGATAAATTTGCTTATAGGTAATCATTTCCACTCCTCCTTTAGTAGCTAATTTTCACTCCTTTATTTCTTAGGACAAAATCGCAAATAAAAATCATCATCAAGCTTTTTAGTGGCTAAAACTCGAATAAAATCTTGCATTTCTTCCAATTGGTCTTTTCTTAAATTTTTATTTTTCATCTCTTCAAACATTTGTAATAAATCATCAATATGTTGCTCTGTAAGTGCCTTACGATTACTATATATTAAGAACGTCTCTTTTTTATCCCAACCTAATCTCCCAGGAAAAGCATCTCTTGAAAAGCCCAGACAAACACGAAGATTACTAATCCTTTCTCCAAGGAAATATTCGTTTCCTTTGATAGAATCTCTTTTATAGCCTAGACTTTCTCTTCGAGAGTGAACAACATATTGTACTAATATTGTCATCTGTTCTAACAAGTCATCAGGCAAATCTCTATAATAATCTTTTAAACCATATAATGAATCCCTCATTTGACAATAAAATTTTCTGCCATCTTGTTCTTCAAACAAAGGAAGCTCTCCTACATAAGGAAGTCTCTTATGCGTATAAATAAAATCTTCAACTATCTCAAAACGTCTAACAAAACGCATAGACTTTCTTTTTATTCTCATTTTCTTATAAAAGTAATACAAATAACGTAACAGCTCTTTCTTAGCAGGAGTTGATTTATCTTGATAAACCTTATCTGTTTCTATAATAAACCATTTGCGTTTTTCAATTTCTAAAAAGTGCTCTTCATACTGTCTTCCTTGACAAATAGCAAGATAAAGATTTTTAAATTCTTGATACCAAGATAAATCTGCCTCCTTTACTTCTTGCAAAAGAGATACAGGAACATCTTCTAAAAGATTACCTGTTATCAAAGAATAATCCATATAAGGAAGTAATTCAGCAATAGAAAAATTTTTTCCCTCAATATAACTTTTGTTTTTAAAAAGCAATAAAACTTGTATAAAATTTTTCACATCTTCTATTTGATCTTCACGAAAAGAAGATAAATCCAATTGTTGCAAAGAGAAAAGCATTTTATCGATACTATCTATCCTAGGGCAATTCTTGCCACAAGAATAATATGCTAAAGCCCCAAAAGATACCCCTAATAATAGAGGAGCTTGGGAAAGAGAAATATGAAAACTATCCATAAAACAAGTAAGTTCGTAATCAAAATTAAAATTTTTATTTTCCTGACTTTTATTCTTCTTTTTTTGATTAGAAATGACTTTACGGCGTAACTCTTTAACTTTTAAAATTTGCTCATGAGAATATGGTGTTTCTTTTCTCGCCAATGTATTATAAATATAGTTCCATAAATTTCTTAAAGGAACATTTTCATAATAAGAATCTAAAGAAATATCGCCATTCTGTTGAATATCTACCTCAAAAGCTTGACAAACTTGATCAAAAGCATTTAACAATATTGTTTTTTCATCATTCTTACACATAAAATTATACTCTACATTAGATAGCAAAGTATCTATTCTATCCATCATAAGAGATTGTTCTTTAGATAAAGATTTAATCTTCCCCATTGCGGCTCTGCTTTGCGTCGTCATCCATTTATTAGCTATAGAACCATCATAGAAAAATTCATCTTTTGTAATCGTCCCATTTCTTTTATTGAAAATATAATAAATAGTTAGACACTTCAAATACCAGTCATAATTAGTCTTTCTTACCTTTTCTAATACAGAAGAATCAAAATCATTCCATAATGTTAAGTATTCTTCTTCCTGAGTAGCAGGATAAATAATAAAAGACAGCTTATCACCTTCTAAATGTAAACTTTTTAAATGCTCATAAGCAGAAATAGCTTCTTCTAAAAATTCTTTTTGATAATCATCACAAATAGACAAATCTTTTAAAAAGGCTAAAACACAATCAACAAATTCTTCTGTTGGAACAAGTTTATTTTCCATAATTTTTAAAAGAAAACGAGCAGGTATTTTAAAAAGAGAAGAAAGCCCCTCCAAATTTAAGCAATAAATCACCATTACTTTTCTTAAACTTGAACCGTAATCAACAGAAACTTCTTTGTGTAAGGAAACCGTACTAGGATTATATAGTTCCTTAGCTATTTGATAAGCACCTCTTTTTTTAATTTCTAATAACTCTAAATTAGCATAAACAAAACAATCATATCTTAAATGACTATTATACCATTTCAACATATTTTTCCCATCAGAAAAAAGAACATCACTTGAAATAGAAGAAACTTTATTTTTTTGAATATACTGCAAAATTTCAGCTATCTTTTTCTGCATGTTTTCTTTAAAAGCTTGTGTTACTAAAGCTTTCGTAGAACTCTTATCATTTTTAGTAAATTCTTTTAATCCCTCACTCTTTTCCTTTAATACATTTAGAAAAGAATCTACCTCTTTCTTTTGCAAAGTTGTTAAAAATGACAAATTTTTGCCAGATAAATAGTCAATAATAAAAATGATAACTTTTTTATCACACTTTAAATTATAAAATTTTTTATATAAATACGATTTAATGCCTAAAAAAGCACAAAAATTTTCTTGGTCCGTCATCTTCAAAACCATCTGCAAATACAAAACAGCAGACTGAAAATTATTTTTACCCAATGAAACTTGAAACATATCTAAAAAAACTATTTCTTCCTCTTCTGTCATTCTATTAGATAGATAATAGTCAACTAATGAAGAATACCAAAGAAAAACAGATGTCTTATCAGAAAATTGAAAATCAGATGTAAAAGAAAGTTCATTCAAATGAACACCACTTTTTTTAATAAACAGAACTTTAGATAAAAAATCATCTGTCAAAGGTTTTTCAATATTGGCAATATTTTGACAAATCAAAGAGAAACGATTCTTTAAAGGAAGAGAAAAAGATTTCTCTTTCTTTTGCAGATTCTTTTTTTCTTTAAGTAAGTCATAATACACATCTTTATAACTACGCATAACTCCACCCCCTTCAAAGTAAAAATTATTATAGCGAACCTCTTCCTACTTTGTCAAAAGAAATTTTAAACATTTTCTTCTTTTTTGGACAAATGAAATGTCCGCCCTACATCTATCTTTCTTTTGCCAAGAATAGTAGATAATTCAGTAATATCTCTTATATGGTCTTCTCTTAAACCCTCTTGTCCTTCTAAAAAAGAAAGCAAAGAAGTAATTTGTGCTTCTGTTAAAGCGACTCTATTATGTAATATTACATCAAATTCCTCTGCATTCCACCCTAACTTACAAGCAAAGTCTTCTTTTTGCAACCTTAGAGCAATACGAACATGGTCAATCCTCTCTCCTAAATAAAGTCCTGTATCATCTTGAAAATCTGCTCTATAAGTCATTACTTTTCTTCTTAAATAACCAATATATTGCATCAAATTTTTAATTCGCTCATGCATTTCTTCGGGTAAAAATAAAGTATAGTTCCTAGAAGTTCTAAAATATTGTTCAATTAAAGAATTATAAAAAGTAGTTCCCTCACTTTCTTTAGAAATAACAAGCTCATCTTTCATAGGAAGTCTTTCATTCTCATAAACAAAAGTTTCAAAAACAAGAAAACTTTGCATAAAAGAAGTCACTTTATTTTTCACAAAGAAACGCAAATAAAACAAACAACAAAGAAAATATTGTTTTAAAGGAGAAAGCTCTCCTTTGATTCCTTTATGAGTCTCAATCTTAAACCAAGAAAAAGAGGCTATCCTTTGAGCACTATCACAAAAAGTCTCCTTGTCATTAGTGACATCAAGATATATTTCTTCATATTTCTTAAACCAAGAAGAATCTTCTTTCTTAATAGCTTCTATCATAACAGGAGAAATATCACCAGTTACAGAAAAAATATCATATTCTTTTTGAATCCTTTGATAATACATAGTAAAATCAGATAAATGACGGTTTCTATAAACAACTAAATCAAGTATAAATTGTTTAAAATGTTCTATATCTTCTAACTGATCTTCTCTATAAACAGAAACATCTAAATGCGTAATAGTTTCTAATAACTGCTCTAAATTTTCTAAACGAGGAAGAGTCATATTATTAGAATAAGCATTTAGTGAACTAGGATTTATTTTTAATAAAATTCCCAATTTCTCTACTGATATAAAAAGTCCATCAGCCAAACGAGCAAGTTCATAGCCAAAATTAAAGGAACTATTAGATAGTTTTTGACTGATTCTTTTCATTTTTTCATGATAGATTACTCGATAACGTAATTCTTTATATCTCTTTATTTGTTCTAAAGAAAAAGGAGGTTCTTCTCTTTTTAAAAGATAATAAAATTCTTTCCATAAAGAAGTTAAAGAACGTGTTTTATAGAAACCTTCCCTTTGTATATAACCATAAGAATTAATCTGACTTTCAAAAAGATTTAAAATTTCATCACAATGAGAAACAGAAAAACTAGAAACTCTAGTACTATAATAAGCAAAATGCTTATTTAAAATTTCAACAAGTTCCTCCTTTTCTTTTGAAAATTCCATAAATTTCTTAGCTTTTCTCTGTGTAAGCAACCATTTAAAAATCAAAGTCCCATCATAAAAAAATTCATTAGAAAGCGGAGTTCTATTCTTTGTATGATAAAGAAAAAGTAAAGTAATACATTTCATATACCAATCATAGTTCTGTTCTTTTATCCTTTTTAGCAAAGAAATATCTACTTCTCCTATATTTTCTAAATAAGTGTTTTCTTCATCTGCTGGATAGATAGTATAATCTAAAACTTCTCCTTTTATAGGTATATCTTTTAAAGCAGTAAAAACAGCTATTGCTTCCTCCACAAACTCTTTTTGATACATCGTATCACAAGGAAGTGATAACAAAAAAGATAATATTTTCTCTATAAAAGTAAGATTCGGAAACTTCTTATTTTGCAAAATAGGTAACAAATAGGTATAAGGAATAAGTAGTTTTTCAAACAAGTAATTTTGTCTTATATGATAAACAAGTATTACCCTTTGTAAAGAAGCACCATAATTAAAAGATACTCCCTCGTACAAAGGTAATGTAGTATCATTATATAAATCTTTTGCTATTTTATAAACAGTTTGTTTAATTTCTTCATCTGACAAAACATAACTTGCTTTTGTGCAAACTCTTTTAGAAAGATTATTAAGCCAATTAAACATATTCTGTCCATCTCTAAACTTTACATTTCTAGGTATAGAAGATATAGAATGTTCTTTTACATAGGCAAGCAATTCCTCCAAGTGACAGGCGTGATTATTACTTATAGTATTCTTCCTTATCGCTTTAGAAGATTCTTCTATCTCCTGTGGCATAGACTTTAATTTTCTTTTTAACAATAAGTAAAAAGACTTTATTTCTTCCTGTTGTAAAGAAGAATAAAAAGAAATGTCTTTTTTATCTAAAGTAGATATGATAATCTGTATAACCTTTATATTACAATTAAAACGAAGTAACTTAATATATAAATAAGGATGAATACCTAAAAAAAGACAAAAATCATCTTTTTCAGGGAATTTTAATAAGAATTGCAAATACTGTACTCTTCCAGAAAAAGAAGAATAATCTACACACTGTTTATAAAGCTGTAACAAAGGAGTAGAAATTTCATCTTTAATAAGGTTATGGCGCATATAAAAACCAACTAACGAAGAAATCCATAAATAAACAGAACTTCCATCAGGAAAAGAATAATCGCTACTTAAATTCAAAGAAAATGGATTTATACCCATATTTTTAATATAAGCTATTTTTTCAAAAAACAAATTATCTATAGGATTTTCAATTTGGTTAATATTTGTTTGTATTGTAGAATACTTGCGCACTCTTTTATTTTTCCTCAATCTCATCAGTTCCCTAGATTCTTGTAAAGTAAGATCTTTTTTAGATAGAAGATTATTAAATTGTTGAATATCGCTATCAGTCTCCATCTGTTCACGCACTCGAAGCAGTTTTTGATATTGTTCTTGATAATGAATCATATATATACCTCCATTACATATATTCAAAATAAACTCTATACTTAGTTAAAAGATCTTTATCTTTATAAGAAACGACACAATTAACTCCTTCTTGATTTTCAATACCAAATAAAAAACTTGTATCATAATAATGTCTTTGCTTAGAATTGAAAATTGAATTTTCAGCTAATTTAATATTTTTCTACATCCTCTTATTATCATTTATTTCCACAAGGAGCAACTCCTTTTTGTAAGCTGTATTATAAAAGAAAGCAAAAACATTGTCAAAAAAAGGTCACAAAAAAACACTTAAACAAATAAGCGTTCTTCTTTTATTGCATTTTATTTACTTGGAATAATTCTACTTCTACAGGAGTTTCTTGTCCAAACAAATCAATTAATACATTTAATCTATTATTTTCCATATCTATAGAGTCTACAGTACCAACCATTCCTTTAAATGGTCCATCCACAATAGTAACTTTATCGCCAACAGCCATTTCAGACTCAATATCAACACGACTCATGCCCATAGTAGCTAAAATACGATCTATTTCTTGAGGCATTAAAGGAGTAGGTTTTGCTTTATGTCCTGATGAACCAATAAACCCAGTAACACCAGGAGTGTTACGAACAATATACCAAGCTTCATCAGACATAATCATTTCTACTAAAACATATCCAGGAAACATTTTTTTTACTTTTTCCTTCTTTACTCCATCTTTAATTTCTACTTCCGTAGTCTCTGGAATAATAACACGGAAAATATTATCTTGGAATCCCATAGAAATTGCTCTTTGTTCTAATTTTTCCTTTACTTTTGCTTCATGTCCACTATAAGTGTTAACAACATACCATTCCTTTTCCATTACACAAACACCCCCTTTATAAATGCAGCCAATAATTCAACTCCTGCAAAGAATAAAGCAAGAACTACACAAAGTATGATAACTGCTAAAGTATATTTTAATATGTCTCCACCCTTTGGCCATACAACTTTTTTTAGTTCTTTTCTAACAGAGTGAATATAACTTTCTTTCTTCTCTTTCTTTGTTACTTTTTTCTTTTTAGAATCTTTTTCTTTTTTCTCTTTTTTAGAAGAAATATCTTCTTTTACTTCTTCTACTTCAAGTTCATCAATCTCTTCAACAAACTCTTCTTGAAGGTGTTTTCCTTTTTTTGTCTTTTTTTCTTCTGAAAATTCAATATCTTTCACTTTTTTCTTAACAGCCATAAGCCCACCTCTTATTTTTTGTATTAAAAAAACACATCTGTGTGTTCATCAAGAATATATCACGATTCAAAACATTTTGCAAGCCATAGAATAAAAAAAATACTATCTTCTCTCTTCTTGTATTTTAAAATATGAAGTGCACAGAAGTTGAGCACTAAGATTTGTAAATGATA
>CAOJRT010000041.1 GCA_948442255.1 uncultured Caryophanales bacterium | reverse complement strand
GGTTTCTTTTCCATTTATATCTTTCTATAAAAATCTATTGACTTTTAATAGTTAGCTTTTCTTGTTCAACCTTTTTTTCCGTTTCTACTTGGTTAATCTTTTGTTCTTTCTCCTTATTTTTGTAACCACTTTTTTTATTTTTGCTTATATCTTTCATAACTTCACCTATACTATTTCTCTCTATTTTGTACACATTCTATTTATATTATTATATTACCTTTTTTATATTATACTCTCTTACTGATATGGTTGCCAAGTTTTTTCGAATAATATAGAACAATTTTCAAATGATAATGAAGAGTCTTTTTTATAATTGTTGATAATAAAAAAAGGACTTTATCGTCCTTATTTTATTGCTATGGCGTCCTTGGGCAGATTCGAACTGCCGACCTATCGCTTAGGAGGCAATTGCTCTATCCTACTGAGCTACAAGGACACAACAATATTATAGTATAACTTCTTTTTATTTTCAAACAAAAAGAGTTATTTTTTAACTCTTTCGTCGGCATACGATGCCAGTTTTAATGAACAGATAATAAAGAGTAAAAGAAATAGTATTATACCTACTATTATAACTATCATATTTCTTCTCCTCCATATTAGTATACGTATCATTTCTTTTTAAATACTTGTTCTTTAATACTTTCAATTAATTTCATAACACTATAAGTTAACATGGTAGATAAAGTCGCTCCTGCTGTATCTACTAAAACATCAAAAAAACGACCTGTCCTTCCAGCTATAAATAACTGATGTATCTCATCTGTTGTTGCATATAACATACATATGAGGATGGTAAAAAAGACTAATTTATAGTCAATGCTAACAAATTCTTTTAAAAGTATAAAGACAAAGAATGCTAGAACAAAGTATAAAAAGAAATGAGCAAATTTTCTTATATAAAAAGTAAATTTTTTTGTTATATTCTCTTTTTCGTTTTCGGCTAAATCTCTATGCTTGTACATTTCTACTACTTTTATTAATACTTTATTGCTTACTCCTAGAGATTCTTTTGCATTTTGGGCAGAAAACATAAATATCACACCAAACCAGAAAAGTATTAAAACTATTTTTATCCCCTTTTTCCAAGTCATTCTTATCACATCCTATAACACTTATTTCTCTTTTATTTTACTCTAAATTATCTATTAAATCTATACTTTTCTCCCTCTATTATATTTATTATACATAAATCTTTAATTTCCTTTTTTAAAAAAAAGAAAAAATAATATAGTACTTGTTATTTTCTTTTATATTAATTATTCTGCTTCTATTACTTTTGTTATTCTATCATAGGCTATTTTTATGTCTTTTTCATAGGGAATCATAACATATCTTTTATTATTTGGTGCCGTATAAGTAGGTAGTGAAGCATCGCTTCCACTTACTCGAATAGTTGTAAATTCCCAATTTGGCATAGTATCTAATTGATCACGAACAAATAAAGTAATAAGTTCTTTTGGAATAGTTGTTTCATATAAGTTATTTAGGCTATCTAATACTTCATCATATTTTAATAAAATCTTTTTATCACTCATTATTTTTTTCATTACTGCTTCTAAAACTTGTTGCTGATTTTGTATTCGATGCCTATCTCCTTCTTTATATGCATATCTTTCTCTTGCATAAGCTAGAGCTTTTTCTCCGTCCATGTGATTCCATCCTTCATTTACAATCCATCCTTTTTTATGGAATGAATTAGAAGTTCTGTCTGAGTAAATATCAATGCCATCTACTAAATCTACTATTTCTACTACGGCATTAAAATTGATTTTTACACTATAATCTATTTCAATAGCAAATAAATCTTCTAGTGTTGCTTTAGATGTTTCTAATCCATAAATCCCAGCATGCGTTAGTTTGTCTTTTAATCCATTCTGTCCATGTACTTGTACATAATAATCTCTAGGAATAGAAGTCATTAATATTTCTCTTGTATTTGGATTAATTGTTAAAATCATATTTACATCACTACGTGATTTATTGTATATTTTATATGCTCTAGAATCACTACCTGATATATAAATATTCAAACTCTTTAATTCCTTTATATTTTTTTCTTCTCTTTGAAGAATGGTTTCTATACCAAAATGATAAATTACTTTTATTTTTTCTTCTAGTTCTTTATCTTCATCTAAAAGAATATCTATATAAGCTTGATCTATAAGAATAGCTTCTACTTTTTTATTTAATAAATCATTATATAATTCATATATATCTTCATAATTAGTAGATTCTATACTGATTAATTCATTTATTGTTAAAAGAGCTTCTTTTTTGTTCTTATCTTCTATGTTATATCCTAATTTCTTTTTATCTAATTTATAAATATCTTCATAATAACTATTTTTTAAAACAATTATATTATAAGTAGTTATTTCTTTGATCTTATTATTAAATAGATTATTTAGAAATTTATTGGTTTCATTTATGTAACGACATCCTACAATCGTTATTGTTATTAAAAAAACACTTAATAAACATCCTATCATCTTACCTAGCTTACTTTTTGCACGCAAATAATAAAATGAGATTATGTTTATTAATAAAAGAAATACTATTCCTACTATAAAATATTTAATAGGAATTATACTTAATTTATGTATTTTATATAACAAGTAACATGAAAAACATAAGGTAATCATAAATAAAATAAGAGCTGTTATTTTTTTATTTCTTTTTTTCATATTATTTTCTCCTAAAATTATTATATCTTAATTATAAAGTAGGAGATACTTTTTTATGTTATCTTTACAAAAAATACTTATTTCGTTATATTTTATGCTTTTTATTAAAATTATTGCTTCTATATAATTATTTGTATAATCTTCTGTAAAATTTTTAAATTCTTTTGCAAATTCTTAGGACAATTATCTATATTGGTAACTTTATCTTTAAAATTAATGACTTTTACTCAGAATATTTCCATCAATTTCATATTTCCCATATTAATCCCAACTTTCGGGAAAAAGCTTCCAAAGGTATAAATGAAATAAAGCTTAGTAAGGAAATATGTGCAAACAATTTGACATTTTAATTTTGGAAAACATGAATTTTATGAAATATAATTAATTAATGTCTAATAATTTTCTATCAACATTTACAGTATAGTCATCAGGTATAAAGTTTTAGCCTTTAGAGTTAATGAATTCTAATTATTTTATTATTCTTTAACTCTTTTCTCTTTTTTGGATTAGCAAAAATAAAAGATTTCTTTTTATTTTCAATAAGCCAATCGCATATTTTAGAACGAGAAACTATAATTAATATATAAAATATCATAATATTTATTTGATTTGCTCAAAACTTTATAAATCGGTTCAGAATCTTTTTTACATTGACTTAAAGTAGTAATTTATATACCTTGATGATCCTATAATTATTGCTAGCTTCATACTTCTCCACTTCTTTTCTCCGTATATTATACTATAAAATTAATTTTTATGTATAAATATATATTTAATTATTATAAAAGCCAATGCATAAGCATTGACTTAAATTTTTTGTTTTGCTATTAACTTTTTTAAAATCTAAAAAAATATCATTTTTTTATTTATTTTTAAAAAATTTAATTATTTTTATTATATTCCGTTTTACAATATTTAATAAATTCATCGTAATTATCAAATTCGCCTTTTGATTTATAAAATTTATCTTTTGTAAAATTATAATTTAAGCATAAAGAACCAATCTCTGAAAAAACTTCGTCTTTATCTACGTCAATATTTCTATCTTCAAATAACCAAATATACTCTCTCATATCTTTTTTTGTTGGCCATTTTTTATACACTTGATAAAATTCTATGGCACATTGTACTGCTTCAGTTAATTGCAAATTTTTTCTTTTTTTATAGTATTCGTCAATCGTTGTTATAATTTTAGCAGGATTTCCAGCTACAACTACATTATTTGGTATATCTTTGTTTACCAATGAATTAGCTCCAATAATTACATTATTTCCAATGGTTACCCCTTTTAGAATAGTAGATTGCATTCCAATAAAAACATTATTACCTATAGTAACTTTACCAGCAGATCCCAGAATATCTCCCTCTTTTACTTTAAGAACCGACCAATCATACCCGTGTGTTAGTATTGTTACATTTTTTGTTATTTTAACATTATCACCAATTTCAACCAACCATGGTCTCGTTTCATCAATATTTGTAAATACAGGAGAATAAATTGATACATCATTTCCTATCCTAAAGCCTTTTTTTCTTAGATATTTAATGTATGAATCAGAATCTGATTTATGGCTGAATATTATTTTTTTTATTATATTTTTCATACTAACTTCTCCTTTATAACAAATTTATTTTAATAACCAATTATCGTAATAATTATTACTTAATTCATTAAAATAGTCAACACCATAATTTTAATTGATAGCTCTATTTTATCTTTTTTAGCAATGTCTTTTTCGTCTTTATTTTCCTTATCTATTTTTTCGACCATCATTTTTTTCTAATAATTTTTTTTATACTTTTCTTTATTTTTTTATAAATTGATAGTTTAGAATATTTTTTTACTTGTTCACTAAAATTATTGTCATTTAAGCTCATTAAAAATTGTTCGCTCTTTGGATTAATATTTACAGAATGATTAAAACATTGATTACCATTAAGTATTTCATCAAAATCTCGTTCGTCAAAAATTATTTTTGCTTTTATTTTATCAAATAAGTCAATTCCTTTATTTGAGTTTAGAAGAACCATAGAAGTTCCTTTATCATCATCTAATTTGTTATCGATGCCCCAAAAATCTGCAAGAGTTATATCAGCCTGTCTTGGTAAATCTTTGAAATGACAATTACCACAGCTTGGTCTTATATATAGGTTTGGTCCTAAATAGCCACTCATAAACTTATTTTCATCACCATCATAAACTTTATGACTTCCATCTGTAAAATCTACTCTTGTACATTTAGGAGAGGTTTTCCAACCATTTATTTTGTATTTAAACCATACCTTTTTAACTTTCTTAGCTTCAGTATTTTCAATTTCTTCTAACCATGATCTATAAGCTTTGGGAGAATTAACTCCTCTACAAATAAATTCAACGGTGATTAAGTTTTCATAATCTTCTTTTAAGAATTTCATCAATCCAGCTATTTGACAAGGTGATCCTACAAACAATAAAAGTTTATTATTTTTTAAAATTTCTTGAGCATCTTTAAAGATATTTTTAGTATCACTTTGTAAATATTTAGATTGTCTCAATGTTTCTAAACCTTTTAAATTATTTACTAAATAGTGCTCTACTAAATTATTCTTATTATATCGAGCGCCAACAACAGAGCCTTTATTTTCTATTACATATTTTGCTAGTTCAAAAAACATTCCACCAGATGTACTTATATATCTATTTTCTTCATCTTTAGACCATGTTGCATATACACTAGGTTTATCAAATCTAGCTGTTTCAAATTTAGAAACAATAGGACAGGTTTTTTTGCATAAGCCACAGTTTATACACAGCGTATGATCTATCACAGGATATTTAAATCCACACTCATCTTCTATCATCTTTATAGCACCTTTTGGACAGACATTACTACATGCACCACATCCAGTACATTCATTTTTCTTTAACCATATTTCCATACTTATCGCCTAGCCTTTATTTTCATTATTTAACATTTGTTTTTTTAAATTACTTTTTTAATTATTTTTGCAATTATGCTTCCCATTCAACATTTTTTTTTATTACTTTGGCTGGATTTCCCCCGACAATTGTATTTGGTGGAACATCTTTTGTTACCACAGCCCCTGCTGCAATAACTGCTCCTTCGCCAATTGTAACTCCACTTAAAATAGTGACTCTAGTTCCAACCCATACATGATCCTTTATAATTACTGGTAACGTCTTTTTATCACCATTTATCGAATGAGCATTTGAATCCATAACTGTAAAATCATGAGATATGGCACAATTATCACCTATTGTTATAGATTTATGACATCTAATTTTACAATTGCTATTTATAAACGAATTAATACCTAAAATTAATTTAGCATCTTCAAATAGAATAATGTCACTATCATAAAAAAAGTCAAAATTCCCATTTGCAATTATTTTTGAATTCTTATCTATTCTTAAGGTTGTTTCTCTAGCAGAACCAAAACTATTTACACTAAAAGATAAAATGCCTTTAGATTCTATTTTTGAAGTTTTATCTAAATGCATATGACATTTACCATTTACTCTTACTTTGCCCTTTATTTGTTTTCGCAAACAAATGAAAGTAGATATTATTCGATAATATAGTTTTCTTATTATACTCATTTTATTACCCTCACTTTTCGTAATATTTTATATATAAAATCTGGTACAAGATGATAACCTAAATTGTATTTAAATCTTTCATTTTTATTGGGAAATTTAATTTCTTTTTGATCTTTACAGATACGATCTATTCTTCCATACCAATAATAATCTATCTTTTGGAATTGTTTGTTATTTTCATAAAAATTTATAACTTCTTCAATCCCATCTTTTAATAATATTTTACAATTAAAATCTTTTACTACTCTTTTTATTTTTTCATTAGTAAACCTCATTTGATGTCCTTTGTCTCCACTTAATATTGGTAGATATAATGGATATTTTTGTGAGAATTCATCAATGGAAAAGAAGGTTTTATCTATTTTCTTATTATAATATTCTCCAATTATATCTATTACCTGTTCCCAATTTACTACTTCATCTGATGTAATATGGAAAACTTCTCCATACGATTCTTTATTTTGAAATAATCCTACTACACCTAACGCAAAATCTTTTGTATTAGTAATAGTTGTTATTAAATTATTATTTTTTATAACTGGTATTTTTTTATTATTTAAAATTCTATAAATTATTGAATATTCCATTGATGAGTCCTGAGGTACTAGAGGATATGGTACTCTAGTTTCGTTATAAGTAACATATGGTCTTATTATCGTATAATGTAAGTCTTTTTTATTTTTATAGTATTTGTGAATTTCTTCTTCACACTCATATTTTTTATAAGCATAATCCCATTTTTCATTACCAACTTTAGTTTTTTCTGATATAATCTCTTCTTCTAATCTTTTTTCATATACTGTGGCTGAGGAGATAAATATATACTGATTATAGTGACCTGCAATTATATCTAATGTATTATTTAATTGATTTTTATCATATGTCAAGAAATCAATTATAACATCAAAATACTTTCCTTTAAGCTTTTCTTTGCATTCTACACTATTTCTAATGTCTGCATAAATCATTTTATAATTTTTATCTATAAACTTTTTTCTTTCTTTACTTCCTCTTGTTAATAAATAAACTTCATATTCTTTTTTTAACGATAATTTAGCAACATCTGTACTTAACCTACCAGTTCCTCCAATAAATAATATTTTCAATTTATTCCTCCTTTAATTATTTTTAATATTAATTTTTTTGTTTCCTTTATTTCATCAGTTTTTCTAAAAATTATAATCCATACTATTATTGAAACAAGTACAGAGATTATATTCTTAATTATAAAATTTATTTTATGACTTAATTGAATATTTTGACAAATTAATATAGTAAGTAAAATTATTAAAAATGATGAAATTAAGTATTTGAATAAAGAGCGTGAATATTTCTTTATTTTTTGAGGAAATAATTCAGTAAATAAATTATGTAATAACCAAGGAATAGCTATCACAACTAAACTTATTATTGAAGATAAAATTATTCCATATAAACCAATATATCTAACTAAAATAATATTTAAAATTAAATTTACCATAGAAGATAATAGTGCTCTATATCTATCTCTATGCCATATGCCAGCGGCATCTTTATAAGTGGTGAAAATAGTAATCAGTTCATATACATAAAAATATATTACTAAACATATTACAATTTTGAAACTTAATATCAATTCAGTCCCAACCCAAACATAAATAAAATCCTGGATAGAACACAAAATACAGCAAGAACAAATTGTAATTAACCAAGTAAGCATAAATGTAAATTTTTTAAAATCAGAGTAATTTTTTTCCTTACTTTCAATAATTAAACTATTACCTATACCAGCTGTACAAGCCAAAAATATAATATTTATAATAGACATAATTGCTGTTATTATATAATTATAATTTTCAAAAATAGCTAAAGTTGTCAATCCTAAAAATCCTGAAATAACAATTGTATCTGCAGAAGAATAAACAACTCCACCAACTTTTGATGTAAATAAATCTTTTACTCTTCGATTAATATCTCGTACAACTTTTTTATCTATATTTCCAACAGCTTTATAATTTGGATACATTTTATTTGCGACAATAGCAGTCGTTATATTTAAAACAACTTGAAAAAGCAATGATATTAAAATATAAATATAAAAATTTTTTAGCAATATTAACAAAATAATTTGTAATATGTATTGAATAGTGCTAATCACAATTGTAATTTTACTAATAACGTCTGTTCTTTGATGCGCATGAAGCAAACTATTTTTATAAGCAAAAAGCCAATAAGATATGACAGTAGTCATAAGATTCATTAAATATAAGGTGTAAACATTTATAGAGCTAGGTAAATCCGATTTAATTAATTTAGGCACAAAAGGACAAATTATTAATCCAATACATAATATAACTAAACCGATTATTCTATAATATGTTTTATATAATTTCATTAAAGCACAAATACTTTTTTCATCATTTTCAGCAATTGGTTTATACATGCTAAAAGTCAAGGCTCCACCTACTCCCAATTCAGCTAAACTAAGCATTTTTAATATTGAAACAAATAATCCATCTAACCCTAAGTATTCAACACCTAAAGTATAGATCATTATTGTTCGCATCACAAACTTTATAATTATTTTATATAAGTTCAAAAATATACCAAAAATTATGCCTTTAGTTGCATTTTTTGTCCTATTTAATTTCATTTGTATCACCTCCAGTTATTTATTATTTAATGATTTTTCTAAAAACTTTTTACTTTTTATTCTTTCGCGCTTTAAAATTTTATATGCTTCACTATAGTCATGTTGAATGTTTTCTAAAGTAATTTCATTTCCATTATATTTGCGATTTTTTAAATTAAATTTTTCAATTAAAGTATCTAATCTAGAATTCATTGAGATTACACCTTCTTGCTCTCTATCGAAGATTATAAAAGGTCTATTATAAAGGATAGCAAAAACACTTGAATGAAAAGAATCTGTACAAATAATAAAAGCATTTTTTGCTAAATACAAAAACTCGCTAGGTCCACATTTGAAAAAAGGACTTTTTCTATCTAAAAGATTTATTATTTCACAATTATTATCTTTGGCAATTTTTTCAATTGCTTTTTTTCTACAATCAGATAGATCACCTAAAAAATAATTCAAGATATACTTATTTGTTTTAAGCATTTTAGGTTTTGAAGATACATTGTCCCATTCAGTAGCATCCAATAACATTGTTGGATCAATCAAAACATCGACATCTTTTCTATTTATTAATTCTTTTATAATCATTTTACCTTCTAATTCTCGTACTGATATATTTTTAAATTTAGGTAACTCTCTTTTTATTATTCTTATATATTCATTTTCAGTAATCTTACTTACTCCAAAACTAGCAGCATAGGAAAAACATTTATTAGGATCAACATTTTGCAATAAATCAATTGGATTTAACCTCCCATGATAAGGATTCCATATTTGATCACTACCAACAACATAATAATCAAAATCAAGATTATTTAATTTTTTTGAAGAATAACTTTTATTAGTAAACCTAATTTTTTTATTAAACCTTTTAAAAGCAGCCTTTCTTGTTAATTTATTTTTTCCTAACAATAGCAATTTAAATTCGTGCATATAATTTAATATCTTTTTTATATATCTCTTACTAAAAGGTAATTCGCTTTCAGGAGAATTTTTTACTACACGAACATCCCAATATTTAGAAAGATATTTATAAAGAGCATAATTTTGCAATCTATTTCCATAGTTATTATTATCTATTATTGTAACTATTCCAACTTTTTTCATATTTTGCTTCCTTTTAAATTCAGTAAAAGATTTATTAAAAATTTACATTTAGTTCGTATAGCAAAGAAAATAATTAGTGAAACAAGAGAATTTTTCTTGGCTTTTTTTAATAATTTTAAATATCTTTGATCATTAATTATAAAATCACAGTTATTAAAATAGAAAAAAGAAGAATAAATTTTTTTTGAAATAGTGTTCATATTCAAGTTATTTTTTAAAAAATAATCATATTCGTATTCTAACAATTCGACTTCCTTATCACATTTTGCATCATCATTACTCTTGGTTAAGCCTTTATTTGTAAAATAGTAATAATATATTGCTTTATCAATGAAAGAAGCTTTATTAACATGCTTAAAATATTCTAAATTAAACCTTGTATCTTCCCCTAATTTATAGTTTTTATCAAAATTAATTTTATTGGATTTTATAATATCTAGCACATAAATTTTATTCCAATTAACATTAAATAAATTGTTTTTAAATAAAAAGTCTAGGAATGCACTTTTATCATCATTCGTAAAACAACCTTTTAAAACATTTTGTTTTTCATTTATTATGTAATTTCCTACAGCTATTTCACAATTCTCTTTAGAAATTTTAGAATACAATAATTCTAGCGCATTTATATGATATTCATCGTCACTATCAATAAACATTATATATTTACCATTTGCTATAGCAAGACCGTTATTTCTGGCAACGCTGGGGCCTTGATTCTCTTGATGCAATATTTTTATTCTTTCATCTTTAATACTTTGACACAATTTATATGTATTATCAGTCGAACCATCATCAACAATAATTAATTCAAAATCTTTAAAAGTTTGATTTAAAACAGATTTAATAGCTCTTTCAATTGTATCTTCACAATTATATGCTGGCATAATTACTGAAATATTGTTTTTATTTTTTTTCATAAACTACCCCTAACTAAAAATTGTTTTATATGGCAAAGGTTCACCGCCATTTTTATTCAAAGAATATATATAAAATGCAATTCCCATTATTATGCATAATATATATATAATTTTTCTTAAATCTTTGTTGCACTTTTCTAATATGAAAGGGATTACAAAAATTAATGGATATATAAAATACAATTGCAACCTTTGAAATAATACATTTTTTGTTCCTAATAATGAAAAAGTAAAACCAAAAATTAATGTATTTATCAAAAAATTTTGATTAGGTGTTTTTTCCATCTTTTTTATATTGGGAACTAGTATCAAATACCCCAAATAAGTCAGCAGAGTAAACATTGGCATTACTAATATATTTGTATTTAATGAAGTATATATTTCTTTTGTAAAATATTTATAATATTTTGTTCCTTGTCCAGTTGCCACAATCATTTTATAAAGTAACTGCATTGTAAAATCTAAATTCACATAAATTATTATTGATGTTATAATTATTATTATTCGTGTAATATCTTTTTTGATATTTTTACAAATAAAATAGATTGGTATTGTAACTATAGAAGTATAATGACATAAAATTCCTATAATCAAAATTGGAACTCCCTTTTTCCATTTTTTTTCATTTATATAATCCATACCTAGATATAATAAAGGGATTGCCATCCATTGTCTTAGAACATTAAAACTATTTGTATAAAACGAGAAAGCTATAAACAAAAATATACATAATTCATATAATTTTGTATTTTTTAATGCGCTTTTAAATACAATTGAATAAATTAATAAAGCTATTAAAAGAAACATAATTGCTGAATTAGAAAAAAATAAATGTAGTATTTTACAAAAAAGAACAAAGACCAGCTCTAATTCTGGTGAAAACATTTTTAAACGAGTAGAATTGTAAAAAAAGCTTTCATACATTAAAAAGTCAGTTCCAACATTATATCTTATTCCAGCAATAATAGTTAAAATCAATAAAGGAATTATAATACCAATTTTTTTTATTAGTTTATTTTCTTTTGCCTTACCAAATTTAGACATTGTTAAAAAAAAGTAAACAAAAAATAAACTTATCAAATATACCGCCATAGTTATTTCTCCTTTTTATCAATAAAATATCCCATTAATTTTGAGGTTAATTTAATTCCCCAAAAAAAGTTGAATAATTTAACTAATTTAACTTTTTTTGAAATATCATATTTCAAAAGATATTTCAAACAATATAATTCTTTTTTTATCTCATTGGAAATATTATTTTTACATTTTTTACTAGAAATAAGTCCCAAAGCCACACAATATTCATACGCTACAAAAGAAAGCAATATCTCTTCATTTTTATATTTATTCTTTTTACAATCATCAACACAATAATTAATTATTTTTATCATGTCTCTTATATTATTTTCTTCTACAGTTTTCGTAATACTTTCGCTTCTTTGCCTATATACATAAATATTTTTATTATAAAAAGATATTTTTTTACAAAAACGCAAAATATCATATGTCCACTTTATGTCTTCAGATTTATATCCTAAAGGAAAAACAATATTATTATCTTTTATAATCTTACTTTTTATGATTTTGTCACACGCACTAGCTTTGAAATGATTATTTTTTATCAACTCAACTATTAATTCTGATTTTCCAATATTCCTTTCTTTATCTTTATAAATATCTATATCTTCAAAATATTTTTGCATTCCAAATACAAACAAATCGGAATTTTCTTTACTGATAATTTTAAAGGCGTTTTCTAAAAACAAATTATCATTCCAATAATCATCGCTATCCAAAAAAATAATATATTCTCCAAAGGCTTCTTTTAAACCAACATTTCTTGCATCAGATAAACCACCATTCTCCTTGTGAATAACTTTGATATTTTTATGTTGTTTTTTATATTCATCACATACTTGAGGACACCCATCGGGGGAACCATCATCTACTAAAATAATCTCAAAATTTTTATATGTTTGATTTAAAACAGAATTTATACATTGTCTTAAATATTTTTCAACTTTGTAGATGGGAATAATAACACTAAAATTTATTTTATTTTTCATTTTTATATCACCTTCTTAGTTATTTGTTTAATAGTTCCTTATATTTTTCTTCTAACTTAATGGCTTCATTTTTGATATTAAAACCATTATTAGTGATTTCTTTTTTGGTATCTTTTCTATTATATTTTTTAGAATTAACTATTAATGTTGAAGCCCACTTTTCTGGAGTGTTTGATAATGAAATAAATACTGTAGAATCTAAGACTTTAGTTTCTTTGGTCATAGCATTGGAAAATATGCATAATAATCCAGCAGCTTGCGCTTCTACCCCAACCACTGGTAATCCCTCATATAAGCTTGGTAACACAAATACATCAATTGCTTGGTACAATTGATTAGCGTCATTTCTTTGGCCTAAAAATCGAACTGAATCTGTTAAGTTCATACTATTTACTTTTGCTCTTATTTTTTCTTCTAATGGACCTTGTCCAGCTAATAAAAGAAGCGATTTTGGATTTTTTTTATGTATTTCACTAAATATATCTATTAAAAACGAATGATTTTTTTGAGCAACAAAGCGACCGATATGTCCAAGTACTAAGGTTTCATCAGGAATAGACAACTCTTCCCTTTTCTCTTTTCTAACCTTTTCGTCATATTTAAACTGATCTAACTCAATTGCATTATTAAGTAAAAAGACTTGACCTTTCTCATATGTTTTATTTCCAAATAGCCAACGTCCTGCTAATTCTGAACAACACATATAATTGGTAGCAAAAATTTTACTAAGAGGTCTTAATATTTGTTTCATTATGTTTTTTACTATTTCTGCTTTATTAGTAGTAGAATGACTATGAATGATTCTGACTTTCACCCCAACGCAAAACGCAGCAAATAAAGGAAATAAAGACATGGTATTAATATGAGAATGCACTATTTTGTATTGTCCTTCTTTCAAAACTTTTTTTAGTTTAAAGTGATAATTAAATGGTTTTTGATAAGGAGGTATTAAGATAACCTTTCCTCCTAACGCTTCTATTTCCTCGTATGGTATATCTGTTGAATCCATATCACATATGAAGTCAAATTGTATTTTTTTTCGGTTTATATGGCGATAATAGTTCATTATAACAGCTTCTACTCCGCCACCAACCCATTTCCCTACAATCTGCGCAATACGAATTGGTTCTTCTTTCATTGTACTCACACTTTCTCTCCCTTTTATAAGGAAATCTTAACATATATTAATTTTTATAGCAAATCAATATATCTATTTTAATTATAGCAAAAATTGGGAGGATTTCCTATAGCAAAGATATACTTTCCTTATTTTCTAGATTTATTTAAATCTATTTTTTCAAAAAAAGATAACAATTAAGTTATCTCAGATTGTTGACAAAGGGGTACCCCCTAAAAATGGGGAACCTCTTTTTT
>CAOJRT010000040.1 GCA_948442255.1 uncultured Caryophanales bacterium | reverse complement strand
CTGTCTTCAGGTACAATTTCTTCCATAGTAGTCATTATGATTTCACTTTGAATTTTATTATTAATAGTTAACATACAATCACATACTTTCATTATAAAGACCATAAATATTATAACAAATAAAAAGTAAGAACTGTATGTTTTCATTGATATTTGGTCTTTATAACGAAAAGTTCTTACAAATCAATTGTATAATAAAATTGATAAAAAGAAAAGAGCATTGACCTTTGTCAACACTCTGAAAAAATAAAAAGATTTTTATTTTTTGGGAAAATGGTTTCTCAAATAGAGTTAATCTTGTGGCTTTTCATTTTAAAATCAATAATTCTTCTTTGGTACTCTTCTTCCATCCTCTTTTTTCATATCAAAAAGAAAAACGCCACTATTAAAATAGTTTGATAGTCCAAGTCTTTCGACACTTGACTTTAAACGAGTTTCGGGAACAGCATTTATAGCTCTTTCATAAGTAAATAATTCGCTTAAATCAATTCTACTAATTGTGTCAGCATCTAAATATGCTAATTTATTAATGGAATCTAACTTGATAATATCCTAAAAAAACAATCTTGCATTGGCAATTTGTGTTCCACGCCAAGAGGGAATATTGTACTTTTCTATAGCGTAATCTTCTAAACGATAGTAGGATAGTACTCTTTCATCCAGGCGCATAAAATTATCAATAGTAAGAAAGTCGTCTAAACTAAAGGAATTTGTAATTTTAGTCTTTTTATGAAAAATGTGCAAAAAATCGTCTTAGTTTTATTCATAATAATAAGGTGCTAATTTGCTAGAACATGATGGATGCCTCATTTTTTTTAACGCTTTCGCCTCAATTCCTCGAATACGTTCACGATTTACGTCCAATATTTTCCCAACCATATCTAAAGAATAGGGATTCCCATCTATCAAACCCACTCGATATGCAATCACTTCTTTTTCTTCTGGGGTAAGTATTTTTAGTGTTTCCTGGATCAAATTCTTTAATTCTTTATTTATCACCTGTTCCTCTAGGTTTTTTGTATCTAGATCTGCGATAACATCTCCTAAGTTAGATTTCTCCTCCCCATCTTGCGGTACTGGTGCGTCTAAAAATAATGGGCCTTGACTAATTATCATTAATTCTTCAATTTTAGAAACTGGGAGATTCATTTTTTCAGCAATTTCTACTTTATTAGGATCTCGTTTTAGTTCACAAGTTAATTCTCTCTGAATTCTTTTCATTTCTTTCATTAATTTGATTTCCAAAACAGGAATATTTTCTTGTCTTGCTTTATATATAGCTAAAATAATATATTTTAAAATATACCATCTTGCATAAGTTGAAAATTTACCTTTATTATAGTCAAACTTTCTTGCCGCTTCTATTAATCCTAAATTTCCTTCTTGAATTAAATCCTCAAAGGATATCCCTCGCTTAGTATAATACTTCGCAAGACTGATAACATAAGGCAAATTTCTTTCTATAAAAGTCTGATATGCTTCTTCATCACCCGCATTTATTTTGTTATAAAGATTCACTATTTCTTCATCAGATAATAAAGATATATTCAAATTCTTAATATCATTTAAATAGAGGGCTGTACAATTCATGCCTTTATCTTTTTGATATGCTTTCATCGAAAATCTCCTTCTTTTTTTCTGCTAGTATAACATAGGACAAATTTTGTTGGCAATTTTTCCCCAGAACTTGGAATATATGGCTTTAGGTAAGACAAAATTATTCTTATGGATTCTTTATTTCTATTTCCCATTTTGGTGGATATATATATTCTATATTTTCTTGTTTAGGACAATATTTCTTTTTTATTTTTGTTCGATTTGATTTTAATTTAGATAATGCTACTCGGCAATACTTATCTAGTTCACAAAATATATTTTGTATATCAATATATTCTAAAGGACGATTCCCTATTCTTTTAAAATTTAAATGAAGTCTTTTAAATTCTTCTTCTTGGTGTTCATACATATAAGCAATAATTTCTCTATCCGATAGTTTTCCTGTTTCGATAAAACATTTTTTCATCCCTCTTTTAGCACCTGGTACAGCTATAGTGAATTCATGTTCGCTCCAATTTACGACGTCGCTATAATTAATATCTGTTACCAATTGATATGCCATAAAGTCTCCAATAAGAGGGTAAGACTTTAGAATATAAAATGCTTCTTCCATTGTTTTGGCAGCTATTATTTGTTTATGTGCTTTATCTTTTAGAAATATTTTTTCTAGTAAAGCTAAGTGGTTATCATGTTTTCTTTCGTAGCCAAAGGCTTTGTTAGCACAACTAATATAGGCATCATTATATATGCTTTTCTTTTTAAAAAAAGCTTCTGTTAAAATCTGGGAATATCTTTTAAAGCTAAAGTTTCTTAAAGTTATTTCCCCTAGGGTATTCATTAATAATTCCCAAGTCGATTCTTTGTTAAATAATTTAAATAATAAAATACGAAACAGCATATCATCTTTACTATATTTTTTTCCATTATAAATTACATTTTTTAAAAGATATTGACTTACTCTGTCATTTACACGATAAGAGTTACAAAATTTATATTCTTGTAAAATGGGATCATCTGTCCATGTTTTTTTTCTTCCCTTCTCTTTTTTAAAAATATATTTTGTCTTTCAAAAGCGTAATACCAATATAAATCATAAACAATTTTTCTTTTTTTCATACTTTTTCTCTTTTCTAAAAAAAGACTAGCGCATATGTGCACTAATCTATTATCTTTCTACATCTATAAAGCATTCATGTCCATTTAGATCATAAACTTCTAGTAGATTTTCCTTCTTTATCATATTAATTGATAAAGTTTCTTTTTTTATGTATTCCCCGTATTGTTCAACACATTTTTCTACTTCTTGATCCCCATTATAGTATAGAGTAATTCTATCAGCAACATGAAAATCTTTCGTTTTACGTAAATTTTGAACTTTAGAAACCATTTCACGAGCAATACCTTCTAGTATTAAATCTTCTGTTAATGTCGTATCTAAGATAATAAAATTATTATTTTCCATTCCTACGTTAAAGCCTTCTTTAGATGAAATTCTTACTTCTACCATATCTGCATTAATTACTCTATCTTCATCGCCAATCTTCATAGAAATAGCTTCCCCTTTTTGTAATTTTGTAATAGTTTCTGGAGGTAGAGTTTCTAACTTCTCTTGAAATTCTTTGATTAGAGGTCCAAACACTTTTCCTACGATTTTAAAGTTTGGTTTTACAGATAAGTTCATATAAGCATTTAAATCTTCGACAAATAAAACTTCTTTTATATTTAGTTCTTCTTGTATTAGAGGAACTAAGTCAGCGATTAAATCTTTATTTGTTCCATCTAATAAAGCTTCTTTTAATGGTTGACGTACTTTTATTTTTGTTTCTTCGCGAACAAAGCGACCAATAGAAATTAGGTTTCTTACTAAATCCATACGTGCTTCAATGTGTTCGTTGATATATAACTCATCATATTTAGGGAAGTCTACTAAATGAACTGACTCTTCACCAGTTAATTTAGTATAGATTTCTTCGGTAATAAAAGGTATTACAGGAGCTATCATACGACAAAGGCCTTCTAATACTTCGTAGGTGGTTATGTATACCGACTTTTTTGAATTATCTAACTCCGATGCCCAGAAACGTTTTCTGTTTCTTCTAATATACCAGTTAGATAAATCTTCTGAAACAAACTCAGTCACAGATTTCACTATTTTATTAAGATCATATTCTTCATAAGATTCTGTAACATATTTTAATAGTTTGTGATATTTAGACAGTAACCATTTATCAATTTCTTCACGATTTTTATAAGGAACAGCACATTCTTTCATATCAATGTTATCTGTGTTCGCATATAAAGCAAAGAAACTATATGTATTTTTTAATGGATTAAAAAATTTAGAATAAACTTCTTTTAAACCATTTATATCAAAACGAAGAGGTGTCCAAACAGGTGATACATAAGGAAGGTAAAATCTAACTACGTCGGCGCCATATTCTTTCATAGTTGTAAATGGTTCCACTATATTTCCTTTAGATTTACTCATTTTCTTTCCTTCAGCGTCTTGAATCAAATCATTGACAAGGACATTTTTAAATGGGGCACATCCCTTTAAGAAAGTAGAAATAATAATTAAAGTGTAGAACCATCCTCTTGTTTGATCAATTCCTTCGCAAATAAAGTCTGCTGGGAATTGGTCTTCAAAAATATCTGCATTTTCGAATGGCCAATGGTATTGTGCAAATGGCATAGACCCTGAATCAAACCAACAATCAATAACATCTTTTGTACGAGTCATTGATTTACCACATTTAGGGCATTTTATGTGGACATTATCAACAAATGGTCTGTGTAAATCGATTGTTTCGTCAATTTTTTCGATAGCTTTTTCAACTAATTCTTTACGAGAACCAATCATTTCATCATGACCACATTCGCAATTCCAGTAAGGTAGCGGAGTTCCCCAATATCTTGAACGAGAGATGGCCCAGTCGTTCATATTTTCTAACCAGTTACCAAAACGTTTTTCACCTACATAACTAGGATACCAATTGACTTTTTTATTTGCCTCTATTATTTGGTCTTTGATTTCAGTAACTTTTAAATAGTAAGATGGTTTTGAATAGTAAACAAGTGGGGAATCACATCTCCAGCAATGTGGATAGTTGTGTACCATTTTTTGTTTTTTAAATAATTTGTCGTTTTCTTTTAAATACTTGATTACTTCTTTATCAGCATCAAAGATTAACATACCTTTCCATGGACCTTCTATATAACACCCATCTTCCCCAACTGGGTTTAAATAAGGTAGATCGTACTTTTTTCCCACTTTGGCATCGTCTTCTCCAAAGGCAGGAGCTATATGGACAATACCTGTTCCATCTTCGGCTGTAACATAATCATCAATTGTAACATAGAACGCTTTTTTATCTACTTTTAAAGCAGGAATTAGTTGTTCATATTCCATGTATTCTAAATCGGTTCCTTTATATGTTTCTAAGATTTCTATTTCACTTCCTAGCACTTTGGATACTAGTGATTCTGCCAAGATAAATTCATAGTCTCCTGATTTTACTTTTACATAAGTAAGGTTAGGATTTACGCATAATGCTACATTGGAAAGAAGTGTCCATGGGGTTGTCGTCCATACTAAGAAGTAAACCTCTTCTCCTTTTTTCTTCATTGGCACAATAACTGTTTCTACTGTATCTTCTTTATACCCTTGTGCTACTTCGTGAGAAGCTAGTCCTGTTCCACAACGAGGACAATAAGGAAGAATTTTGTGACCTTCATAGAATAAACCTTTTTTATAAAACTCTTTTAAAATATACCATTCAGTTTCAACATAGTTACAATCGTATGTAATATAAGGATTTTCAACGTCAATGAATTGTCCCATCTTTTGTGTTAAATCAGTAAATGCTTCTTTATTTTTCCAAACAGATTCTTTGCATTTTTCATTAAATTCTTTAATTCCATATTTTTCGATATCTTGTTTTCCTGTGAAACCAAGTTCTTTTTCTACTTGCAGTTCAACTGGAAGTCCGTGCGTATCCCATCCAACTTTTCTAACGACTCTTTCCCCTTTCATCGTATGGTACTTTGTAAAAGAATCTTTTAAAAATTTGGCCAACATGTGGTGTAGTCCTGGGTATCCATTTGCGGTTGCTGGTCCATCATAAAAGACAAATTTTTTTGCATTCGCACGATTTTCTACCGTTTTTTTATAAATTGCTTCTACTCCACCCCATTTTTTTAAAATATCTGCCTCTACTAAAGAAGATGCTCTTTTATCTAATTCTTCAAACTTTCTCATTTTGTCTCCTCCATTTCAAAATTTAAATCGCCTAATTGTTCTTCTTGATATCCATAATATTTATAAATACTATCTACGTCTAAAGTCACAACTTTAGGGTTTTCTAATCCTAATTTTTCTAAGCAAGTGTAAACTGCTTCTTCTGATGATCCTTCTATTTCCATGTATTCTGGAATTAAAGGCCATCTGTCTAAATCTATTTCTACTCCATCCAAAAGATATTGGGTACGTTTATTTTGTTGAAATCCTCTATTATGGTAGCCTAAAGATTCTAAGATTTCGTTTGTTTTTTCAAAGTCGTCTACTTCAATTTCCAACTCTTTTGTACCATCCACTGTTTTTGCTTCTACGTCTTTAATGGTAAGAGTCGTTTTCATTCCATTTGTTCTAAGTCGTAACCATTTATGATCATTTTTGGGGTTCAAATCATAAACTAGTCTTTGCTGTAAAGCACTAAATTGCAATTCAGCTCCTAAGCTAGCTAACTTCTTTACCATTTCCTCATGATTGATTTCTAGTACTCTTATTTCATATTCTGTTTTCATCTTTCGCACTCCTTTTTAAACAAAAAAACATTCATAATCATAAGGGCGAATTAAATCCGTGGTACCACCTTATTTTATGAATGAATCATACACTTCATACTTGTAACGTAAGTAAACGTTTATTCCTACTACTATTTTAGAATAACACATCAGAAGTGATTCTCTATATACTTTTGTTTACTAATATTCCACCAATTATTAGCTCTCTTTAAAACTACTTATATATTGACGTCTTCCTCAATTGCTTTTATGTTTTTTAGTATACACCATAATTTTCTATAAAGTCAATTGCTTTGTAAAGGAAAAAGAAAAAAACATTTTACTAATCTATTCTCATACTATGTAAGCGATGGTTAAAATAGGTTGCTTTTCTTGTTCTTCCTATCGCATATCATGTATATTTAAATAATTAACCCTGCTTTAAAGATTCTTCTTGTTCTCTTCTTATAACAGAAATCCAACCTCTGTGCCAATTAAATCATTGTTAAAAACAGCTAAAATCTTTTGGCTTTTTTGCAAACTATTTTCTTTTATGTTTTCTTAGTCTTCTCTAGGCAGTATCATAAAATTTCTCTTTTCTTTTTTTAGAAATAGAAATAGTAGATAATATACTTTATTTTGTGATATACTTTTTTAGAATGGAGATGGTAAAATGGATAAAAATATCTTTCGTGAATACGATATAAGAGGTGTTTATCCTACACAGATTAATGAAGAGGTTGCTTACACTATTGGGAGAAGTTATGGTTCTTATATTCAAGAAAAATTAAAAAGAAATATTTGTGGAGTTGGACGAGATAATCGTCTGTCTAGTCCTAGCTTAGCCAAACATTTAATACAAGGAATTCTTGATAGTGGTTGTCGTGTGGTTGATTTTGGTCTTGTTACGACTCCGATGTATTATTTTGCTTGTTTAAAAACAAATGTAATTATAGGAATTATGATTACTGCTAGTCATAATCCTAAAGATGATAATGGATTTAAATTTAGTTTTGATCATTTAGGAAATGCAAGAGGAGAACAAGTTTATGATTTTAGAGATTATACGCTAGAAGGAAAATTTTTAAGTGGAAAAGGAGAAGTTTCTACTTTTGAACCAAAAGAATATTACAAGAGTTTTATTAAATCAAAGATAGCGATGGGAAATAGAAAATTAAAAGTTGTATTGGATTGTGGCAATGGAACAACTTCCTTATTTGCTAAAGAAATATATGCAGAGTTTCCAAATTTAGATATTACGATGCTTTGTGATATTAGTGATGCTAGATTTCCTAACCATCATCCAGATCCTAGTGTAGAAGAAAATAATACGATGTTAAAGAATAAAGTATTGGATATTCAGGCGGATATTGGAATTGGTTTTGATGGAGATGGAGACCGAGTTGGATTTATTTCCGAAAAAGGAGAAATGGTTCCTGCTGATAAAGCAATGGTTGCTTATATCCGAAGTATAAATGATTATGTAATGAATAAAAACTATTTATTCGATGTCAAATGTGGTAAAGCTTTAGAAGATGAAATTATTCGCTTGGGAGGTAATCCTGTCATATATAGAACAGGCAATTCTTGGACAAGATATGCCGTTAATAAGAATAAATACCCTTTTGGTGGGGAATATTCAGGACATTTGTATTTTACTGATAGATGGCCTGGAATTGATAGTGGCCTATATAATGGGCTTCGTATGCTAGAAATATTAAGTAATACCAATCAAACTTTTTCGGAGTTAATTGGTGGATTAAATTCTTATTATAATACACCTGAAATAAAAATTCCCGTTTCGGATGATAGCAAGTTTTCCGTTGTTCAAGATATTATCTCTTACGCAAAAGAAAAAGGCTATACATTCCTTGATGTTGATGGAATACGTGTACAGTTCCCAGATGGTTGGGCGCTTGTTCGAGCAAGTAATACAGGTCCTAATTTGACGGCAAGATTTGAAGCAAACACAGAAGAACGCTTGCATGAAATTGAAACTGAGTTTATGAATCAAGTAAATCAGTCCATAAAAAAAAGAAAATAAAAAAAGAATATGCTGGGCATATTTCTTTTTTATTGTTTTTATACGATTAATGAGCCTTTGACAATATTAGCATTAGGTACGTAATGTGACAAAGTATCAAATTCTATATCAACATATTCTTCCGTTTCTGCTGTATAATTTATAACAATTTGCTCTCCATTTGTATGGTTTATATCTAAGAACATACTTTGACCAGAAGTAATATCTACGCCATAGGAATTTCTTATATTAAACGTTCCATTTAATTTATGACAGTATGCAAACATTTTTGATGTACCTCCACTACCAAAAGTAAATATAGATAAATCAATGTCAGATAAATTATTACACCCAGAGAAGGTTTCATTAAAGAGAGTTACTGTTGATGTATCCCAATTAGAATTGTTTATTTTTTCTAAGGAACTACAATCTTTAAATGTGCTCCATAAACTTGCTTTTTCTAAATTCCAGTTGGAAGCATCAATCTCTACCAATGCAGTACAATTATTGAAAGCAAATTGAAGCGTTACTCCAGATTTGAATCCCCAACTACTTCCGTCAATATACGTTAATGCAGTACAATTTTTAAAAACTTCTGCAAAAGAATTTACATTTCTTAAATTCCAATTTGCAGTATTAAAGGTTACTAATGAGGTACAGTTTTCAAAGGCATTATTCATACTTGTTAAACTTACAAGTCCCCAATTGCTTCCGTCAAGTGACGTTAAGGCACTACATCCTTTAAATGTACTATACATCGTTTTAACATTATTTAAATCCCAATTGGATGTAGCTAAATGTGTTAAGGCCATACAATTTTGAAAGGTCGCATTCATACTTGTTACATTCGATAAATCCCAAGTAGAAGTATCCATAGAAACTAATTTTACACAATTTGAAAACGTTTGATCCATGATTGTAACAAGAGAAGTATTTAGTTTATTGGCACCGATTATTTCTTCCACATTACTATAAGAAGAAAAAGCATAAGAGGAGTTCGCGTTCATATATAGTGAACCATCTCCTTCTATGTGTAAATCGTATTTTGTATTATCGACAGAGTTTACCACTACATAAGCCATTACGCGTCCATCTTTTGCTTCTGACAAATCAGCTGTTGCTATCGCATTTGCAGGAGTATTTATTTTCGTATCTAGAATAATCCTTTTTACATTAGGAGTTATAGAAGAGTTTGCAATATCTCCTCTATTTAATCCATATGAAACTAGGATGGCTGGTTCTTTCTTTACTTCTTCTCTTTCGTGAGCATTTTCATCACTTTGGGTATACTCGATTTGTAATTCTAAATCTAAGTCTAAGTCGGATGAAGGAAGATCTAAAGCACTATCAACTTCTTTAAATTCCACTCTTACTTTGATTCTTTCACTTGTTTTTTGTGCTAGTAAGTCATATTGCTTTATTGGGGCTCCATCGCTATAGGTGGTTTCAAAGGAAATGTACTTGGCATTTTCTTCACTTATTCCTACCTTGGTCACTCTATTTACCATAGCGTCCATGGCTCCATCATTTACTGTATCGACTTCGAATTCATAATACTCGCCTGGTTTTGTAAATGTGACACCGAATGTTATTAAAGTTTTACTTGTATCAATCGTTAAGGGTTCTCTTGCCGTAACACTTCCTTCTTGCTCTGCCTCATTAGCAAAATGGATATCCCAAGAACTTTTTGCAATATTCGTTGTTCCATTTACTTGTAACATCTGGCTCAAGTAAGCTGAGCCTAAAGATACACAAAGCAATAATAACAATAATATTCCTATAATGATGATATTTCTTTTTTTATTATTGGCTTCTTTATTTGTCATATACTTCACTCCACTATATTCTTATAAGTATTATACTTTTTTATAAGAGTAAAGTCAATTGACATAAGCAACACTCGAGTTGACACTTCCTTCACAAAAAAAAGACAACTACTCTGTCTCTTTGTCTTCTTTTTTGCTATACATAATATCTATATCTACATTTCCGTTAATACCATTAATCCTGCCGTTATCACATAATTGCCAGTAAGTGTAATCTCCTTCATAAGAAGTTTTATCTGTATAATGAGCTAACCAAGTTTCATAATCAAGAGGCAGCCAAGCTTTTTCTAAATAATTTTTACTACTATATAAAGCTCCTTTATATCCTGCTTCACTTATAGCATCTAAAAATGTTTTTGCATTCTTAGTTAAAGAATAAAAACTTAGATGAAACTCATTAAAGAAGGACCAATTCTCCCAATCATACACAATTGGTAAATCTACTTTATAGCCTTTTATTTGTTCTAAAAGCCATTCGGCATCTTTTTTTGCTGCTTCACTAGAAGCGGCATAAGAGTAGAAATAAATTCCTACAGGAATTCCTACTTCATTAAAGCCTTCGATATTTCTAATGAATTTTGAATCTACATAATAGTCGGCATCAATTCCTTTGGTTCCTCCTACTTTAATAAAAACAAATTCTACTCCAGCATCACGAACTGCTTCAAAGTCAATTTCTCCTTGCCATCCAGAAACATCAATACCTATCTTCGTAAAGTCAGTTTTATAGTTTTTTATAACATCTGCAAACTCAGTTCTTACAACAGGTTTTTTATCAGTGCTTGTTCCTCCCGTTGTAGGTGGGTTAATAACGTGAAGAGTAAATTCTTTACTTGTTTTATTTCCACTGAAGTCAGTCGCTTCAAAAACAAGAAGATAATCGCCTACTACATTAGGGTCGTATGTTCCTTTAATAAGACAAGTTGGGTTGTCATCATAATCATCTGCACAAACAATATCGTCTACTATATTTCCTTCATAACCTTTATATATAGTATAAGAAGAGCCTAACCATATAGAAGGAGATACTACATCTTTTATATTTAATTTATAAGAATAAGGAATCTTTATTCCTTCTTCATTTATATATTCAAAAAAAATTTCCTTTTCTCCCACTTGTGTCGTATCGATTGTATAATCGTCTACGATTTCTCCATTTATATCTTTAATATAATCTGATACCTTTGGCTTTGTATAAAAGGGAGCATTTAATTCTTCTTCTAAAGTAACAATTACTTTCGCATTTTTTATCCTTTCTTTTTCTTTTTCAATTTCTTCTAACTTTTCTTGGTCTTTTTTCTTATCCGTCCACTTTTCATATATGGGCTTCCCTACAAAAAAGGTAGTACAGCTTATTACTAGTAAAATAAGAAATCCTATTAATAATCTTTTTTTCATATCATATCTCTTCTTTCGGTAATAAAAATTCTATATCAATGTAGTAATCATATGTGTTTTCTTTATTTAAATAAATGGGTAATCTTAATACTCCCTTTTCTTCTATTATCGTCTTTATATCAAAATAAATGTTTTTTGATTCATAGGTATATATGTTTCCATCTGTTGGATTGTGGTATTTTAGACGAATTAGATATGGGAGTCTGCCTTTCTTTTTTTTCGCTTTATTATTAATAAAAACTAAATCAACATCTGCATATATTAGTATGCCATTCTCTTTTAAAAAAATAGTTTTTTTATTTCCTTTGAAATGTTCTAATAAATAATCGACACTCAATTTTAAGCAAATAATAGAAACGGGTATTAAAAAAAGTAATTGTAAAAAATGATTATTTTCTATTAAATGATTGGGATTGTTTTTATCATATTTAATCTCCACTTTATCATTTACTGTTATTTCCTTATTTTTTATTTTTATTTTTTGTTCATATAATGTATCCTCAACGACATAGGTAACTGTTCCTAAATAATAATCATTTTGATAGCTTAATGCTGTAATAGTAGCTTGATAACGAATTCCTTTTTTCTCTTCTTGATAATCATTTATTATTAGATAAGTAGAATATGCTAACAGAACAATTCCGATTATTCCCAGTATGCAATTAATAGGAAATGCGTATTTTTTTATTTTTTGTTTTACATTTTTTATTCCTTGCCAAGATGGTAGTTTTATTTTTATTTTCATGGTACCCTTCCTCATTCTATTTTCTATTATAATATTTTCTATTCTTAAAGTAAAGTTTTGAAATTAGTGACCGAATACCACAAAATTATAACCAAATTTCACAGAAAACACTTTTTATCTTTTTTCTATGTTAATATATACTTGCGCAACAAAATAAATGTGAATTCACAATAAATGTAGTAAAAATAAAGAATTTAGAAGGAGAGGTACGTGGGTACATGAAAGGTAAAATAAAATGGTTTAATAATGAGAAAGGATATGGATTTATAGAATATACGGAAGATGAAGATATCTTTGTTCATTATTCTGCTATTGTTAAAGATGGATATAAAACTTTAAATCAAGGAGATATTGTAGAATTTAACTTAATAGAAACTACAAAGGGTTTACAAGCACAACATGTAGTAGCTGTTAATTCTTTAGCTACATTATAGAAGCATAAAAAGGATTGTCGTTTATACAATCCTTTTTTATGTCTCATTTATCAGTTATTTAATTAATTCTATAAGGCGAGTTACTTGTGCCATTTCCACTTTGATAAGAAGTCCCCGAATATAAAGATACAACAGGTCTTATGCCTCCTGAATACGAAACTAACGTTGGAGAAATATAGCCTTGTGTATGGGCACGAATTGCATAAGCAATAGATTCTTTATTATAATAACAAGGCGAAATCGACCAATACCATGCACCTGTATATAAATAATACTTTTTATTTTCTCCAAGATTTTCAGTGTTTATACTTCCTCGTCCTCCTGCTAAAACCATTTCATCACTTGTTATTAGTCCTACTGGATAAGTTAATGCACCATTTCCTATCTCACTACTTACTGTAAAAATATCTCCCTTTTCAGTTGCGCCTAATTTAATGAAGGTATTAAGGACACTTTGAGAAATTGCTTCGCCCGCAGGATCATTTCCCCAAATGCGCATTCTTGGTACATAAGCAAGTTGCACGTAGCTTTTTCCTTCCACATAATCTCTTTCATTATAGAACGGTGTATCTTCTAAGTAAATTTGATAATCTATCAAGTTAGTAGCAAACCACTGATCTATTGCTCCTTTTATTGTCGAATCTATTGTATTATTATCATACATGTATCCTACATATTTTGGATCATTATGTTCTGTATTAAAAGCACTTTTGCCTATCTCTGTTGCTTCTCCTGTATTGTTACATACTCCATTACTTGGAGTTCCATTATAGATGAGTTTCACTCCTCCTGTGTTGGTTGTACGTATTATCTTCCAACAGAAGTTAGCAAATATAACATTGTTATTTTCTACCTCCCCTCGATAATAATATACAGGGTATGCGGTATTGCTTGTCTTAGATAGCGTATAAACACCTTTTCCGTTTGTGTCACTTGAGATAGCGCCAAAATTAATATTTGTATCTGGCTGTGTTGCTTTTACAATTTGGTTATATAAAGAATTGTTGCTTCTTTCTACTCCTTCCCCATCATTTTGAACGTAGTTAAACTTTCCTTCTAAATCTAGATGAAAAGCACTATCTGGAAGTAAGAAAGAATCGGCAAGCTCTTTTACTTCTATTAAAACGCGAATTGTGTCTCTTGACTCTGCTATTAATAAATCATTTGGTTGTATTTCTACATAATCTTTATATGTGATTGTGTAATTTAAATATTTTTTTTGTGCAACTGTTAATGCTGTTTTTACTAAACTATCTAATTTTGCATCTAGGGAACCTTTATTTACGATATCTACATAAAACTCATAGTAATCTCCTGGTTTATTTAAGTCAAGGGAAGCTCTAATACTTGTTTTGTCACTTTCTATGGTAGAGGATCCGTTTACACTTCCCTCTCTTACAACGATATTCTCAAAACGCACATCCCATGTCATTTTGCCCACATTTGCAGAAGAGCTTATTTTTAAATTCTCCGAAAGAACGGCATACCCAATACTTGTACATAACAAAAGCATTAGGAAGCTTAAGATAAGCATTCTTTTTTTAGAAGATACTCTTTTTATACTTCTCATATACTACTCTCCTATTGCAGTGGTAAGCTTAAAGTGGACAACCGAGAGGGTTTTGTAAACACTTATATTT
>CAOJRT010000039.1 GCA_948442255.1 uncultured Caryophanales bacterium | reverse complement strand
GTTTATTATTCTACTGCTTATCAACACTTGTTTCCTTTATGGCTGTGAATAGTAATGGCAACTGCCTCAATATATTCATCATCATATTTCTATTGAAATAAATAACATTCTTAAAGTCTATGTTAGTTACAAAAAAAAGTTAGATTTTATAAAAGAAAAGTTTTATTTTTTAATTAAAAGCCTTTATTTATAAGGTTTATATAAAAAATTTAAAACAATTTTACTACTAATTTACTACTTCACGGATATGAGTTGTAAAAAAAATAACATTAATAAGAAAATTTTGTTATAATAAGTATTAGCTTAAATTGCAAATTAATAGACTTTCATGTTAGGAGAAATAAATCATGACTTACTTTTATGACGATTATGTTGAACAATATGGAAAAATTGATAAATTTAGTGGATATGGAACATACATTATGCCAAATGGTACACTTTTTGATGTAGATACTTATGCCTCTATTGCTCATGCTGGGGGCTTTGTGATACCTTTCTTTAGATCTTATATGCATCCTGATAAAGATGAAATAAATTATTATAGCAAAGAAGAGTTACTTAGTTATTTAATCAGTTGGAAAGAAGCACTGCTTACAAAAAAATATGATGTAAATCCAAAAGAGCAACAAATGAGACTTCACTTAGTCCAATATTTTATAAATATTTACAAAAGTAATAAATCTATATGGGATTGGGAAAGCGAACGCGTTGATTTTTCAGAAGTAACTGGTATTCCCAATATTGAAGAAAATTGGTATGGGAGAGATGTAACTTTAAAATCAGTTTTAGTACAAGCTTGTAATTATGATTCTATTGAAAGTCAACGTTATAGAACAATTACCACTTCAAAATTCAATATTTATGAAACTTTTTATGATTATATTTTACATGATTATCAAATTTTTCAAATACCAAAAAAGGTGTATGATGAAAATTTACAACAATATATTGATTACAAACAATCTATTTGGTTTATGTCTGATAGTGAATTAAGATTAAAAGCCGAATTAGAATCAATCTGCAAAGAAATTCCTTTACAAGAAAGAAGTCAATATTGTAGAAATAAATCAAAAATCAAAAGATATTATTTTTTAAATTAAATATTAAAAAAATAATTAACTATTATAAAAATTAATTTGCTACATGCTTCATGCTACATAATAAGGGTAATACTATACCTTATTATGGCGAAGACTTGAGTGGCTACGCCACAAGTCTCGCTAATAAAACTATATATTAATACTATGCAATATCATAGTATTTTTAAAAACTTAAAATTAATACTTTAAAATGCTAAATTTTTACTACCAATTTACTACTTTTGAAAGGAAAAATATAAGAGATTATAAAAACATATGTAAATATCTTCCAAAATTAAAAATGTCTTAAATGCTTATAAATAAAGGTTCTAAAGACATTTAAGAACTTGTAAAAACTTATTCAAAAATTTACTATTTTTTTTATAAAAAACTAACTATACATAATATACACAATAAAACTATTCTTTACTTTGACAATCTATTTTCTTCCTCTTTCAAAAGAGATAATAAGTTTAAAACTTTACTATATTTTTTATCTGGCTTAGAATTCATATACTCTATGAGTTGAATAGAATGTTCAATTTCCTCCATAAGATTTAATGCATAAGGATAAAAATAGATAAGTGCTTTATAATAAAGTACCGATAAAATTGTATCTTTAGTAAGATCTCCATCTTTTAAAGAAAATAATTTATCACTTAATTCTTTCATTTTCGGAAGTAAACACAAATGTATGGCCATTTGATCTTGTTCGTTTAATGAAAACGTCGGTTGAATTGAATCAAATTTTTCAAAATCATATGTACAAGAAGAGGCTAAAATTGCAGATGCATAATCTATTAGTAAACCCCTTCCACTAGATTTTACTCTATAAATACTCTTTACAAGTGTACGTAAAAAAATTTCTTCAATATAATAATGTAATTTGACCTCTATTGAAGTACTACCTAATAAGGAATGATACATTTCTGGATCCATAAAATTAAGCATTCGAAGGGCAACTAAAACTTCTTTACTTGGTACTAATAAAATATCTTCTACTCTTTCTGCCTTATTAAGAACCTCTTTGCAACTTGCAATATAATGTTCATTATTCTCCAAAATTAAATATTTTCTTTTTTCAATTTCCAAAGCTTTTGGTAATAAAGAAACCAAATTTTCATATTCTTGACTTTCTTTTTTTTCTTGTTTCTCTAATTTTGCTAGTTCTAAATAGATATCTACAACACTTACTGTAAATTGCTTCAATTCCATGTATTCTTTTTCCATAAGAATCCCCCCTTTTGAAAGATTAGTATACTTTCTTCGATTAAAATTATCAAATCGTTGCTTCCAACTCATTCTTATTGGATAACGTTTATCACTGCCTGATTTTCTAACAATTCTTTAAGCATAAGCCCAACACCATTTTCGTTATTTGTATATTTAGTAATTCTATCTGCTTTTGTTTTTACAGCATCAGGCGAATTTGTCATTGCAATTCCACATCCAACATATTCAAGCTTTGTTATATCGTTATCTCCATCACCAATTGCAACAACATTTTCTTTTTCTATTCCTAAAGTATCAAGAACTGTTTTTATAGCTTTAACCTTTGTCATTCCTTTATTAACAAATTCAATTCTATCCGACTCGCTATAAGTTACTTCTACAATATCATAAATATCTTTCGGTAAAGTTTCTTTAACTTTCTCAATCTTTTTAGGACTAGCAATTCCAACTATTTTAAAAACAACATTTTCATGCGAGAACTTTTTTATGTCTTCTATTTTATCTCTTGTAAATCTATCATCATATAAATAATAAGTCCATTCAATATCCTTATTATCCAAAATAAATGAATCAATAGCAACAAGTGTATTCTCCTTTATATAATCGGAAAATATCTGTTTCTCTCTATTATTTATAATTAAGGATTCATTAAAACAGATTGTATAGTTAGTATCATCAATTAAATCTAAACTAGTTAAATAAGGTTTTATTCTACAAAATTGTCTTGCACTAGCAATGATTATTATAATATCATCCTTAATTTCTTTTATTATTTGTTGTGCTACTTGGTCAATATTCTTTTCATCATCTAAAAGAGTACAATCCAAATCCGAAATAATTGCTTCTATTCTATTCATTTGTATCAGCTCCTTTTTTAATAAGACTATTAATCAAATTTTTTATTTAAGATATGCTTTTTATCAAAACCATTTAATTTTTTTATTTCACTACAATACTTATCAAACATTTTCTACTACCTTCTTTTCCATTTTTATATAATTAGCTTTTTATACAACGATTTTTCATCAAAGATATCACATTTCGTACTCTTTTATTTCACAATTTTTAAGCCCACGATTCAAGAATTTCCCATCCTGTATTCCTTCAAAATAAGCACTAAAAGCTTTTGAAACTCCACTATGAGCAACAATTAAAACTCTTTGATAATTTTCTTTCTTTAAATCATCTAGAAAAGAAAAAACTCTAGAAAAAAAATCTTGGATATTCTCATAAATACCATATTGTGCTTTACTGTAATAATTCCAATACTCTTCGCGATTAGTAGCTTCTAAAGGTATTCCACTCAAAGTTCCACAACCTCGCTCTCTTAAACGTTCATCTGTAATAATACTATCATCATAATTAGTAAGTATATATTCGGTATGTGTTGCTCTTAGCAAAGGAGAAGAAATAACTTTATCAAAAGAAAGATGCTTAATTTTATCTCTTAATTCTTCTGCTTGTTGAACTCCCAATTCTGTCAAATCTTCATCTCGAGAACCATACATTTTTAATACATTATGTGATACTTCACCATGTCTTACAATATAAACTTTCACAATCAAACCTCCCTCTATAGTATTACCTCTCTTTGCATCTTAAACTTTAATAACAAAACAAAGAAACGTTTATAATGACTGAATGTATAAACTTCTACAAACGCAATTAAACAAAAATCTCCTCCTCAATAAAAGAAAAATGATAAGACTTATTTGCTAAGAAAAAGGCTTCATCTAACATTTTATTTCCTGCCTCATCTTTATAATTCAAGTACTTTTTTACAGAATTTTGATTTGTTAAAAATCGTTTATATAATTTTCCATTGTCTAAATCTGGTCTGAAAGGGAAAATACTTTTTATTTTTGCTATCATTCGAACCTGAGCATATTGGGAATTTTTTTCTTCTACTAATAAATAGCCTAAATAAATAATTTCCTCTAAAAGCACATGTAATTCTTCAAAATACTCTCTTTTTAATGTTTCTTCCAAATTAGCATCTATTTTCTCCGGTCTGCCACCTGTTAACTTATAATGATTATCTTCAATGCGCAAAAGAACTCGTCCAGCATCATCAAAAACAATACCATATACTTGCTTTACACAAAGGTTTTCTGGTACATCTTTTTTAAACCACGTATATTTCGCCAAATCATTCACCTCACTACAAATGACACTCTCTCTTTAATTCTTTTTAAAGGCAGAAAACAGAAAACAAACTATATATGCTCAGCAATAAAATTCACCACATGATTTTCATTAACTTGCATGAATCTTTTTTCTTCTTCTATAGCTTCATCAAAATACTTATCTATTTTCTTATATTTAGAAAGAGAACTTAGTGGATATCCTGATCTAATAACAGAAAAAGGATTTTCAACCATATAAAAATCATCTTTAGACCATGTATAAGTATGAATTTCACCCTTTTCATTAATAACGGCCAAGCCATAAATCCACTTGCAATTAATCTTTCCCTCTACGCCATACGTTTTTACTAAATTAGAATAATATTCTATCATTTCCTCATCTGTAAGCTCCTTTCCTCCAACTCGTCTTACAAATAAACCAGGTTGTTTACCTAATGGCACATTTTCCATATATAAAGTATCATCCATCCCAATCACACCCATATTCGTCTTTTCATAATATGCTTTTGCTTTAATAATTGCATTTTCTATAGCATCTTTTCCATTTTCTAAAATATCTATATTCATGTCTACGTCTTTTAAAGATAAAATTTCGATTCCTTTTTCGTATAATCCCTTTGAAAATCTTTTCGCTTTACTCACATTTCCTGTTGCAAATAATATTTTTTTCATAACTACCACTCCTTCTTGAGTTACTACTACTTCACATAGCTTTGAATCTCATAAGCTAGTATTGTTCTTTTATAAGCACCGCCATTTACTCCAATAATAATCATATTCTTTTTTCCATACAAAGCCCTTTCAGTTTCGTCTTTCTACATCTTTCCTATAACTTTCCTTGTTTCATAAGCAACTGCATGTGTTCATCTTCATTCGGCAAACACTCTTGAAAACTCATTGTAAATAATAAAGCTATATCAGTCTGAAAAGTTTCCTCTCTTTCTTCACTTTTACTCCAAAAGCCATTCCCACCAGGAGAAAAAGCAACTAAACTTTGTGTTCTTTTAATTCCATTTTTAACACAAAAAGGAGTTAGAACAGATAATTGAATTTCCTCTCCCACTTTTTCAATAGTAAGGCGAGAAATCGTATCAGTCTGTCTTGCATCTTCTAAATCACAAGTTTGATCAGAAAACCAAACAATCTTATTCCCCTCCTGCTTACAAAATGGATTAGAAAACTGATAAGTTGAATGAAGAATAGCGTCTAGTCCCTCATATAAAAAAGGGACCTCCTCTTTCTTTATAGAAACAACTTGATCTGTATAAAAAAACCAAACTAACTCTTCTGCTAGAAAACTCCATTCTAATAGCTTCTCCCCATTATCATGAAAAAAAGCAAATGTTCTCATCTCCCTATTTTTGACTAACATCATAACAAAACCTCCTCTTTTGGTAAAACCTACTCATATTAAAAAGAGATCGTAAAATTATCCGTTTTTGCTCCATACCAATACGTTTCTATATAAACAAAACGTTTTTTTTCATTCACTTCATAATAAATTCCCAATACATAACCACAAACATGTTCTGGCAAAGCTTTTCCGTCTGCTGACCAAACATCATCAAAAGAGACCTTAGTAAGAAGACTAAGTCTTTTTTTATCTTCTAATTTTTCTTTTTTTAAAGCAGTCGATTTCTTCATCTCTATACAAAGCAAGTTATCCTGAAATTTGTTTTTGCCTCCACTATGAAGAATAATATCACATGTTATTGGAATAATTTGAAAAGTATGATTATCTAAAATGGACTTTATTTTTCCCGCATCACTTCGATTATATTCGGTATCCACACGATACCCTACTAAGTGATATTTTTTTCTTAAATCTTCTAAATAAGTAGCAAAACGACTATACCAACTTCGCTCAGATACATTAAGTAGTAATAACTCAATATCCTTTTTTAAAAACATTTCATTCGCCTGCAAAAACAAGTTAAGTAATTCATCAACTCCATAACTCCTTCTAATAGCTCCCATGTTTTCACATCCAATCCATTCGTTATTTTATTAAACACTAAAAGTCTTCATAATAGTGAAGAATCTTGTCTACTATTCCTTCACGGAAAATTTTTTCATATTCTTTTTTATAAACAGAACGCGCAAACTCTTTGTCTAAAAATTCTTTTTTAAATTGCTCCAATCTTTTATTTAAGATTTCATTATTTGTCCATAGACTAATATGATTCTTATTTTCTAAAATATAGTTATAACTTCTTTCGAAATGCTCTTCAAACGTTTTTAGAGATGGATAATTTTTAAGTGATACCCCCAATTGTCTTCTAGCAAGGAGTGCGACGTCAAAATCTCTATCACTATCAGACAAAACTTCTCCATAAAAATTTCTCGGTCTTTCCTTCCTAGATCCCCTATGGTCTTCTACTGCTTCCTTCATTATTTGTATTTGTTCTTCATCAAAATATGTTTTTAAATTAGCATCAGAAAATAATATTTTACCAGATTCTTTTTCATGATTATCACAATCCACATTTAACCCTATATCATGATAAGCGGCCATAACGTAGCACATATTTTTATCTAAACTATAATACTCCCCTAACAAAAGACATTTATTAATTACATCTTTTATATGAGTAAGACCATGTCCATAATATCTCTTATAACGTGGAAATATATTTTCTTCCACATAACAAACTAGTTTTGCATTTAATTCTTTCTTTTTCTCTTCATATTCTCTTAAAACAAAGTTAGAATCTTTAATAAGATTGCACATATTCTTTGTAACGAGCATCTAATCCATAGGAAGTTAAATAAATAGCCATGAAATTTCCATCCTTACTTTTCTAATTTTCCAAATTCATTAAAAGGAAATAATGTAAAAATAACCACTCCTTTTAACTGTTCCTTTTTCATAGGACCTAATTCTTCACTATCTAATGAATGCTCCCGATTATCTCCTAAAACAAAGTATTCATTATCACTTAAAGTTACCTTAGTAAAATCTTTTTGTATTCCCTGACTATAAGGTTCTTCTTGTTTTTTATCGTTTACATAAATAACACCATTTTCACAAGAAATCGTCTCTCCTGGCATAGCAATCACTCTTTTAATAATTTTTTCTTTGCCAATATCAACTACAACAACAGAAAATCTCTCAATCTTACTAATTTTATTTAATACCATGATTTCCCCTCCATCTAAGGTAGGTTGCATGCTCTCTCCACTCACAACAATGGGAGTGACTAAAAAACTACGTATTAAAACAACAACTAGTAAAATAACTGCATAAGGAATAAGTTCCTTTAAGAAATTTAAAAAAGGATTTTTTTCTTCTTTTCCTTGTTTTTCTGTTTCCTTTTTTTCCATAATTATCACCATTACTATTTTACCATTTTTTTCTAAGAAAATAAAACCTAAAAAACGCCAAAGAAAAAAGAAAGATTAATTTCTTTCCTTTACTTTGTATTCTTTTCTCATTCCTTTTAAGAAGTTTAGTTTTGCTCTTCTTACAACACCCTTCTTAACTACAACTATCTTATCAATAGTTGGTGAGTTAACAGGAAATACTCTTGTTACTCCAATACCATAAGACTTCTTACGTACAGAAAAAGTTTCAGAAACACTTCCACCTTTTTTAGCAACTACAAGTCCTTCAAAAGCTTGGATTCTTTCTTTTTTTCCTTCTTTTACCCATACATCTACTCTTACAGTATCTCCAACACGGAATTCAGGAATATCTTTTCTTACATGCTTCTCATTAATTTTATCAACTAAATTAGCCATTTCAATTCTTCCTTTCCTATAAATATTACTTACCAGAAAATCATAAAAGGAATTCAGCGGATTTTCCTCCTTGAAGCAATACCAATTATAACAAAAAAAAAACATGTTGACAAGAATTATATACAATATTTCAAGATAAATGCATAAAAATATAGGATTAAAGTCTAGTTTTCAGTGTTTATTAAAATAAACAGAACAATATTTTATAAAAAGAAAACTCCACATTTTGTCAAATGCGAAGTTTTAAAATTTTTATTGATATATCTTTTTATACTCTATAAATTCTAATCTTATTTTTACGTAATATTATAGATAATATAATTCCTAAAATAGTTAATGTAATTACAAATTTAATCTCTGCCCCAGTATTTGGATTTTCAATGTAAGTATTTTTTACTTCTACTTCCACATTTGTAGAATTTGTAATAGTTCCACTAGAATTTTTAATCTTAGTTACATAACCTTCTTTAGAATAATCTTCTTCTTCCACAATATATTGAAATCCAGAAGGGATATTCGCGAGTGTCATACTTTGCCCATCAGATAGATAAATATAAGCAACTCCATTAGTAAATGCAATTCCGCTATAGGTTGCATTTAATAGATTAGAGGAAATATCATCTTTATCTGTAGGAGAAGACTCCATAGCATCTTCGAGTGAGGAACTTTCTGAGTTCCCATCCCCTTCTTTTTCAGTTGGTATTGTATTATTAGGATCTATTAAAGTTATTTTAAATTTAAATTGTCTTTGTTTATCCCCATCTACCACTTTTTTCTTAATCGTAAGACTTCCCATCTCAGGATCAGGTAATTTGTGATAAGTAGTTGGCGTTTTTTTATTATAATTTATGCCATCAAATTCAAGTAATTCCGCTATATTCTCAATTACTGTTAAATCTTTTGTATTAACCGTAGTAGGTATTAAAATATGTATAATATCTTTAGAAAGTACTCGATTAATCATAAAATCTAAAGTTTGTCCATTAGCGGTCATTTTTATTATACCAGAATCACTAACTAATGTAGGCTCTTCAAAACTTCCCTCTCCCTCAATATAATAGGAAATATTTGCTAGAATTGGTTTTACTTCATTAGGTAAAACATCTCTTACCTTGACATTATTTAAAGTCGTCCATTCACTAGTATTTTTAACTACGATTTCATAAACAATTGTGTCTCCATTTTCCACAATAGCAGGACTATCCTTAGTTCCTGAAGGAATATAAGATTCTTTATCTACTTCAATAGCGACATCTTTAATTCCTACTTCTGTCCATTCAAATACAGTAAAGTTATCATGTGCAACTTGATTTAATTGTTGTGTAGTACCACTCCACCAAGAAGTGTTTAATGCCTTGGCATTCTTATCAACTAAAGCACTTACATTTTCTACAGGAGCTTTCATCGTTAAAATAGCCACTACACTACTTTCTTGTAACAATGTATATGCATTACCATTCATATCTTTAGAACAATCAATAGCAACCGCTGTAACATCTGCCATATTTTCTGGTGGTACTAAGGACCAAATCGTTGTATCTTCTAAATTCGCATCAGGTGGTGGCGGTAAATCTACTGTAGCCTTTCCATTTACATATAAATCAATATTCTTCTTAGTAGAATAGTAAACTTTGACATCGATTCCTTTAGATATAATTTGTGAAACATCCACTTTTTGTAAAACGCCTTTCCAAGTTTCATGAATTCCATCATCATAGTCTTCTAAAACATCATAAAGGATTAAATTAGTTGTTCCCGCATTTTTTTGGGAAGCATAACGAAGTCGATAAGTATAGTGATCTCCACCAGCTACGACTACACTACCATCTTTGCCATCAACATAATCAATCATATTAACAGTTTTAACGCCTTTAGCAAACAAAGTAGAAGAAGCTATATTTAAGGTAGTTGCCATTGTCCTTTGCGCATAAACAGTATCTGCAATAGTTGTTTCTGTTGGATTTCCATCTCCATCTAAGTCCGACATAAATTCTTTAAGCACCAATCCTGTCTGTTCAGATGCATCATCTTTATACCCATTAATTAATTTTCCACTTCCAGATTTATAAGCTATTGTATTAGTTATATTAGTTCCATAATCATAATAACTATCCCAACTATATACACCTGTAAATCGGATAGTCATACCTGTACACAGTACACTATTTCTTCCATCTATAGCTAAGTAATAATTATCCATATCATCTGGAACAACTGCCTTAACAATTAGCATCGTTCGCCCTGAATTTTGCCAATTATCTACTAAGGAATAACTCGAAGGAATTACTTTTCCAACTAAAGCCTCATTTGTATTGTAATCTAACTGTAAATCAGCCGTTGTAAAAGTTTGCACTTCAATAGTACTAACATCAACATTCATTCCAAGTGGCAATAAATCATAGAAAGTTCCAATCCTCTGTTCCTTAATAACACCAAGATTGAACATCTGTTTGGGCTCAATACCACTACTTTCAATATGTTCAGTTGCATAAGCAGTGTATTTTGCTTTAATTAACCGATTAGATGGATCATTTTCATATGCAACCCATTTATTTTGATGGGTATTTCCTACCGCCAAACGCGAAAGAGTCGTACTACCAGAATGATGTCCTAACACATGCCCATATAATTTTATATCTCGACTTTCAATTGTATCTTTAACGCCTCCAATTAAAGGTTCATAATTACTAGCATCATAAGCATCCCCATCGAAAGTTCCATATATTCTACCTTTATAATCTTGTGAATAAGTTGTACTATAAGTTAAAAAATTAATAGTTTCTTTATCTTTTACGAGTTCACGAATATATTCATTAACAATTAAATTACAATTCACATTTAAAGAAAGCGCTACATAGCCATATTTCGTTTTTACAGAACCCTTAACACCCGTAGTTCCCTTCGGTAGCGGAATTATTTTTGCATTCCAACTATGACTACCACTATAAGTTTCCCCTGTTGTAGATGTAAAAGTATAATTGCTTAAAGAAGTAGATTTAATAGTACCATATAAGATCCACTCCGCATCCCCTGTTGTATAATAAATATCTATACTTGGCCTATCCTTCCAACCAAGTTCTATCGTCTCATACCCTTCAGGATGATAAACATAATCATATATAGCATAATGATTAACACTAAAATAAGTAAATTGATAATCACCAGGCTGTAATCTTTCATAACCTGTAATATTATCTCCAAAAAAGGCAATATCTCCTAAAAAGTTAGCAGTCCATTCATTTTGTCCATAATCGGCAGGATTAGAACGACTGCCCCCCTCTCTTAAAGTAGAAGGATAATCTTGAATATATTTACCAAAATTAAAACTAAGCGGAAAATTAGACCACTGTTCAGGACTATAGCCCATTCCAAGTTCAAATCCATTTTCTTCATTTTCAATAACATTTATTCCCCCACGTAAATCACGCCAACCAAATGTATCTGTATCTATAACTCGAGCAGGGAAAAAACCTTCGGTTCTTTTTTGATCTACATCAACATATACAGATCGATATTGTACCATTAAATCGGCTGTTTTAGTATCTTCTCCACCATCAATAGAAACTAATTTTGCCGTTACAGTATCACGCAACTCATGAATTTCATCATCTTGCACAACATCTCTTGGATATTTAACCAAGAAATAAAAATATTGAAACGCATCACTCGTTGCACTAGGCGAGGTTACTGAAGCTGACAGAGGTTCTAATGAGGCTTTATGCATATGTTTACCACTCGTTGTATCCATAGCACTATTACTTTTTCTAAAACACTTTTCTCCACTATCACCATTCTTAGCAACTGTATTGTCAATAGTATCATATCGACAATATCCTATAACCTCACCACCAAAACTATCTGTTACTTTATCAGTAAAAGTTATGGTATAAGGTTGAGTTGCATAATATACTTCAGCATAAGCATACGTAATGGCATAAACATAGTTATCTGCATCTTGCGGTTTTAGAAAATCAACCCACTCATCTTGCCACATACTATAAACATTAGTAGAAGAGTCAATATCCTCATCATAATGATATGTATATGCCTTTTTAACTTCTCTTATCTCAGCATTAGTGTTATATTTCATTTCTATTTCATTAGAAGTAGAACGAATATCAGTATTACCATCTTTATCTAAATCAATAGCAAGGGAACCTTTTATTCTTTTTGTAAAACCATTAGCAACTGTTGAAGGGTCTCTTAATATCCAAGTAAAAGACGCTTCAAAATTAAATGAGGGTGGTATAGTTTCAAAATTTTCTAAAACTATATAATCTATTCCATCTGATTCCGTTTCTATATGATAATTAAATACAGTTCCACTAGTAGAGGGAGCTTCTGCTAATGGAATATCAATGACTTGATCAGTTATAGGTAAGCCATTTCTATCATAAAATATATATCTAGGAATTTTTATTTGAACTGTTCCTGGCGCAGCTTCTTGACTTCCTCCTCTATTAAATATCAATTGATAGGAAACATGTACTCCTCCACCCGTATTACTCGATGCATCATATATATTATTTTGTGTGGAATTAACTTGTAAAACTCCATTTTCGTCAACATAACTAGCAACAGATTGATTCCCTTCTAACCAAGTAATAGTAAGTTGTCCAACACCACTACTACCTACCTCATAAGCAGCAGCATCTATTGCATAAGAAGGATTTGAGCCAAATACGATTAACAAAGAAACAACCACTAATAACATTCCTATAACACTATATTTGACTTTTTTTTGCTTGTCATTGTTCTTTTTTGGCTCATTCACATTTTACACCTCCATTAATTTAAATTTTCATTTTTAATAATTTTTGTTACATTTTCTGCAACTTTTCTAGCTTTATTAGTATAAATGTATAGTGAACCACTACCATTAACTACACTATAATCTTTAATATAATAAATAAGTTTATCATTTACATATTGGTAATCATATATTCCCTGATCAATTAAATTTCCTCTTTTGCCACTACTTACATATAAATCACCAGTAGTACCAAAGTTTTTAAAATAATATATTTTATTTTGTTTTTCATTTAAGAAAAGTAAATTATTTGCAACTTCAGTATCAATTTCTTTTACTTTATCTTTTGTAGCAATAAAAAGTGTCCCCTTATTTTCTTCATCGACATTAGCTATAAAAGAACAACCATCACTATGTGAATATAGATATCCTGATACATTTTCTGCCAATATCTTATAGTTAGATTCCTGTCCTTTTTTCGCTTCCACATACCTTAATTCATCATTATCAGTTAAATAGTACACATACTTATCTTTATACGCTCTTAAATCTTTAACATTATCTATTTCATCTACTTTAATAGGATCCACTTTTTTATATTTATAATATAAATAATAAGCTTCATCTTCTGCTTTAATATAAGCCACTTGTTTTTCCTCACTATCATAATAAACAACTCTAGTAACACTATTATCTATATTTTTACTTTTTCCATCATAATATTTTAAATCATTTTCTTTATTTGCAATTAAATAGTAATAACTATCACATTCTTTTTTACAATAAAATACTTTTACATTTTCATCTATAGTATTCATTTTTTTATCTTTAATAGAATACTCAATAAATTCACTCTCATTATTTAAAAAATAAATCTTATTACCTTCTTTATTAAACCTAATGTTGCTTGTATAATTATCACTAATTTTTATAATCTCATTTTCTTTTGTATTTAAATTAGCAACATACAAATCATCATCTTTTTTATAGAGAACATAATCATTACTAATATTGTATACAGTTATCACTTCAGAATCTAACAAGAAACCTTCTTTTTTGTTCATATCAAAAACATATAAATTTTTCATAACATCAGTCATAACAACTCTTTTATCATTAGAAGTAAAATTATAATAATTAACCATTGATAATAACTCATTAGCTTTCCCAATTTTTGTATCGAATAAATATAAAGCTGCTCCGTCTTTATATAAAACATATCTTCCATTTGTATTAGAATAAATGATACTTTGGTTATCATCTGCGACTAAAGGTTTATCCTGATTTTCTTTCCTAGTATTAGCCATAATTAAATGTAAATTTGATTTTGTACTATATACAATAGGCATGTCTATGTTGTTATCACGTTTAACATAAAGTAAGAATAAGATTCCTATAAAATAGAATACAAAAAATATTTTTATAAGTAGACTAATATTATTCCTATTAAAGATTTTATTAACATCTAATTTATTCTTCTTCTCATCCTTCATATTATAACTCGTATAATCAATCTTATAGAAATATTAATCTATTTGATTGATCCCTTTCTATT
>CAOJRT010000038.1 GCA_948442255.1 uncultured Caryophanales bacterium | reverse complement strand
TAATATATGAGTGGTTTGCTACCAACTTAATAGATTATCAAACTTACTTAGAAGATACACCCTTCTACAATGAGAGAGATTACATAGAAAAAGAAGGGAACATTGTAATAGCTTATGCATCAAGAATTCGTATTTGGGGTGCAACAGAAGATAATGATGGAGATTTTTCTGCAGTAGTTTCTAAAACGACAATCAAACTAGGAGCAACAAACAAGGAAGACATCTTTACAGTAAGTAGTGAGATAGGAAATAGAGCATTAACGTATCCAGTAGGGTTGATCACAAGTGATGAAGCAGTACTTGCAGGAGCAAGAGGTTGGATAAGTGCTGAAGATAATGGAAGTAATGCTAACTACTATCTTTATACAGGCACAGTCTATTGCACCATTTCTCCCAACTATGTGAATGAGAAAAATTATTCTGGTATAGTGGCTGTGGATGCTTTTGGGGCAATTGGTAATTTAAATGTGGGGGTTGTGACAGGCGTTCGCCCTGTAGTAAGTCTTCATTCTGACATTTTATATAAGAGCGGAAATGGTACAAGTACTTCTCCTTATATAATCTAGGCTTAATTACCTTAGTACAAAATTCTTAAGTTTTTATGAATATAAAATATAAGAGGAAAGTGAGTAACTTTTTTGTATAAAAAGAAGAGAAATTGAGCATAATAGCATTAGAAAGGAAGAAAAAAGATGAAACAAGTACCAGATATGATTTCGACGAAAGATTTATCTTATTTAGAAGATATGTTTAATTGGCATTTTACCCTTTGTAAAAAGGCGATTGACTATAGTGAGTTAGTAAGTGATAAAAATATTGCTACCTTCTTTAATAAAGTAGCAGAGGAACATATAACAATTTGTAAAAAAATTGTTGAAAAGCTAGGATAAGGAGGAAAAAAATGGCAAATAAAGTATGTTGTAAAGAACAAAAAGTAGAATGTACTTGTCATCAAAATGATCGTGATTATTTAAATGACATTTTAGCAAGTGAAAAATGCCTGTTACAAAATACAGCGACAGCTTTAATGGAAGCTAGTAATAAAACATTACATAGTGAAATAGATGAAATATTTAATACAATAAAAGATTTGCAACAAGAAGCTTATGAATTAGCTTGGAACATGGGATGGTATACATTAGAAGAAGCAGGAGAAACTAAAATTTCTCAAAAACAGAAAGATTTGCAAAAGAAATTAGACGAAATTACAAATGCATCCGAATAAGATGCATTTTTCTCTATTAAAAGAAAAAAATATGCTATAATAATAAAAATAGAGTAGAAGGTAGCGATATGGATAGAAAAGAGTACATTATAAAATACATAAAAACAAAATTGAATGAATTCCAATCTTTAGGAAAATTTTATTCTGAAGAAAAAATAAATTCTTTAGCTGATAGATTAACGAATTCTGACAAATCTTTAGAGGACGTATGTATTTTAATAGATAATAAATTTGAACACCAACTTAGAAAAACAACCCATAATCACCATCTAGAATCCATTAAACAGTACTATCTTTCAAGCATTGATAAATTAAAAAATAGCAACAACTGTTATCTTTTATCTTATAGCCAAGGAATTAAAGTATTAGAACAAGCTTGCGTAAAAGAAAAAGGAAAAAAAGCTTCTCCCTATATAGAAGTAATAATTAATAATAAGAAAAAAGGATTTAAAAGAGAAAACAATGATATAAATGATTATGAATTAATTAGAAGTGAAATCGCTTATCTTTTAGACGTGCCTTTTATGAAAACATATCGTATTTTTGATGAAGCGATGAATCCCCAAGGAATCGTTAAGGAATCCGCCCTTCATTCTAACGAAAGAATATTAGATTTAGAAGAAACTTTACAATTTGTCAAAGAAGAGTCTTCAAAATTTACTGCTAAACAAGAATTGATTGCATATCATGATAAACAGAAAAAAAGAGGATTAAAAGACATTCCAACTAAAAAAGAATATAAAGTAAATATAGAATATGTCTTAAATTTATTTAAACTATTACCCGATATCAATATGTCAGAATATAATAAATTAAAAAAAGAATATTTGCGTATAATAATCTTTTCTTTATTAACAGATAACAAAGAGATGGATCCTACTTCTATAGGAATTGTTATCAATAAAGAAAATCCAAAATATACTTATACAATATCTCCATTATTTAAAAAAGAGACTAAAGAAATCATGCTTCCAGACTCTAAAACCATCTGTAATTTTTTCATCGTAGACAAAAAAGAATTATTTCATACGCTTGTCGTAAATTATTATGAAGATATAAAACAATTGTTAACATTATTATTAGATAATCAAGAAACATTAATGCTAATTATTAATCAAGTAATTAAAGAACACTTAGAATATGATGACTACATAAACTATAAAAAGCAAGTAGAAACTAATTTAAATTTAATTTGTGACGAAGTAATATGTAAAAAAGCAGTCTCGCCTGATACGGAAGAAGATCAAGCTTCCTATAAAATAAATAATGATAATTACTTAGTAAAAATTGAACCTTTCTTTGAGTCTGAAAATAAAGAAGAAGAGGAGAAGGGAAGCGCCGCTATCGTAGCAGTAATAGGAATAGTCTTAGTGGTTACAATTCTTTTAATCATTGCTGCTATCTATGCAGTAAGCAAAGTAGAAATATAATTGACAGAAAGAATAAAAAAGATTAAAATAAAGACAGAAATCGATAAAGAAAGACCAGTAATTTAGCCAGCTAGAAAAGAAAGTCCATGGTTGATGTGAATGGATCTAATGACTAAATGAACCTCCTTTCTAGAGCAGCTAACCTCTGCCGGGAAATTCTCGTTAACAAAAATAAGAAAAGAAAAGGATGGTACCGTGCAAAAAGCACTCCTTTAGAACCATTCTTTTTCTTTTGGAGGGAAATATGATAAAAAAGATTGTCGAAGAAAAAAAGATAAAAGAATGGATAGACATAAAAGACGATTACCATCGTGCCTATGAGTTAGTAAGCTACTTATTTAAAGACAAAAAAGATAAAGAAGGAGATCCCTATTTATGGCACTTAGTAAGAGTAAGTAATTCATTAATAGAAAAAGATACTAAAGTAGCAGGTTTATTGCATGATATAGTAGAAGATATAGAAAATGTTACTTTTGAAGACTTAGTTTATTTAGGTTTTAACAAAAATATTATAGAGTTAGTTCGACAAGTAACTAAAGATTATAACTCTAGTAAATTGTCCCCAGAAGAGAAAAAAAGAGCTTATCACCAAAAAATAACTTCTATATTAGAAAGCAATAACCTAGAAGCAGTAAAATTAAAATATGCAGATATGAAAGATAATATGAATGTAGATAGATTAGCAAGATTAGATGAAAAAACAAAAGAATATTTATATAATAAATATAAAGACGAATTAGTAAGACTAAAAACGTTTTTAAAAGAAAGGAATTGTTTATATGAATAATGAAAAAATAACACCAAGAGATGTCGATTTTGCCAAATGGTATACCGATATAATAAGAGTGGCGGATTTAGTAGATTACTCTTCCATGAAAGGAAGTATGATTATAAGACCTTATGGTTATGCGATTTGGGAAAGTATGGTTGCTGAGTTAGATAGAGAATTTAAACGTTTAGGACACCAAAATGTGCAAATGCCTATGTTTATTCCAGAATCTTTATTGCAAATAGAAAAAGACCATGTGGAAGGGTTTGCTCCCGAAGTTGCTTGGGTAACACATGGCGGATTAAATGAGTTAGAAGAAAGAGTTTGTGTTCGTCCAACAAGTGAAACATTATTTTGTGAACATTTTAAAAAAATTATCAAAAGTTACCGAGACCTCCCACTTCTTTACAACCAATGGTGTACGATTGTAAGATGGGAACGTACAACTCGCCCTTTTCTACGTAGTAGAGAAATCCTTTGGCAAGAAGGACATACTATGCATGCAACAAAAGAAGAAGCAATAAAAGAAACTATGCAAATGCTTGAATTATATGAAAAATTTCAAAAGGATTTTTTAGCTTTACCAGTTTTAGTGGGAAAAAAGACTGACAAAGAAAAATTTGCTGGAGCAGAAGAAACTTATACAATTGAGGCAATGATGTACGATGGTGTAGCTTTACAAAATGGAACCAGTCATTATTTTGGCCAAAACTTTGCCAAAGCTTTCGATATTAAGTTTTTAGATAAGAATAATGAATTAGTTACGCCGTATCAAACTTCTTGGGGATGCACTACTCGTATGATAGGCGGACTAATTATGACGCATAGTGATGATTTAGGACTTGTCTTACCTCCCAAAATAGCTCCTATAAAAGTAGCTTTAATTCCTATAAAAGATACGGAAGAGATTACACTAGCAGTACAAGAATTAAAAAGTGAGTTAGAAAAAGAGGGGATTACTTATATAGTAGATGAATCGGATAAATCACCAGGATTTAAATTCGCTAATGCAGAAGTAAAAGGATACCCTATTCGTATTGAAATAGGGCCTAGAGACTTACAAAATAATCATATTACCTTAGTACGTCGTGATACTTTAGAAAAAATAACAATAAATAAGGAAGATGGAATAGCCAAAGTAAAAGAACTTTTGACGACGATTCAAAAGAACTTATATGATAGAGCCAAAAATAGACGTGATAGTATGATTTATAAATTAAATACGTATGAAGAATTAAAAGAAATGGCTAAAAAACAAGGCGGATTTGCTTACGTGAATTGGTGTGGTAATATTTCATGCGAAGATAAAATAAAAGCGGATTTGGGTTTAAAATCGCGCTGTATTCCTTTAAAAAATGAATCTGTTGACAATGTCTGTATTTGCTGTGGACAAAAAGCAGTAACGAAAATTTATTTTGGTAAACAATATTAGGAGAGAATTTATGATAGATATTAATTTAATAAGAGAAAATAAAGAACTAGTAAAAGAGAACATAAAAAAGAAATTTCAAGAAGAAAAACTTCCTTTAGTAGATGATGTAATCGAGCTAGATAAGCGAATAAGAGAATGTAAATATCAAGGTGATTCGTTAAGACAAGAAAGAAATGCAACAAGTGATGAAATAGGTATTTTGTTTAGAGATAAGAAAGTTGAGGAAGCAAATGCCAAAAAACAAAGAGTTGTTGAAATCAATAATCAATTACAAGATATAGAAAAAGAAGAAAATGAATTATCAGAAGAATTAAAAAGTAAAATGATGGCGATTCCAAATATTATTGATGATAGTGTACCTATTGGAAAAGATGATAGTGAAAATGTGGAAATTGAAAAATTTGGAGAACCATTTGTTCCAGATTATGAAATACCATATCACGCTGATATATGCGCTGTCTTAAATGGATTAGATAAAGAAGCTGCTGGAAGAACAAGTGGCAACGGATTTTATTATTTAATGGGTGATATAGCAAGATTACATTCGGCAATGTTATCTTATGCAAGAGATTTTATGATAGATAAAGGATTTACTTATTGTGTTCCTCCATTTATGATCAGAAGTGATGTAGTAACTGGAGTTATGTCTTTTGCAGAAATGGATGCTATGATGTATAAGATAGAGAATGAAGATTTATATTTAATCGGAACATCAGAACATTCAATGATAGGAAAATATAAAGGTCAGATTGTTAAGGAAGAAGAATTACCAATTACTTTAACATCATATTCACCTTGTTTTAGAAAAGAAGTTGGTTCTCATGGCTTAGAAGAAAGAGGGCTATATAGAGTTCACCAATTTGAAAAACAAGAAATGATTGTTTTATGTAAACCTGAAGAATCAATGGATTGGTACAACAAAATGTGGAGTTATACAGTTGAATTTTTCAGAAGTTTAGATGTACCAGTAAGAACATTAGAATGTTGTTCTGGAGATCTTGCAGATCTTAAAGTTAAGTCATGTGATGTTGAAGCATGGAGTCCACGACAAAAGAAATATTTTGAAGTTGGATCTTGTTCAACTTTAGGAGATGCACAAGCAAGAAGATTAGGCATAAGAGCTAAAGGAGAGAATGGAAATTATTTACTTTCGACACTCAATAATCCTTTAGTAGCCATATGCACTCAAGTAGGAAATTGGTTGAAATCCTTGAATTTTCAAGCAAAATCGACTCTCATAAGTGCTTAACAATTAACGAAAATAATGTTAAATTTTATCTAGAAAATGTGAAAGTTATTGTTGCTGTTTGTGTATAAAGGCAATTACTAAAAATTCTCACAAATAATATAAAAAATGGTTGAGGTATAATACCTAGTAAGAAAGGAAGATTGGAAATGTTAGATATAAAATTCGTACGAGAAAATAAGGATAAAGTAAAGGAAAATATAAAGAAGAAATTTCAAGATGAGAAATTACCTTTAGTAGATGAGGTAATTGAATTGGATCAAAAAATTAGAGAGTTAAAATCAACAGGGGATAGTTTAAGACAAGAAAGAAATGCAACAAGTGATGAAATAGGAGCTTTATTTAGAGATAAGAAAGTTGATGAAGCAAATGCTAAAAAGCAAAGGGTAGTAGAAATTAACAATCAATTAGAAAGTATAGAAAAAGAAGAAAGTGAATTATCTGAAAACTTAAAAAGTAAAATGATGGTAATTCCAAATATTATTGATGATAGTGTGCCAATTGGTAAAGATGATAGTGAAAATGTAGAAATAGAAAAATTTGGAGAACCATTTGTAAGAGATTATGAAATACCATATCATGCAGATATTTGTGAAGCATTAGGTGGTCTTGATAAAGACAGTGCAGGAAGAACAAGTGGAAATGGTTTTTATTATTTAGTAGGAGATATTGCACGATTACATGAAGCAACAATTGCATATGCAAGAGATTTCATGATAAGTAAAGGATTTACATATGCAATACCACCATTTATGATTCGTAGTGATGTTGTAACAGGTGTTATGTCATTTGCAGAAATGGATGCTATGATGTATAAAATTGAAGGCGAAGATTTATACTTAATTGGAACAAGCGAACATAGTATGATTGGTAAATTTAAAGGTCAAATAATAGATGAAAAAGAATTACCAATAGCTATGACAGGTTATTCTCCATGTTTTAGAAAAGAAGTTGGAGCTCATGGTCTTGAAGAAAGAGGATTATACAGAGTTCATCAATTTGAAAAACAAGAGATGGTAGTTCTATGTAAACCTGAAGATGCTATGGAATGGTATAACAAAATGTGGAGTTATACAGTAGAATTCTTTAGGAGTATGGGTTTATCTGTTAGAACTTTAGAATGTTGTAGTGGAGATTTAGCAGATTTAAAAGTTAAATCTTGTGATGTTGAAGCATGGAGTCCAAGACAACAAAAATATTTTGAAGTTGGTTCTTGTGCAACTTTAGGAGATGCTCAAGCAAGAAGATTAGGTATAAGAATGAAAACTGAAAATGGTAATCAATTCCTTTCAACACTAAACAACACAGTGATTGCAAGCCCACGCTCACTTATCGCAATAATCGAGTCTGGCTACCAAAGTGATGGCAGCATAATAATTCCAAAGGTTTTACAACCTTATATGGGTGGTTTAGAAGTTATTAGACCAAAACAAAAATAATTAAATTTGAAAAAGAGTATAGATGAATCTATATTCTTTTTTTTGTAAAAATTTAGGGGGTGAATAAAATGTCTGTATTTAAAATAGAAAAAACAAAAGATTTTACAATAATGTCTAATTTCCATTTAAGAGATAGGAATTTAAGTTTTAAAGCAAAAGGTTTACTTTCTTTCATGTTGAGTTTGCCTCCAGATTGGGATTACTCTTTAAAAGGTTTATGTGCTATTAGCAAAGAGAATAGAGATGCAATTAGATCAACATTAAAGGAATTACAAGATAATCATTATTTAGAAATAGAAAAGGTAAGAGGAAATAAAGGGTATTTTGAGTATAATTATTTGATATATGAAAAGCCTTATATATTAGAACAAGATAACGAAAATAATCCAGATATGGAAAGTCCATACATGGATAATCCAAATGTGGAAAATCAACTACAAATAAATACTAATATACAAAATATTAATAAACAAATAGATAAAGATGATAAAACCATATCATCTTTTTTTGTTGCTGAAGAACATAATATTTTAACATTAGAACTTATTGACAGGGGATATATAAGTGAAGCAGATACTCAAATTTTCTATTATGATAAATTGTTTGAAGATTTATTAGGAGATGATAATTCATACAAAGATTTAATTCAAATTATACATTATATAGTACCTAGAGTATTAAAACGAGATTTTGCAGATGAAGATGGAAATCGAATTGAGAATAAGTTTGGTTATTTTAAAAGTGCTATCATGAGTAATATCAATAAATTAAAAAATCCTATTGAGAATTTATGGGATGATGATTATGATTTATATGAAGAATATGAGCGATAAAAAAATAGTTTGCTTTACTAACAAACTATTGAATAATTATATTTTTAGGATTAAATAAATCACTATCGAAAAAATCTTTTATTGTGATTCCTAAAGTATTACATAATAGGAAAATGACAAATGAACTTGGATTAGTATTTCTACAACTGGTAATATTTTGCAGAGATGAAGGTGGAACACATGATGCTTCTGCTAACCCATTAGGTGTATAATTAAACTTTTCACATAATTCAAAAATTCTTTTACTAACTGCTTCTTGAAAAGTCATAGTATCCACCTCACTTTCTTTAATTTCATATATAATTTTATCAAAATAGAGAAATAAAAATTTACGTATATGCGTTGACTTATGTTTGACAGTATGATAAACTTTGTGAAGTAGATAATTTATAAATTAACAATTTATAATATAAAAAGTGGTAGTATTTTATTTAGAGCAGTACTACCACTTTATTCATTTTTATTAAATTATTTATTATCTACGATTATATTGATCAACTCGAGCTGGTAATTTTTTAGCTTTAATGGCTGTTTGTTTATTAAATAGATTTATGACTTCAATATCTAGTGCATCAGAAATTATATCAATATTACTACAAGTTGGATTTGCATGACCACATTCAATAAGACTGATATATGCCATTTTAAATTTTGTCTTTTCAGCAAATTGTTCTTGTGTCATTTTCTTTTGGTATCTATACCATTTTGTATTAAGACCAAGTAATTCTTGTGTGTTCATTTTGCACCTTCTTTCTTATAGTATTAGTTAAAAATATAAAAATTATTTACATATAAATTATAAAATTATATCTTAATAAACCTAATACCCATTAAAATTGTTAATTTATTTTGAAAGGAAACGGTGACATGAATCATATAGGGAAGTAAGTAGTACAATAAAGATAGTAGAAGAAATGGATATTAAGCATCCATATAGCGTAGTTAGAAGTCTGTTACATTGTAATGTAATAAAATCTTTCTTTGATGAAAAAAATAAAACAAAGCAAAAAGAAATTATTGTAATTCTTGAAAATTATTTTGATTTTATAGATAGCGAGAAGAAAGTAGATGCCTTAAAAACTCTTATAGATAATTATGAATTACAAAATATTATTATAAGTACTATAAGTTTTGATAATATTAAACAGTGGATAAAAGAAAGTATAATTGAGCGAAAAAAATATGTTAGTAAAAGTAAATGTTCTTATGAAAATAATTACAGTCAAAATCTCCTAGAAAATCAATTAGAATTTTTAGATATTATTAAAATTATTATAGTAAAAAATAATTTTTTATATGGAGATGTTATTTATAGATTAATGGATGAATTAGATTTGGATTTATTATTTTTTTCTGACAATAACAGATATAGGAATCAATTAATATTCTCAAAATATAGTTTATTTAATTTAATGATTTATTTCGATTGTTATATTTCAAAAGTTGACTTTACCTTTCAAAGAAATAATGAGTTTTTATTACAATTTATGATAAATATATTATTTGATCAAAAAAATAATTTTCAAAGATTATATAATGTAGTTCAAAATAAAGAAATAGATAAGAAAGAGATTTTAATAAATGCAGAGCATTTATTAGTAAGAAGATTTAAACAAGGGTTTCTAAAAACAAAAACGCAGTATTATGTAAAATTTGGAATGAATACAAATTCAAAGATAAGAACTTTTGAGAGAACTCAAAATAAAGATATATTAATGCAAATTCATAGAATAAGCGAAAAATGGTTTGATAGTAGTATTTTAGATTTATATTATCTTTCGTTTATTAGAGAAAAAGATTTATCATCTATTGATATATCAAAAATTGATAGAATTGTTGAGGATTTAATAATGTCTAATCCAAAAGCAATTGCTATAAGTAATGATGTTAATGTAAGTGAAAATAAACTAATTCAAGAATATGTTGAAAAATTGAAAAATACTATAGTTCATATTGAAGGAATGGTCGCTACTAACTTTGTTATTTTAAAAGATATAGAAAATGAATATATGATTAAACTGTTTGAAGGAATAATTAGTATCAATAGTAAAGAGTATGAAATTAAAATTGCAAAATTAAAAGGTATGTTGTTTACATATGTAACTTATAAAAAGGAAAATATCTTTAAGGATAGGATATTTACAAAAGAAGATGCAACAAGAATAGTAGAGTTTATAAAATATGAGGACAAGTGGGGAAGATAGCATGAAGATGGACATTTCATTTGAAACAATAAGCAATGAGCAATTAATAATAAACAATTATTAAATCTGATTAAAGATATTTTAGAAAAGTATAAGTTAAGTCGTAGAGAAATAATTATAAATTACTTTAATGATAAAGACCTTTTAAAGGTATTTGAGTTAAGTAGAAGGCGATATAAGTTCACTAGAGAAAGTTATTTATCTAATTTATCATTAACTTATATTTTAGTTTATTTTAATAGTTTATTAGAAACATTAGAAATAATCCATAAAAGAAAAAGCATTTCTAAAACTTTTCTCGATAATTATTTTGAAGATGAAAATAAATTGACTTGTTTTTGCAGTGATTTAGCAGGAGATGTTTTCAATAAATATACTGAATTATCTGAACAAAAAATAGTAAGAAAAAATAATATATTACTGTTTGATGATTTTTTTACTGGTCTTAATAAGATGAAACTATTTTATAACATTTACTTTGGTAAAGTTAGTAATAAATATATAATGAACTACAAAGTTGATAAAGAAGATACTTTATTAAAAAAATTTGTTTATAAAATTAGTAAAAATTTGAATGATGTTGAGATAATGTTTACATATAATTTGCCAAAAAAAGATATAGAAAACTTAACGAAAGAAGAAGATAAAATATTTAAAAATATTATAAAAGTTTTCAATAAAAAAGAATCAAACATTATAGTAAAACCTAATTTTTTAATAGATGAAGATAAAAAAGTGTTGAATCAAATACCAAAATTTTTAAAAAACACTAATCATGAAATCATTTTTGACAATTTTGAATATAGTAATAAAGTGATTGGAAAAGAGGCAATAGAAGTTTATACATTTAATAGTGTAGTTGGTATAAATACATACCATTGCAAAATTAGAAAGATATATGGTTCGTTACATTTGTACTTATATGATGGAGAAAAGATTATATTCAAAGATAGAATATATTTTTTGGAAGATTTAAAAAGATTTATAATTATTATTGAAGAACAAAATAGATTTAAAGAAAATGAATTTAATTTTTGGAATTAAATAAATGATTTAAAGGAAAAGGGGAAATTAAATGAAGGATAAACAAGAAATTACAACTGAAGAAGCATTTAATCAAATTTTTAATGCTTCTTATAAATTCATATATGAAAATACAAAAACATTTATTAGTCTTTACGAACTTAAATGTAAACGATTACAAAGAGAAATAATAGAGCATGGAGAAAATGAACCACTTAAGATAATTAAAAAAAGTCATAAGGAATGGGAGGAAAAAGGACAACAATTAAAAATAGAACTTGAAAAAACTTCCAGTATTCTTATGGAAGAATATAATGATTATGCAGATTTAGTAGGATTATCTTAAATTGATCAATTTTTTTATAAACATCTCTATGATTTAGAGGTGTTTTTTAATTAAAGTCATATAAAAATAATAGATAAAGTGATATAATATAAATATAAAACTAATCGTTAAATAGTAAGTTATCGCTGAGATTAAAAATAAAAAGGAGAATTAAAATATGGTACATTTAGTATATTGTGATGATAAATCAAAAGAATTAAATAAGATTTTAGATGGTAGTAAAACAATGATTATAAGAGGTGCAGCAGGAAGAAAAATACCACATAGCAGAGTATTTAAAGATGAGATACTTTATTTTATGGAAAAAGGAACAAAAAAGATAACAGCAAAGGCAGTTGTAAAAGATGTTCAAAACTATGTAAAATTAAGTGATGAAGAAATAACAAAAACTATTGAAGATAATAATAATCAATTACAGTTAACTGATAAGCAAAAAGAAAGATGGCACAAAAAATGCTTATGTCTAGTTGAATTTACAAATGTAGAAGAAATTACAGCATTAGATTTTGACCATCAAGGAAATATGGACGATTGGTTAATTATTGAAAAAATAGAAGATGTAGTTGTAGGTACAAGTATTCCTTACAACTATGAAAAATCAAGATTTTAGGAGTAAAATAATATGGCAATGTGGAATCCGTGGCAAGGGTGTAAAAAATGTAGTGATGGTTGTTTACATTGCTATATTCATAAAGGCGATTCAAAAAGAAATGTCGATACAAATGATATAGTAAAAACAAAAGACTTTGAAAAACCAATAGAAAAATTAAAAAATGGTAATTATAAAATGAAATCTGGAATTGTTTATTTATGTTTTTCTACTGATTTTCTAATAGAAGAAGCAGATAAGTGGAGAAATGAATGTTGGAAAATGATTAAAGAAAGACAGGACTGTACTTTTTTGTTTCTAACAAAAAGAATTGATAGATTTATGAAATGTATTCCAGATGACTGGGAAGATGGATACGATAATGTAGTTGTATGTTGCACTATTGAAAATCAAAAAAATGCAGATTATAAATTATCGATATTTAAAGATTTGCCAATAAAACATAAATGTATAACAGCACAACCATTATTAGAAAAAATAGACATTGAAAAATATTTCGATAATATTGAATTAGTTGTAGTTGGTGGAGAATCTGATATAAATGCTAGGATATTTAATTATGACTGGGCATTAGATATTAGAGAACAATGTATAAGAAAGAATGTTAATTTTGAGTTTAGACAATGTGGAACTTATACCATAAAAGATGGAAAACAATATAAAATTCAAACAAAAGATTTGTGTAAACAAGCAAAATTAGCCAATATTGATTATAAAGGCAATCGCTAAATTACAATTTGAAAGTGAGATGTAATTATGGATAAGAAAAAAATTATGAATTGGTTAATAGCAATCATAGTGGCTATTGTGTATTTAACAGTAAGTCTTATATTTGATATATGGGCATTCTCTTGGCTTATATGGGTTGCTTATGCAATTTATAGATTTATCGCAAAATAGAAAAAATTACAATTTAGAACGGAGCAAGTATGAAAGAATTTTTGGAAAAAATTAGAGTTCCTGATAGAAGTCTAAAAATAAGTAGGAAAATATTAAATACAAGTTCAATATTTTTATTAGGAATAATATTGGGGATATTTTCTAAATGGCTAGATAATTTAAGCATTGATGATACAATATGGTGGAAACATATATTTGGAATATTAGATTTAAGAAATGTATTTTCTTTGTTTGGAATATGGATCTTTATTGCTGCTACCATTTCAGTATTTAGTAAGACACCATTAAGAGCAAGTTTGAATGTATTTTTGTTTTTTGTAGGTATGACAGTAAGTTACCATTTATATACAATTTATTTTAGTGGTTTTAATCCTAAAAACTATATGATGATTTGGTATGGAATAACTATGATAACACCAATACTTGCCTTTATTTGTTGGTATGCAAAGGGAAAAGAAAAAATATCAATTATTATTAGTAGCATAATCCTTACTATAATGTTAATATCATCTTTTAGTATAGGAGTTGGGTATTTTTATTTTAAAAGTATAATTGATACTATTTTGTTTATAGGAACAATATTAGTGTTATATGTAAATCCTAAAAATAGTGTTTATAGTTTGTTAATAGCATTATTATTAGCTTTTGCATTTAGAATTTTAGTATAACACAAATTACAATTTGTGGAGTAGATTATTTAAGATTTACTCTTTTTTGCTACAATTAAGAAAAATAATTTACTATAATTCATTACTAATAACTAGATGTCAAAGACTTTTGACAGACAAAAATATTTCTTTCATATAAAATGTAATTGGAGGTGCAAAATGAATGTTGGAGCAAGAATTAAAAAATACAGAGAAAAACAAAATATTTCACAAGATGAATTAGCATTGAAAGTTTTTGTTTCAAGACAAACAATATCTAATTGGGAGACAAATAAAAGTTATCCTGATATAAAAAGTTTAACTATGTTATCTAACATTTTTCATGTAACTCTAGATGATTTTATAAAAGGAGATATAGAGGAGATGAAAAGGATAGTAAGTAAAGAAAAAATAGAAAAATTTAATATAATGAGTTATATTTTCCTAGTAGAAATGCTAATTGTTATGTTTAGTGCATATCCATTATTTACCTTAGATGGATACATTGGTGTTATTATTTGGGCATTATTTTTTGTAATAACATTTGTAACAGCAATAGTCATTGAGAAATTTAAAAAGAAGAATGATATTCAAACTTATAAAGAGATTATTGCTTTTATGGAAAATAAATCATTATCTTATGAAGAAGTACAACAAGAAATTGGAAAAAGAAATTATCAAAA